>NZ_JAMYXC010000325.1 GCF_024159025.1 Limimaricola litoreus
GCGCGGGTGACGTTGAGCGCGAAGCGCCCCGCTTCGCCCGCATAGAGCCCCGGCGGCAGGTCAGGCCCCAGCGCGCCCGCGGCCAGCGCCTCGCCCGCGACGGCGGCGCGGGTGTCGGTCTCGGTCAGGCGGCCTTCGGCGTCCATCACCTCGACCGGCTGCCATGTCGTGCCCGCGAGATCGGCCGCGGCATCGGCGCCGCCGCGCGCCGAGATGGCGAGCCGCTCAAGCATCGAGACGAAAAGCCCCGAGAGCGGCAGCGAGGACCATTCGGCATTGGCGGTGACATGGACCAGCACGACCTGTCCTTCGCCCAGCGCCTTGCGGGTGACAAGCGGCGTGCCGTCGGAGAGCTGCGCGATGACCCGCTCGGCGAGATCGGGGCCGGGCTGGGCCACGACCTGCGCGCGCACGGTGACGTCATCCGGCACCGGCAGGCCGAAGAAGGGGCTGTCGGCGTCGAAGGGCGCGATGGTCTTGGGCTCGCCCCAGCTCATCGTGCCACCGACCGAGCGGGCCGCGGCGCGCAGCCGCACCGGCATCAGGGGGTCGCCCCCGTCGCGGACGGCCTCGGAGGCCGCGAGGCGCGGCCCGGCAAAGCGCAGGAGCAGCCCGCCCTCCTCGACCCAGGCCTGCAGCGCCTCGGCCTCGGAAGGGGGCAGGCTGCCCGCATCGGCCAGCACGATCACGTCCGGCTTGGCGGGGATCAGCGCGGGCAGATCGCCCGAGACGAGATCGGCCTGTGTCTCCAGCGCCACCCGCAGGTAATGCAGCGGCGACATCAGCTCGGTCGCCTCGCGCGCCTCGCGGCTTTCGACGAGGCCCACCTCGCGCCGCCGCAGCGCATCATCGCCCAGCGCCACGGCGGCGGCGGAGCGCGCGCCCTCGATCTCGAATCGGGTGACGCGGTTGCGCAGTTCTGGCGGCAGCGCCAGCGCGGCGGAGGCCGTGGCCTCGCCCGGCGCGAAGTCGAGCGTCGCGGTGGCGAGGCGGCGTTCGATGCCGGCGGGATCGAGGCCATGCGCGGCGACGGTGGCCTGCGCTGCGCCGCCCGTGGGGGTGCGCAGAGCCTCCAGCGCGATCTGCGCGCCGTCGAGCCGCGGCGGGCGCAGCGCGAGGATGCGGCGCGGCGTCTGGATCACCCGCACCGGGCCATGGGCCTCCAGCGCCTCGAGCAGGGGCACGCGGCTGTCGCGGGCAAGGCCGTCCGACAGCCAGACCGTCTCGAACCGGCCTTCGAGAGACCCGGCCCAGTCGGCCAGCGCCGCCGCATCAGGCTGCCATGGCCGCGGCGAAAGGCCGGGCAGGGTGGTCAGCACCGCCTCGGCGGGATCGAAGCGGATCTCATCGGGCAGGTCGGTCAGCACGGCGGCGGCGGCGGGACGGCCCGCGCGCCGCGCCTCGCCCAAAAGCGCCTCGATCCGTGTCATACGGGCGGGCCAGTCGCGCGCATCGGCCCATGTGCCGTCGGCAAGGATCAAGAGCGGCCCCGCGCCGGGGGCGGGCCGCTCGGCCGGGTTCAGCACCGGGCCGGCGAAGCCGAGGATGGCCGCCGCGACGGCGAGGATGCGCAGCAGCAAAAGCCACCATGGCGTGCGGTCCGACTGGCTCTCGCGGTCGTCGAGCCCCAGAAGCAGCGCCACGCCGGGAAAGCGGCGGCGCAGCGGCGCGGGCGGCACCGCGCGCAGGATCAGCCACAGCACCGGCAGCAGCACCAGCCCGGCCAGCAGCCAGGGCGAGAGAAAACCGACCGGGCCGAGGCTCCACATCAGCGGCGCTCCAGCGCGGCATGGAGCCACAGCAGCGCCGAGGCGGCGCTTTGGGAGGTGCGATGGGTCGAAAACTGCCAACCGGTGGCATGGGCGAGGGACGCCAGATGCGCGCGGCGCGCGGCGAGGCGTTCGAGATAGCGGTCCTTCAGCTCGCCCGCCTTCAGCGTCTCGTGGCGCAGCGCGCCGGACATGCTCTCGAAGATGGTGCGCCCGTCATAAGGAAACGCCTCCTCGGCGGGGTCGAGCACCTGCATGAGCGCGCCGCGCACGCCGCGATCGGCCGCCGCCGTCAGCATCGCCTCGACCGGCTCGACGGGGCCGAGGAAATCCGAGATCAGCACGGCGCGGCTTTGCGGCGCGAGGCTGCGCGACTCGGGCGCACCGTGATCCTCATCGCGCTCTTGTGACAGGATCTGCGCCAGCCGCGCCAGCTGCCCACGCCCCCGGCGCGGCGGCAGCCGCGCATCGGTCAGCCCGACCCGTTCGCCGCCACGGTCGAGCAGCACGGCGAGCGCCAGGGCGATGAGCCGTGCGCGGTCGGCCTTGGGGGGCAGATTGCGCGTCGAGGCAAAGCCCATGGAGGCCCCGTCATCGACCCAAAGCGCCACGCTTTGCGCGATCTGCCATTCCTTTTCCTGCACGAAGGCCTGATCGGCGCGGCCCGAGCGGCGCCAGTCGATGGCCCGCGCCGTGTCATGCGGCTGGGCGGCGCGGTATTGCCAGAAATTGCTGCCCGCGCCCGCGCGCCTGCGGCCATGCTCGCCCATCAGCACGGTCTGGGCGAGATGCTCGGCCTCGGCCAGCAGCGGCGGCAGCGGGGCGGCGAGGTCTTCGGCGCGACCGCGCAGGCCGAGGGGGGTGGTGTCGGGGGCGGAGCTTGCGATCACGCCGCCGCCTCGGTGCGCGTCACCCGCGCGGCCACCTCCTCGATCAGCGCGGGCAGGCTCTCGCCCCGCGCGCGGGCGGCAAAGCCCAGCGCCATGCGGTGCTCCAGCACCGGCACGGCGAGGCGGGCCACGTCCTGCGGCCCCGGCGCGAGGCGGCCATCGAGCAGCGCCTCGGCCCGCACCGCGAGCATCAAGGCCTGCGCCGCGCGCGGCCCCGGCCCCCAGCTCACCGACTGGCGCAGCTCGGGCAGCGCCTCGGGGCTATCGGGGCGGCAGGCGCGCACCAGATCGAGAATGAGTTCCATCACGCCCTCGCCCACCGGCATCCGGCGCAGGAGGCGCTGGGCATCGAGCAGCTCGTCCGCGGTGAACACCGCCTCGGCCTCGGCCTCCTCAATGCCGGTCGTGGCCAGCAGGATCTCGCGCTCCGTGTCGCGAGTCGGATAGGGCACGTCGATCTGAAACAGGAAACGGTCGAGCTGCGCCTCGGGCAGCGGATAGGTGCCCTCCTGCTCCAGCGGGTTCTGCGTCGCCAGCACGTGGAACGGGCGGCCCAGCGGGCGGTGCTGGCCCGCGATGGTCACCTCGCGCTCCTGCATCGCCTGCAGCAGCGCCGACTGCGTGCGGGGGGAGGCGCGGTTGATCTCGTCAGCCATCAGGAGCTGGCAGAAGACGGGACCTTCGATGAAGCGGAAGGCGCGAGTGCCGTCGGCGGCGGTTTCCAGCACTTCACTGCCCAGGATGTCGGCGGGCATCAGATCGGGGGTGAACTGGATCCGGCTTTCCGCGAGGCCCATCACCGTCGAGAGCGCATCGACGAGACGGGTCTTGCCCAGGCCGGGCAGGCCGACCAGCAGCGCGTGACCGCCGCACAGAAGCGCCGAGAGCGACAGCTCGACCACCCGTTCCTGGCCGACGAAGCGCCGCGCCACGCTGTCGCGGGCCTGCGCGAGGCGGTCGCCGAGGCTGTCGATCCCGGCAAGGAGATCGGCGTCGCTCATCTGCTCTGGCATGACAGCCTTCCCGTTCTAGTCTAGATTGCAGTTCCAGCAGATACCGTGGCGGCTCCCGATGGCAAACACAAAGAACGGTGAAGGAAACGGCGCCCCTTCGGCGGAAAGCCTCGCATCGGCGGCCAGCCGGGCGGGCGGGCGCGGGCCCGCGCCGGTGCATCTGTGGGATCCGCCGTTCTGCGGCGATCTCGACATGCGCATCGCCCGTGACGGGACATGGTTCCACGAGGGCACGCCGATCGGGCGGGAGCGAATGGTCAAGCTCTTCGCCAGCATCCTCAAGCGCGAGGGCGACAGGCATTTCCTTGTCACCCCGGTGGAAAAGGTCGGCATCACCGTCGACGACGCGCCCTTCGTCGCGGTCGACGTGGCGCGCGAGGGCGACGATCTGCTGTTCACCACCAATCTCGGCGAGACGGCGCTGGCGGGGCCGGATCATCCGATCCGGGTGGTGCGAGACGCAAGGACCGGCGAGCCCGCGCCCTATGTCGAGATCCGCTCGGGGCTGGAGGCGCTGATCGATCGCAAGAGCTTCTACCGGCTGGTCGAGCTGGGCGAGACCGCGCCGCACGCGGGCGCGGACTGGTTCGGCGTGCGCTCGGGCGGGGTGTTCTTTCCGATCATCCCGGCGGCGGAGCTGCCCTGAAGGGGCGCTCCAAACATCGTGGCGCGAACGCGGAGGCCGCGCGAGCCTCCGCGCCACACCCAAAATCATCACTCGTCACGGCCGACGCCACGGGGCTGCACCGGACGTCCGCCCTGTTCTAGGCGCGAATTGCGACAATGGCGCGACATGGTTGCGGTGCTGCGGAGGAAAGCCTCCGAAGACCGCTCTCCAAGGCGCATTCGGGGGTCGAATGCGCAAGGCGGGGGCCGCACGCAGGCCGCCCCCATCCAGGCGTCAGACCGAAGCGCAGATGTATTTCATCTCCAGGTAATCCTCGATTCCATGGCGCGATCCCTCGCGGCCCAGCCCCGACTGCTTGACCCCGCCGAAGGGCGCGACCTCGGTCGAGATGATGCCGGTGTTGATGCCGACGATGCCGTATTCCAGCGCCTCGGCTACCTTGGTCACGCGGCTCAGATCCTTGGCGTAGAAATACGAGGCGAGGCCGAAGATCGTGTCATTGGCCAGCTCGATCACCTCGCCCTCGTCCTCGAAGGCGAAGAGCGGCGCGAAGGGGCCGAAGGTCTCTTCATGCGCGACCTTCATGCCCTGTTTCGCGCCGGTGACGACGGTGGGCTTGAAGAACTGCCCGCCCAGATCATGCGCCTCGCCGCCCGTGAGCAGCGTGGCACCCTGGTCGAGCGCGTCCTTCAGGTGGTCCTGCACCTTCTCGATCGCCGAAGGTTCGATCAGCGGTCCGAGATCGGTGCCGTCCGAGAGACCATCGCCGACATGCAGCTTTTCCACCGCCGCCTTCAGGCGTTTGGCGAATTCGTCATAGACGCCCTTTTGCACGTAGATCCGGTTGGCGCAGACGCAGGTCTGGCCGTTATTGCGGAACTTGCACTGGATCGCGCCCTCGACCGCGGCCTCGAGATCGGCGTCGTCGAACACGATGAAGGGCGCGTTGCCGCCAAGCTCCATCGAGCATTTCATCACCTGGTCGGCGGCCTGGCGCAGCAGGATGCGGCCCACCTCGGTCGAGCCGGTGAAGGTCAGCTTGCGCACGACCGGGTTCTCGCAGAATTCCTTGCCGATCTCCGAGGCCGAGGAGGAGGTGACCACCGAGAACACGCCCTCGGGCACGCCGGCCTCCTCGGCCAGCACCGCCATCGCCAGCGCCGAGAGCGGCGTCTGCGAGGCGGGGCGGATCACGAAGGAGCAGCCCGCCGCCAGCGCCGGCGCCACCTTGCGGGCGATCATCGCATTGGGGAAGTTCCACGGCGTGATCCCGGCGGCGACGCCGATCGGCTGCTTGATCACGGTGATCCGCTTGTCGGGCATGTGGCCCGGGATGGTCTCGCCGTAAACGCGCTTGGCCTCCTCGCCGAACCATTCGATGAAGCTCGCGCCGTAGGCCACCTCGCCCCGGCTTTCGTGCAGCGGCTTGCCCTGCTCGGCGGTCATCAGGATGGCAAGATCTTCCTGGTTTTCCATCAGCAGGTCGAACCAGCGGCGCAAGACCTTCGCGCGCTCCTTGCCGGTCTTCGCGGCCCAGGGCTTCTGCGCCTTGCGGGCGATGTCGATGGCGTGGGCGACCTCCTGGCGCGACAGATCGGCCACCTGGGCCAGAACGTCGCCGCGCGCGGGGTTGGTGACCTCGAAGGTCTTGCCGTCCTCGGCCGAAACCCACGCTCCGCCGAGAAAGGCCTTGTCGCGGATGAGATCGGGGCGGCTGAGCAGTGACTTGATGTCGGTACGGTCGTCGAGCATGACTTCTCCTCCAGGTGTTCGGGCGCATCCTTGACCGCGAGGGTAGGGCGGGTCCAGCCCCCGAACAGCGGGCATCACAGGGAGGGAAGACATGACAGACAGCCGTGCCGCGATCGATGCGGCCTATGCCAACGCCAGCCACATCCCCGGCGGCATGGACTATCCCGCGCGCTGGGCCGAGGCCGCGGCGGCGTTTCGCGAGAGCCATCCGCCCGAGGAGATCGCCTATGGGACAGGCGCGCGCCAGCGGTTCGACCTGTTTCGCCCCGCGGGCGAGGCGCAGGGCGCGGTGGTCTTCGTGCATGGCGGCTTCTGGAAGGCCTTCGACAAGGGCAGCTGGTCGCATCTGGCCGCCGGCGTGCTGGCGCGGGGCTGGGCGGTGGCGATGCCCTCCTACACGCTGGCGCCCGAGGCGCGGATCGCGGCCATGACGCGCGAGATCGAGGCGGCCGTGGGGGCCGCGGCGCGGGCCGTGCCG
>NZ_JAMYXC010000063.1 GCF_024159025.1 Limimaricola litoreus
GGACGCACAGGGCGCGTGACGGGCTAGGCCGCCACGCGCCGCTTTCTCAGCGCGGCAGGGCCGCGGCCTCGGCGGCGAGGCGGGTGATCCCGGCCCAGTCGCCCGACGCCACCATCTCCTTGGGCGCGACCCAGCTGCCGCCGACGCAGAGCGTGTTGGACAGCGAGAGGTATTCCGGCGCGTTCCTGAGGCTGACGCCGCCGGTGGGGCAGAACTTCACCTGCGGGATCGGCGCGCCGATCGCCTTGAGCGCGGGCACGCCGCCGTTGACCTCGGCGGGAAAGAACTTCTGCACCGTATAGCCGCGCTCGTAGAGCCGCAGCACCTCGGAGGCGGTGGCGGCGGCGGGCAGCAGCGGCAGGTCGTTGGCCTCGCAGGCGTCGAGAATGCGCTTCGTCGCACCGGGGCAGACGCCGAAGGTCGCACCCGCCTCCTTGGCGGCCTCGACATCCTCGGGCGACAGCAGCGTGCCCGCGCCGACGACGCCGCCCTCGACGCGCGCCATCTCGCGGATCACCTCGAGCGCCGACGGCGTGCGCAGCGTCACCTCGAGCGCGGGCAGCCCGCCCTCGATCAGCGCGCGCGCCAGATCGGCGGCATGGGCGGCATCCTCGACCACCAGCACCGGGATCACCGGGGCGAGGGCGCAGACCTTGGCGGTCAGTTCGGAGGCATGTTCGGGGGTCATCGCAGGATCCTGTCGTCTTGGAGGTGAAAGGGTGTTTCGGGGCTCGCCGTTAACGGGCGGTTAACATTTCCGCGCAAATCTGGTCGGGCTGGAGGAGGAAGGCAATGCCGCGCGAGGGTTTCATGGGTCTTGCCTGCGCGGTGGTCCTGACCGGATGCGGCGGCGGCGGGCAGGTGGCGGACCTGCCGCCGTCGCATTTCGACCGCGCGGCTTTCGGCCGGCTTCTCGACCGTCCGGAGGCGTTTGACCTGCCGCGCGGTGGCAGCGCCCGCTACGAGGGTGGCTTTGCCGCTGATATCCGCGAGGCCGACATTACGCCCAGCGGGCGTATCGAAGGCGGGGTGACGCTCGATCTCGATTTTGCCGATGCCAGCACGGTGCTGCCCGTGGAGGGGCGGCTGCATGACATCTCGGGCGCGTTTCACGGCGAGACGGTCGCCATCGACAGCCTGCCTCTCGTGCCCGGTCAGGGCAGGCTGGTGCTGACCCGCGACGGCGCGCGGCGCAGCGGCGAGCTGGCGGCGGGCTTCGGCGCGGAGCTGCCGCTGGCGGGAGAGGACCGCCGCCTCGACATCACCATCGAGAGCCCGCTGCGCGGCGCAGGGGGGCGGGTGCTGGCGGGCGAGGTGTCGGGCACGATCCTCACCGCGCCCTACACCGATCAGCCGCATGTCCTGACGGGACAGTTCCACGCCACCACCGATTGATCAGACCACCACCGTCGCGCCATAGGCGCCGCCGCCGACGTTCTGGCGGAAGACCTCGAACAGCTCGCGCCCGACGCCGTTGCCATTGCCCGCCAGATCGGCGGGGGCGGGGTCGCGGCCCTCGAGGCTGCTCAGAACCTCGAGCGAGCCTGCAGTGGCATCGAGCCGCACGAGATCCCCGTCGCGCACCAGCGCAATGGCGCCGCCATCGGCGGCCTCGGGGGTGACGTGGATCGCCGCCGGCACCTTGCCCGACGCACCCGACATGCGCCCGTCGGTGACCAGCGCCACCTTGAGGCCCCGGTCCTGCAGCACCGCCAGCGTCGGCGTCAGGTTGTGCAGCTCGGGCATGCCGTTCGACTTCGGCCCCTGGTAGCGGACGATGACAATGGTGTCCTCGGTGAACTCGCTGTTGCGGAAGGCGGTCTTGACCGCTTCCTGATCGTGGAAGACCCGCGCCTTGGCCTCGATCACGTGGCGCTCGGGTGCGACGGCCGAGGTCTTGATCACCGCGCGGCCGATGTTGCCCGAAAGCTGACGCAGGCCGCCGGTCTTCTGGAACGGATCGGAGGCGGGGCGCAGGATCTTGTCGTTGAGCGTCTCGCCCGAGCCCTTGGCGTAAGCGACCCGGCCCTCCGAAAGCTTGGGCTCGTGGGTATAGAGCTCGAGGCCTTCGCCTGCGACGGTGCGGGTGTCGGGGTGCAGAAGGCCCGCGTTCAGAAGCTCGCCGATCATGTAGCCCAAGCCCCCCGCGGCGTGGAAATGGTTCACGTCCGCCAGGCCGTTGGGATAGACCTTGGCCATCAGCGGCGTGATCGCCGAGAGCTCCGCGAAATCCTCCAGATCGAGGATGATCCCCGCCGCCTTGGCCATGGCCGGCAGGTGCAGCACGAGGTTGGTGGAGCCGCCCGTCGCCATCAGACCGACCATGCCGTTGACGAAGGCCCGCTCGTCGAGCACGTCGGAGGCGGGGGTGAACTCGTTGCCCAGCGCGGTGATCTGCGCCGCCCGCTCGGTGCCGGCGACAGTGAGCGCGTCGCGCAGCGGGGTGCCCGGGTTCACGAAGCTGGCGCCGGGCAGGTGCAGCCCCATGAACTCCATCAGCATCTGGTTGGAGTTGGCGGTGCCGTAGAAGGTGCAGGTGCCCGGCCCGTGGTAGGAGGCCATCTCGGCCGCCATCAGCGCGTCGCGGCCTACTTCGCCCGCGGCGAACTGCTGGCGCACGCGGGCCTTTTCGTCGTTGGGCAGGCCCGAGGTCATCGGGCCCGCGGGCAGGAACACCGCCGGGATGTAGCCAAAGGTTGCGGCGGCCATGACGAGACCTGGCACGATCTTGTCGCAGACGCCCAAGTAGACCGAGCTGTCGAACACGTTGTGCGACAGGCCGACGGCGGCGGCCATGGCGATCACGTCGCGCGAAAATAGCGACAGCTCCATGCCGGTCTGGCCCTGGGTCACGCCGTCGCACATCGCCGGCACGCCGCCCGCGACCTGCGCGGTGGCACCCGCCGCGCGCGCCGCCTCGCGGATCAGCGCGGGATAGGTCTCGAAGGGCTGATGCGCCGAGAGCATGTCGTTATAGGCGGTGATGATGCCGATGTTCGGCGCGCGGCCGGTGGCGAGCGCATCCTTGTCCTCGCCGGTGGCGGCATAGGCATGAGCCTGGTTGCCGCAGGTCAGATGCGCGCGGCGCGGTCCTTCGGCGGCGGCGGCGGCCATGCGGTCGAGATAGGTCCGGCGCGGCCCTTCGCTGCGGGCGCGGATGCGGTCGGTGACGGCTTCGAGCGTGCGGTTGAGGGCCATCTGGCAGCTCCTGTCGTAAATCGGGGTTGGCCCGGCGTTAGCATGGTTCGTTAGCGCTAACAACCATTGCGCCGGGCGGCGGGGCGGCAAATGCGGCCCTCACGGAGAAACACGGGGCCCGGCAGCGCGGTTTCACGCGTCATGGCTTTTCGTGGCGCGCGGGGCAGGGTAGGAGGGCGCATGACACCCTTCCCGCACCTCCCGCCCTATCCCACCGTCCGGCTGATGCCCAAGGCTGACGCCCGCGCGGTCCGCCACGGCTTTCCATGGGTCTTCGCCAACGAGATGGTTCTCGACCGCCGCACCAAGAAGCTCGAAGCCGGCAGCCTCGCCATTCTGGAGGATGCCGAGCGGCGTCCGATGGCGGTCGTCACCGTCAACCCGGAGTCGAAGATCGCCGCCCGCGTGCTCGACCGCGACCCGGAGGCGGTGATCGACGGCGACTGGATCGCTACGAAGCTGGCGGCGGCGCTGCGCCACCGCGAGGCGCTGTTCGACAAGCCCTTCTACCGGCTGGTGCATGCCGAGGCCGACGGGCTGCCCGGCGTGGTGATCGACCGCTTCGGCGATATCGCGGTGTTGCAGCCCAACGCCGCCTGGGCCGATGCGGGGGCAGAGACCATCGCCGACGCGCTTCTGGCCGCCACCGGCATCCGCCGGGTCGTGCTCAACGGCTCTGGCCGGGCGCGCGGGCTTGAGGGGCTGGGCGAGGAGCTGCGCATGCTGCGCGGCGATGCGCCCGAGGGCCCGGTCGAGGTGCCGATGAACGGGGCCGTCTACATGGCCGACCTGATGGGCGGGCAGAAGACGGGGCTGTTCTACGACCAGCGTCCGAACCACGCTTTTGCCGCCGGTCTGTCACAGGGCGCGCGCGTGCTCGACGTGTTTTCCCATGTCGGCGGCTTCGGCCTTGCCGCATTGGCGCGGGGCGCGGCCTCGGCGCTCGCCGTCGACGGCTCGGCCCCCGCGCTTGAGCTTGCGCGCAAAGGTGCCGAAGCTTCGGGCGTGGCCGAGCGCTTCGAGACGCGGCAAGACGATGCCTTCGACACGCTGGCCGCGCTCGACAAGGAAGGCCGCCGCTTCGAGGTGGTGGTCTGCGACCCGCCCGCCTTTGCGCCGTCGAAATCGGCGCTGGAGCCGGGACTGCGGGCCTATGAGCGGATCGCGCGTCTGGCGGCCCCGCTGGTGGAGGAGGGCGGCTATCTCGTGCTGTGTTCCTGCTCTCACGCCGCGGACCTGTCGAAATTCCGCGCCGCCTGCGCACGCGGCATCGGCAAGGCGGGACGCAAGGGTGCGATCTGCTACACCGGCTTTGCCGGGGCCGATCACCCGGTGCTGCCGCAGCTGGCCGAGGGCGGCTATCTCAAGGCGCTCGTGTTCCGGCTGTGAGGGTCCTGCTCGACGCCTGCGTCCTTTATCCCACCGTGATGCGCGAGCTGCTTCTGGGCTGCGCCGCGCGAGGGCTGTTCGAGCCGCGCTGGAGCGCGCGGATCTCGGAGGAATGGGCGCGGGCGGCGGCGCGGCTGGGGCCCGGTGGGGAGGCGATCGCGCGGGGCGAGATCGCGCTTCTGGCGTCGCGCTTCGCGCATGCCGAGGTCGCGGCACGGCCCGATCTGGAGCGGCGGCTCTGGTTGCCCGATCCGAATGACATCCATGTGCTCGCCAGCGCGGTCGCGGGGCATTGCGACGTGATCGTGACGATGAACGCCAAGGATTTTCCGCGCGGCGTCCTCGCCGAGGAGGGGCTGAGCCGCGCCGATCCCGACAATTTCCTGCTCGGCCTGTTCGAGGCCAGCCCCGGCCCGGTGGGCGAGGTGGCGGCATCGGTGCTGGCCGAGGCGTCGCGGCTCTCGGGCGAGGCCTGGACCCTGCGCAAGCTGATGAAGAAGGCGCGGCTCAACCGCTTCGGCAAGGCGCTGGAGACGGCGGGGGTGGCGGGCTAGGCGCCCAGCCACTTCGCCTCATTGTCGGAGATCGCCTTGAGCCGCGCTTGGGTCTTGGGGTGGCTCATCAGCCAGGCGGGCGTCGCGCCGCCCACGCCGCCCAGCTTGTCGAGCTTGGACAGCAGCGATTTCTGCGGGCCCGTGCCGAGCCCCGCCTTGATCATCAGCGCCGAGGCATAGGCGTCCGCCTCGTATTCGTCGACCCGGCTGATCCGGGCCGCCACCAGCCGGGCGAGGCCGCTGGCGATCATGCCGCCGAAGCCGGGGATGAAGCGCGACAACACCGCCGCCAGCGCCGTGCGCAGCGCGTTCTGCGCCGAGAAATCCACCATGCGGCGGCGCGAATGGCCCAGCGCGACATGGCCCAGCTCATGCGCCACGACGCTGGCGATCTCTTCGGCCGTGACCTCGCCCGCGTTGAACTTCTGCAAGAAGCCGCGCGTCAGGAAGATCCGCCCGTCGGGGGCGGCGAGGCCGTTGACCGGGGCGATCTCGTAGACATGGACCTTGATCCGCGGCAGGTCGAGCGCGCGGGCGAGCTTTTCGCACACCGCGCGCAGCCGCGGCTCGGCCAGCTCGGTCGATTGCGCATCGAGCGCGCGGCGCGTGCGCCAGACCGAGACCTGGTAGACCGCGAAGCCGTAGAGCAGCGCCAGAATCAGCGGGGAGAATTTCAGCATTATGGCAATATGGTGTCCGGAATGGGGCCGGGCAACCACCGTTTCTGGGGTGTCACATGCGCCCTCTACGCCACAGGTTGCGTCAAGTGTGATTAACCGGACAGGAACCGAATCCGGGTTATGAGTATTGTCTAGTCATCAGGGGGGTTGTCCAACTGAATGAGGCAACCATGAATTTCGATCAGTTCGACCGACAGACACGTGACTCCGCGCTGCGCAAGGCTTTCCCGGTCGAACGGGAGACGCCGGACCGGCTGCGCCAGCTGCTCGATCAGCTGGCCGCGCGGAGGCACGACACGGAGCACCGGGAGGGTGAGCGGGCGCGGTGACCCCGCTCGCCCTCAACCGGCGAGCCGGCTGAGCAGCAGCAGCAGGAACAGGCCCAGAATCCCGAGCGCGAGCGCATGCGCGGCGCCCCATTGCGCCATGTCGGCCGCACCGCCGCCGTGGCGGCGCGCGCGCCATGCGCCCAGCAGCGCGCCGATCGCAAGACCGGTGAGGGGGAGGATCATCGCGGCTCTCCGAAGGTGGGGCGGCCCGATCCGGCCGCGCGGCTCACCTAGCGCGCGGGCCGC
>NZ_JAMYXC010000239.1 GCF_024159025.1 Limimaricola litoreus
CATCAGCGCCGCCCAGAAGGCGCGCGCCGCCTGCGCGAGGTCGGTTTCCGGCGCGGCGGGCGGACCCGGCTCCGAGGGTGTCGAAGGCGCAGGGTCGCTTCCGCCGGGGATCTCGTCGGGCGGCGGGGGCGTCTTGTCGTCTGTCATGACTGGGAATTCCGGAACTGTCCGTTCCGGAGGGTAGGCGCGGGCCGGGCCGCGTCAAGCGGCGCGGCCTCCCCCTCGGCCGCTCAGATCGAGAAGCTGGTGCCGCAGCCGCAGGAGCTGCTGGCGTTGGGATTCTCGATCACGAAGCGCGCGCCGATCAGCTCGTCGGCGAAATCGATCGTGGCATCGGCGAGAAAGGGCAGCGAGACGCTGTCGACCACGACCTTCTCGCCCGCGCCTTCGAGCACGAGATCGTCCTCCTTGGGCTCATCGAGCGCGATCTCGTATTGAAAGCCCGAGCAGCCGCCGCCTTCGACGGCGACGCGCAGCGCCTTTCCTTCCGCCTGTGCGCCGATCTCGGACAGGCGTTCCCAGGCGCGGGGGGTGACCTTGGGGGGCAGGGTGAGCATGGCGGAACCTATCTCGGGGCAGGGTCATTGTGCCGGTCCGGGCGCGGTCCTTCTCGCGAATTCCCTGTCCGGGCGGCCTTACGACCCATATAGGTAAGGTGAATAGTGACGACAAGCTGGCGGACGACATGATGGCTCCCTATGCCTCCGACCCGCGCGACACGCGCGGCAGGCTCCACCCCGAGGAGGAGAGCGCCTTCCGCTCGCCCTTTCAGCGCGACCGCGACCGCATCATCCATGCGAGCGCCTTCCGCCGCCTCAAGCACAAGACGCAGGTCTTCATCGAGCACGAGGGCGATTATTTCCGCACCCGGCTCACCCATTCGATCGAGGTGGCGCAGGTGGCGCGGACGATCTCGGGCGTGCTGGGGCTCAACACCGAGCTGACCGAGGCGGTGGCGCTGGCGCATGACCTCGGCCACCCGCCCTTCGGCCATACCGGCGAGGATGCGCTCGACGCGCTGATGAAGCCCTATGGCGGCTTCGATCACAACGCGCAGGCGATCCGCATCGTCACCTCGCTGGAGCGGCATTATGCCGAGTTCGACGGGCTGAACCTGACGTGGGAGACGCTGGAGGGGATCGCCAAGCATAATGGTCCGGTAACGGGTGACATCCCCCATGCGCTGGCGAATTACGTGGCCCAGCACGATCTGGAGCTGCACACTCATGCCAGCGCCGAGGCGCAGGTCGCCGCATTGGCCGACGACATCGCCTATTCCCACCACGACCTGCACGACGGGCTGCGCGCGGAGCTGTTCTCGACCGACGAGCTGGCCGAGCTGCCGATCCTGCACGACTGCTTTGCGGAGGTGGACGCCAAGTATCCCGGCCTCAACTACTACCGCCGCCGCCACGAGGCGCTCCGGCGCTTCTTCGGCGTGCTGGTCGAGGATGTGATCGGCGTGGCGCGGGCCAACCTGTCCGAGGCCGATCCGAAATCGGCGCGCGAGGTGCGCGAGGCGGGGCGGATGATGGTCCGCTTCACCCCCGGTTTGTGGAGCGATCTCAAGGTGCTGCGCAAGTTCCTCTTCCACCGCATGTACCGCGCCCCAGAGGTGGTCGTGATGCGCGAACGGGTGACCGGCGTGATCCATGATCTCTTCCCGCTCTTCATGGCCCATCCCGAGAACCTGCCCAAGCAATGGCGAAAGGACGTTGCGGAGGCTGGGGGCGAAACCGCCTTGGCACGGATCGTGGCGGACTACATTGCCGGGATGACCGACCGCTTCGCCTTGCAGGAACACGCGCGGCTGACCGGCTCGGACATTCTGGAAAAGACCAATGTGGCGGGGGCGTGGAGTGGCGATTGAAACGGCAACGGAGCAGGCGGCGGCGCTGAGCCCGGTCATGGCCTTTGCGCTGGTGGGCGCGATCGGGGTGGGCTCGCAATGGGTGGCCTGGCGGCTCAGGCTGCCTGCGATCGTGCTGATGCTGGCGGCGGGGCTCGTCATCGGCCCGGGCCTCGGCTGGTTCGTGCCCGTGCGCGACATCGGCCCGCTGGTACAGCCGATGATCGCCATCGCGGTGGCCATCATCCTGTTCGAGGGCGGGCTCACGCTCAACTTCCGCTCCTTGCGCGACGAAGCCAAGGGGGTGAGCCGGCTGGTCTTCATCGGCGCGCCCCTGGGCTGGCTCTTCTCGGCGCTGGCGTTGCGCTTCGGCGCGGGGATGAGCTGGGAGAGCGCGGCGGTGTTCGGCGGCATCATGATCGTCACCGGCCCCACGGTGATCGCGCCGCTTTTGCGCACCGCGCGGCTGGCGCGGCGCCCGGCCTCGCTCTTGCAATGGGAGGCGATCGTCAACGACCCGATCGGCGCGCTCGCCGCCGTGCTGGCCTTCGAGGTGGTTCTGGTGATGCGCACCGCCGTCACGGTGGGCAGCGCCGTGTGGGAGCTGGCGCTCGGCATCGGCGTGGCGCTGGCGCTGGGCGCGGCCGGGGCGGCGATCGTCGCGTGGGGCTTCCGCAAGGGCCGGGTGCCCGAATACATGAAGGTGCCGGTGCTGTTCTCGCTGCTGCTCGCGGTCTTCGCGGTCTCCGACACGGTGCTGCACGAGAGCGGGCTTCTGGCCGTGACGGTGATGGGCATCGGCATCGCCAATTCCGACCTGCCCTCCTATACCGAGCTGCGCCGCTTCAAGGAGCACGCGACGATCCTGCTGGTTTCGGGCGTGTTCATCCTGCTCGCCGCGGCGATCGAGTTCGACACGCTGGCCACGCTGAACTGGCGCGCGGTGGTCTTCGTGCTGTCGGTGGTGCTGGTGGTGCGCCCGCTCACCGTCTACCTGTCGCTCTTAGGCGCGGGCATCCCCTGGCGCGAGCAGCTTCTGGTGGCGCTCACCGGGCCGCGCGGCGTGGTGCTCGTGGCGGTGGCCGGCCTCTTCGGCGAAAGACTGGCCGATCTGGGCGTGCCCGACGGCCACGTGGTCGCGCCGCTGGCCTTCGTGCTGGTGGCCTTCACGGTGGTGGTGCATGGCTTCACCCTCGCGCCCTTCGCACGGATGCTGAACCTCTCGGGCGGCGCGGTGCCGGGCGTGCTGCTGATCGGCGGCTCGCGCTTCACCCGCGGGCTGGCCGAGACGCTGCGCAAGGTCGAGGTGCCGGTGCTGATGGCCGATCCCAACCACAACAACCTGCGCGCCGCGCGCTCGGAGGGCATCCCCACCTATTCGGGCGACATCCTGTCGGAATCGGCCGAGCACTGGCTCGAACTGGTGAGCTACGACATCGTCATCGCCGCCACCGAGAACGACGCCTACAACACGCTGGTCGCCACCGATCTCGGCCCCGAGTTCGGCCGCGACAACGTCTACCAGATCGCCCGGCAGAAGATGGAGAGCGCAAGGCACGCGCTGTCCTCGAGCATGACGGGGCGCGAGTTCGGTCCCAACGAGACCTACGAGGGCTACGAGCAGCTGATGCGCGAAGGCTGGACCTTCCGCGTCACCCGGCTGACCGAGGAATACGGGCTGGAGGAATGGCGCGAGAAGCGGCCCCACGCCAAGGTCATCGCCCGGGTCGGCCCGCAGGGCACGACCGAGTTCATCACCGGCGACGAGGAGATCCGCGCCGGGGCGGGGGTGCGGATCATCTCCATGCTGCCGCCGGGCGAGGAGAAGGGCACCGACCCCGAGGCCGGCCACGAGATCGCGAAGCGCGCGGCGAAGAACAACGCCGGCAAGGGCGGCTCCAGCCATCCGCCGAACAAGAGCGGCAGCATGGCGGGGGTGAAGGCCTGGGGACCCAAGCCGGGCGGCGCGCCGCGGCGCGGCGGCAAGCCCAAGGGCAAGCCGCCCCGCGCCGCCTGAGCGCGCGCCGGACGGCCGAGGAGGGTGCTGCGCGTTGACGCGCGGCGTCGCCGTGGTAAAGGGTCGCGGGCCGATCTCGCGGCACGACTAGGCCGAAAGGACTGCGCATGAACCTCTTCACCGACATCCGGGCGCTGGTGCTCGACACGCTGGACGCGATGACCCGCGACGGGGCGCTGCCCGAGGGCCTCAGGACCGCCGCCGTGACGGTGGAGCCGCCGCGCGATCCGGCGCATGGCGACATGGCGACCAATGCCGCGATGGTGCTGGCCAAGCCCGCCGGGAAAAAGCCGCGCGAGATCGCCGAGGATCTGGCCGCGCGCCTCGCCGCCGATGACCGCATCGCCACGGCCGAGGTGGCCGGGCCCGGCTTCATCAACATCCGCCTCGCGCCGAGCCTGTGGCAGGGCATCATCCGCGCCGCGCTGACCGAAGAGGGCTTTGGCCGCTCCTCCATGGGGCAGGGCGAGAAGGTCAATGTCGAATACGTCTCGGCCAACCCGACCGGGCCGATGCACGTGGGCCACGCGCGCGGCGCAGTGTTCGGCGATGCGCTGGCGCGGCTCCTGGACTACGCCGGCCACGCGGTGACCAAGGAATACTATGTCAACGACGGCGGCGCGCAGGTCGACGTGCTGGCGCGGTCCTCCTTCGAGCGCTACCGCGAGGCCTGCGGCATGACGCCCGAGATCGGCGAGGGGCTCTATCCGGGCGATTACCTCGTGCCGGTGGGCGAAAAGCTCAAGGAGCACTGGGGCGAGCGGATGCTCGACGCGCCGGAGGCCGAATGGCTCGAAGAGGCGCGCGAGATCGCCACCGAAGCCATGATGGAGTTGATCCGCGACGACCTCGCCGCGCTGGGCGTCACCATGGATGTGTTCTTCTCCGAAAAGGCGCTCTACGGCACCGGGCGGATCGAGGATGCGATCAAGACGCTCGACGAAAAGGGGCTGATCTACCGCGGCACGCTGGAGCCGCCCAAGGGCAAGACGCCCGAGGATTGGGAGCCGCGCGAGCAGACGCTGTTCCGCTCCACCGCGCATGGCGACGACGTCGACCGCCCGATCATGAAGTCGGACGGGGCATGGACCTATTTCGCGCCCGACATCGCCTATCACTACGACAAGGTGGAGCGCGGCTTCACCCAGCTGATCGACGTCTTCGGCGCCGATCACGGCGGCTACGTCAAGCGGATGAAGGCGGCCGTCTCGGCACTGTCCGAGGGGCGCGTGCCGCTCGACGTGAAGCTGGTGCAGCTGGTGAAGCTTTGGAAGAACGGCGAGCCGTTCAAGATGTCCAAGCGCGCGGGCAATTTCGTCACCCTGCGCGATCTGGTCGATCAGGTCGGCGCGGATGCGGTGCGGTTTCACATGCTGACCCGCAAGAACGACGCGCCGCTCGACTTCGATTTCGACAAGGTGCTGGAGCAAAGCCGTGAGAACCCGGTGTTCTACGTGCAATACGCCAATGCGCGCATCAACTCGGTGCTGCGCAAGGCCGATGCCATGGGCATCGCCGTCGATGACGCGACGCTGGCCGAGGCGGATCTGTCGAAGCTCGACCACGAGGCGGAGCTGGCGTTGATGCGCGCCCTTGCCGAATGGCCGCGGCTGGTGGAGATCGCCGCCAAGGGGCACGAGCCGCACCGCGTCGCCTTCTACCTCTACGATCTGGCCTCGGCCTTCCACGCGCTGTGGAACCGCGGCAATGACGAGCCCGCGCTGCGCTTTTTGCAGGAGGGCGACGCGGCCACGATACAGGGCAAGATTTCGCTCGCGCGCGCGGTCGGCGTTGTGATCGGGGAGGGGCTTGGTATCCTTGGCGTCACCCCGGTCGAGGAAATGCGCTGAGGCGCGCCCCCACCGGCACGGCATGAGGGGGGGCGGTGCCCCTCCCGAGGCAGCAAGCGGCAGAGAGGCTGAGATGGCACAACCGAGCGACCCGCAGGGGCCCGGCCCCCTGGCGACCGGCATGGCCCTGGTGTTCCGCTACGCGGGCGCCATCGTCTCGCTCGCGCTGGTGCTGGGCATCGCCGTCTGGGGCTACAAGCTGTGGGTGCGCGACGTCACCGGCATCCCGGTGGTGCGCGCCATGCAAGGCCCGATGCGCGAGGCCCCCGAGGATCCGGGCGGCGAGATCGCCCTGCACAAGGGGCTTGCCGTCAACGACATCGCCGCCATGGGCGAGGCGGCCGGCCCCGAGGAACGGCTGGTGCTGGCGCCGCCGGGACCGGGGCTGACCGAAGAGGATCTGCTGGTCCAGCCCACGGCCGAAGCGGGCGAGCTGCGTCCCGGCGAGGATCTGGCCGGCGCGATGCCGCAGTTCGACCCCGAGCGGCCGATGTCGGCGGACGACGTCGCCGCCCTTGCCGACAGCATCGCGGCGGGGGCCGCACCGCTGGGCGCGCCGGAGCCTGCTTCGAACCTGCTGCCCGGACCCGACGCCGCGGTGATCGCCGCGGCC
>NZ_JAMYXC010000034.1 GCF_024159025.1 Limimaricola litoreus
GTGAAGCCCGCCTGCCTGATCGCCGCGGGCGCCACGCCCGAAACAGCGCGCGCCCTGCTCGACGCGCATGGCGGGCACCTGCGCCCCGCGCTCGGCGCGCTCAAGACACAACAAGACGCCTGAACAGGGCGCGGCAACATCAACACGGGAGAAGACAATGACCAAACGGATCATCCTCGGAGCCCTGCTCGGCTCGACCCTGCTTGCGGGGGCCGCGGCGGCGCAGGAGGTCACGCTGACCATCGAGAGCTGGCGCAACGACGACCTTTCGATCTGGCAGGACCAGATCATCCCGGCCTTCGAAGCCGCCCACCCCGAGATCAAGCTGAACTTCACCCCCTCGGCCCCGGCGGAATACAACGCCGTGCTCAATTCCAAGCTCGACGCGGGCTCGGCGGGCGACCTGATCACCTGCCGCCCCTTCGACGCCTCTCTGGCGCTGTTCGAGGATGGAAAGCTCGCCGATCTGAGCGATCTCGACGGCATGTCCAACTTCTCGGACGTGGCCAAGTCGGGCTGGAGCACCGATGACGGATCGGCCACCTACTGCGTGCCGATGGCCAGCGTGATCCACGGTTTCATCTACAACAAGGACGCCTTCGAGGAGCTGGGCCTCGAAGAGCCCGAGACGGTCGAGGAGTTCTTCGCCGTGCTCGACGCCTTCAAGGAGGACGGCGGCTACATCCCCATGGCGATGGGCACCAACGACCAGTGGGAAGCCGCGACCATGGGCTACCAGAACATCGGGCCCAACTACTGGAAGGGCGAGGAGGGCCGCCAGGCGCTGCTCTCGGGCGAAGCCAGCCTGACCGATCCCGAATGGGTCGCGCCCTACGAGCAGCTCGCCCGCTGGGGCGACTATCTCGGCGACGGCTTCGAGGCGCAGACCTATCCCGACAGCCAGAACCTGTTCACGCTGGGCCGCGCCGCGATCTATCCGGCGGGCTCGTGGGAGGTGTCGGGCTTCAACAATCTCGTCGATTTCGAGATGGGGGCCTTCCCGCCGCCGGTGCCCAATGAGGGGGACGAGTGCTACATCTCGGATCACACCGACATCGGCATCGGCATGAACGCCGCGACCGAGCATCCCGAGGCGGCGAAGACCTTCCTCGACTGGGTCGCCTCGCCCGAGTTCGCCACGCTTTATGCCAACGCGCTGCCGGGCTTCTTCCCGCTGTCGGACACCCCGGTCGAGATCGAGGACCCGCTGGCGCAGGAGTTCGCAAGCTGGCGGCAGGAGTGCAACTCGACCATCCGCTCGACCTACCAGATCCTGTCGCGCGGCACGCCGAACCTCGAAAACGAGACCTGGAACGCCTCGGCGCAGGTGATCAAGGGCGCGGAAACCCCCGCCGATGCGGGCGCGCGCCTGCAGGAGGGGCTGGCGAGCTGGTACGAGCCCAAGCCGTAACCCGACGCCGGGCCGGGCGCCTGCGCGCCCGGCCCTTGTCTTTCCTCCCACAGGAGATCCGTCATGCCCGGCACAGCCGTCTCTTCGCATGCGCCAAAGATCCGCTGGCACATCATCGTCTTTCTCGCGCCGGCGGTGCTGGTCTACACGGCGGTGATGATCCTGCCGCTGTTCGACACGCTGCGGCTCGCGCTTTACGACGAGGTCGAGGGAGAGCGGGTCTTCGTGGGCCTCGAGAACTTCCGCACGCTGTTCGGCGATGCCAACTGGTCGCGCCAGTTCTGGAACGCGCTCATCAACAACTTCTGGTTCTTTCTCATCCACATGGCGGTGCAGAACCCGATCGGCATCGCGCTGGCCGCGATCCTGTCGAACCCGCGGCTGCGCTTTTCGAGCTTCTACCGCTCGGCGATCTTCATCCCGACCATCCTCTCCTTCGTGATCGTGGGTTTCGCGTGGAAGCTGATCCTGTCGCCGATCTGGGGCATCGCGCCGGGGATGCTCGACGCCATCGGGCTCAAATCGCTCTTCGCGCCGTGGCTCGGGCGCGAGGAGACGGCGCTCACCACGCTGGCGCTGATCTCGGTCTGGCAGTTCGTCGGCATCCCAATGATGCTGATCTACGCCGCCCTCCTGTCGATCCCCGACGAGATCCTCGAGGCGGGCGAGTGCGACGGGGTCACCGGGCTCTCGGCCTTCTGGAAGATCAAGCTGCCGCTGATCCTGCCGTCGATCGGCATCATCTCGATCCTGACCTTCGTGGCCAATTTCAACGCCTTCGACCTGATCTATGCCGCGCAGGGCGCGCTGGCGGGGCCTGATTTCTCGACCGATATCCTGGGCACCTTCCTCTACCGCACCTTCTTCGGCTTCCAGCTGCAGCTGGGCGATCCGCACATGGGCTCGGCCATCGCCTCGGCGATGTTCGCGGTCATCCTGATCGGGGTCTGCCTCTACCTCTTCGGCATCCAGACCCGGATCCGCCGCTACCAGCTCTGAGGAGGCCGCGATGTCCACCGCACGTCACAACCCGCTCAACTCGGTCGCGGCCCACACCGCGCTCATCGCCTACACGCTGATCGCGCTGTTTCCGGTCTTCGTCATCGTCATCAACAGCTTCAAGGAGCGGCGCGCGATCTTCCGCGAGCCGCTGGCCCTGCCCGATGCCGAAAGCTTCAGCCTGATCGGCTACCAGACGGTGATGAAGCAGGGCAATTTCTTCCTCTACTTCCAGAACAGCTTCATCGTCACCGTGGCCTCCTTGTTCTTCATCCTGCTGTTCGGTGCCATGGCGGCCTTTGCGCTGGCCGAATACCGGTTTCGCGGCAACATGCTGATGGGGCTCTACCTCGCGCTCGGCATCATGATCCCGATCCGCATCGGCACGGTGGCGATCCTGCAGATGATGGTGTCGACGGGGCTGGTGAACACGCTCTGGGCGCTGATCCTCGTCTACACCGCCCAAGGCCTGCCGCTCGCGGTGTTCATCCTGTCGGAGTTCATGCGGCAGGTCTCGGACGATCTCAAGAACGCCGGCCGCATCGACGGGCTCAGCGAGTACAAGATCTTCTTCCGCCTCGTGCTGCCGCTGGTGCGCCCCGCCATGGCGACGGTGGCGGTGTTCAACATGATCCCGATCTGGAACGACCTGTGGTTTCCGCTGATCCTCGCCCCGGCCGAGGAGGTGAAGACGCTCACCTTGGGCTCACAGGTCTTCATCGGCCAGTTCGTGACCGACTGGAACGCGGTCCTCTCGGCGCTCAGCCTCGCGATCCTGCCGGTGCTGGTCCTTTACGTCATCTTCTCGCGGCAGCTGATCCGCGGCATCACCTCGGGAGCCGTCAAATGACCCACCGCGTCCTCATCGCCGGGCTTGGCAACATGGGGCTGAGCCATGCGCTGGCCCACCATGCCCATCCGCAAGCCGAGATCGTGGGGCTGGTGAACCGCTCGGCCCGCGCCCTGCCGGAGGCCCTCGCTTCCTATCCGCTCTTCACCGATTACGAGACGGCGCTGGCAGAGACGCGCCCCGACATCGTCGTCATCGCCACCTATTCCGACAGCCACGCCGATTACGCCTGCGCGGCGATGCGGGCGGGCGCGCATGTCTTCGTCGAAAAGCCGCTCGCCACCACCGTGGCGGATGCGGCGCGGGTGGTGGACTGCGCGAAGGAGACCGGGCGCAAGCTGGTCGTCGGCTACATCCTGCGCCATCACCCGAGCTGGCGGCGGCTGATCGAGGAGGCGCGGGGTCTGGGCGGGCCATACGTGTTCCGCCTCAACCTCAACCAGCAGTCCTCGGGCGCGACCTGGGAGACGCACAAGGCGCTGATGCAGACCACCTCGCCCATCGTCGATTGCGGCGTGCATTACGTCGACGTGATGTGCCAGATCACCGATGCGCGGCCCCTGCGGGTGCATGGCATGGGCCTCAGGCTCAGCGAGGAGATCCCCGAGGGCATGTACAACTACGGCCAGTTCCAGGTGGTGTTCGAGGACGGCTCGGTCGGCTGGTACGAGGCGGGCTGGGGCCCGATGATGTCCGAGACCGCGAGCTTCGTGAAGGACATCGTCTCGCCCAACGGCTCCGTGTCCATCACCGAAGGCAACAAGGGCGCCTCGGACGATGTCGACGGCCACACCAAGGTCGGCGCGATCCTCGTGCACCGGCCCGGCCATGACGAGACCGTCGAGATGCCGGACGAGCCCGGCCACCAGACGCTGTGCGATGCCGAACAGGCGCATCTGATCCGCGCCATCGACGAGGATATCGATCTTGCGCGCCACATGCAGGACGCGCTCACCAGCTTGGAGGTCTGCCTCGCCGCCGATGAAAGCATCCGCACCGGCCGGCCCGTTACCCTGGAGGAAACCCCATGACCGCCCTCAAGCTCGACCGCGTGACCAAGTCCTTCGGCAGGATTCAGGTGCTGCACGACATCGACCTTGAGGTCGAGGAGGGCGAGTTCGTCGTCTTCGTCGGCCCCTCGGGCTGTGGCAAGTCCACGCTTTTGCGGGTCATCGCCGGGCTGGAGGATGCGACATCGGGGCGGGTCGAGATCGGCGGGGCGGAGGTGACGCGCACGCCCCCTGCCAAGCGCGGCATCGCCATGGTGTTCCAGAGCTACGCGCTCTATCCGCACCTCGACGTGCGCGGCAACATGGCGCTCGGGCTCAAGCAGGAGGGCCAGCCCAAGGCGGTGATCGAGGAGCGCATCGCCGAGGCCGCGCGGATGCTGGAGTTGCAGCCCTATCTCGACCGCCGCCCCTCGGACCTCTCGGGCGGGCAGCGCCAGCGCGTCGCCATCGGCCGCGCCGTGACGCGCCAGCCGCAGCTGTTTCTCTTCGACGAGCCCTTGTCGAACCTCGACGCGGCACTTCGGATGAACACCCGGATCGAGATCGCGCAGCTGCACCGCGCGCTCGGCGCCTCGATGATCTACGTCACCCACGACCAGACAGAGGCGATGACGCTGGCCGACCGGATCGTGGTGCTGCGCGCGGGCCGGATCGAGCAGGTCGGCGCGCCGATGGAGCTTTACAACAACCCCGCCAACCGCTTCGTCGCGGGGTTTCTCGGCGCGCCCTCGATGAACTTTCTCGCGCCCGTTACGGAGGCCCCAGAGGGCGCCGTGCTCGGCATCCGCCCCGAGCATCTGCGCCCCGAGGCCGAAGGGCCGATCCGCGGCAGGATCACCCATGTCGAGCAGCTGGGCGGCGACACCAACATCGTGGTGGACACCCGGACGGGCGAGCAGGCGACGATCCGCATGTTCGGCCAGCATAGGGCCCGCGTCGGCGAGGAGATCGCAATGGGTTTCGACCCGGCGCATGGATTCCTCTTCGACGCCGAAGGGCGGAGGCTTGCCTGAAACAGGGGCGACGGCGCGGCCGGAATGGCCGGCGACAACGAGATGAAGTCTGCGGTCTGACCCTACTCCCGGGCGCGACCATCCATGGAAACTCCGGCGTGCCGCTCCCCAGGGGCGCCCCGGAAGGAGGATATGATGAAATTACTGATCCTGCCCGATCCCGCCGCCGCCGTGGCACGCTGCGCGCAGATCATCGCGCAGACCCTGACCGAAACCCCGCAGGCCGTCCTCGGGCTGGCCACGGGGGGCACGATGGAGCCGGTCTATGCCGATCTGGTACGACGCGCCGAGGCGGGGGAGGTCTCGCTTGAGCGGATGACCAGCTTCAACCTCGACGAATATGTCGGCCTGCCGCCGGAGCATCCGCAATCCTATCATACCTACATGGCCGAGCGGCTGTTCGGCCCGCTCGGGCTCGATCCCGCGCGCACGCATCTGCCGCGCGGCGATGCCGAGGATCCGGCCACCGAGGCCGCGCGCTACGATGCTGCGATTGGTCAGGCGGGGGGCATCGATCTGCAGCTGCTCGGCATCGGCGGCAACGGCCATATCGGCTTCAACGAGCCGAGCTCCTCGCTCGCCTCTCCGACGCGGGTCAAGACCTTGACCTCTGCCACGCGCGAGGCCAATGCGCGGTTCTTCGGGCCGGACGAGACGGTGCCGCGCTTTGCGATCACCATGGGCATCGCCACGATCCTGCGCAGCCGCCGCGCCGTGCTGCTGGCCACCGGTGCCTCGAAGGCCTCGGCGGTGGCGGCGATGGTGGAGGGCCCGCTCAGTGCCCGCTGCCCCGCTTCGGCGCTGCAGCTGCACCCCAGCGCGACGGTCGTGCTCGACACCGAAGCCGCCGCCGAGCTGGAGCTGCGGCAATATTACGAGACGGTTCACCCGAAAGGGCAGGAGGTGATGCTTG
>NZ_JAMYXC010000217.1 GCF_024159025.1 Limimaricola litoreus
ATCTATGCGCGCAAGGTTCCAGCGTGACATAGGCCGTGGCGCCGCGCGCGGCCTCGCCCGCCTGCGCCAGCGCCTGCGTTTCCGCATGGGGCCTGCCGCCATCGGCGGTGCGGCCCCGCCCGACGATCCGCGTCCCGGCCACGATGACGCAGCCGACGTTCGGGTTGGGCCAGACCCGCCCCATCCCGCGCCGCCCCAAGGACAGCGCCAGCGCCATGAAGCGCCGATCGCGCGCCGTGCTCACTTGTTGGCCGGGTTGGGACGGAGCTGGGACATGAAGCGATCGAAATCGCCCACGGCCTGGAAATTCATGTAGACGCTGGCAAAGCGCACATAGGCCACCGTATCGATCCGGGCGAGCGACTCCATGACGATCTCGCCGATCTTCGAGGAGGGAATGTCGGTGTCGCCCATGCTTTCGAGCCGACGCACGATGCCCGATATCATCTGGTCCATGCGCTCGGGCTCCACGGGGCGCTTTTGCAGCGCGATGCGGATCGAGCGTTCGAGCTTGTCGCGGTCGAATTCCTCGCGCCGCCCATTGGTCTTGATCACCACGAGATCGCGCAGCTGCACGCGTTCATAGGTGGTGAACCGCCCGCTGCAGGAGGGGCAAAAGCGCCTGCGCCGGATCGCGGCATGATCCTCGGCAGGGCGCGAGTCCTTGACCTGCGTGTCTAGATTTCCACAAAACGGGCAGCGCATCCGGGTCCTCGTCACGTCTCTTGGGGGCCTTGGCCCGCGTTCCACCGCCAGTATAGGGGGATGCCCAAGAATTGGGTAGGGGTCGTGAGGGACCCACCAGATAGCGAGACGACTCTCAGCGCAGGAGGCCGATCACCTCGCGCCGATGCGGCGCGCTCCTGTGCTCGAACAGGTAGATCCCCTGCCATGTGCCCAAGACCATGCGCCCGTCGATCACCGGGATCTGCAGCGAGCTCGGCAGAAGCGCGGATTTGATATGCCCCGGCATGTCGTCCGGCCCCTCGTAGGTATGGGTCAGGTAGGACATCGCGGGGTCGTCGCTCGGCGGCACCAAGCGGTGGAAGAAGGCCGCGAGATCGCTGCGCACCTCCGGATCGGCATTTTCCTGGATCAAAAGCGAACAGGAGGTATGGCGCACGAAAAGGGTCAGCAGCGCCTCCTCGGCAGAGGCGCCGTCAACCCAGGCCGCGACATCGCGGGTGAACTCGGTCAGCCCCGGGCCGCGCGTCGCGATGTCGAAGCGCCGGTGCAAGGCTCAGTTGGCCACGCAGCGCACCGAGGGGGCGGCGGAGCCGTCGGACCCGCCCCCGACAAAGACTTGCTCCAGCGTGGCGCGGCAGTCCTCGATCTCGGCGGCGGCCACCGGGATCTCGATCACGCCGTCGAGGTCGTAGCGGCTGGCGGGCTCGGTCATGTCGGCAAAGCCGGCGGCCGAGGACAGGATCGGGGCGACACCCATCAGCGGCATCGTCAGAGCGGCTGCGAGGGCAATGGCAATCGGTTTTTTCATGGCGGTGTCTCCCGTCTCGATCCTGCACGACCAACACGGGAACACTCGGAAGGTTTCATAATAGTTTAGAAGCAGCTGAAGGCCAGTGGCCGCAGGGCAACACTCGGCCTCTCGTCCCTGTCGCCTTGGCTCACTCGGCGGGTTCGCGCGCCTCAAATGCGAGCTGCTCGGGCGCCTCCTCTCCGGCCTCGTCGAACTCCACCGCGAGGCTCTTTTGCGTGCGCGCCCCCATCGCCTTGAGCTTCTCGATCTGGCCCAGCACGTTGCCGCGCCCGGTCGAAAGCTGCCCCATCGCGTCCTCATGCGCACGGCTGGCGGTGGCCAGCGCCCGGCCCACCTGGTCCATGTTGACGACGAAGCCCGCGAC
Source organism: Limimaricola litoreus (assembly GCF_024159025.1). Classification (GTDB taxonomy): domain Bacteria; phylum Pseudomonadota; class Alphaproteobacteria; order Rhodobacterales; family Rhodobacteraceae; genus Limimaricola; species Limimaricola litoreus. Next base: position 1,863 of record NZ_JAMYXC010000217.1, read on the forward strand.
CTTGTCGTAGAGCAGCCCCGCGCGCTTGGCGATGTCCTCGGCGTTGCTCTCGCGCCGCTCGACGGTCCAGATGTGATCGACCGTGCGCAGCGTCACCATCAGCGTCGTGGGCGTCATCACGCCCACGCCCTTGGACACCGCATAGGCGGTCAGGTCGCCCGTCTCGGACAGCGCCGCCGAAAGCGCCCCCTCGATTGGCATGAACATCAGCACGTAATCAACCGAGCCCTCCTGCATCGCGTGGTAGCCCTTGGCGGCGAGCTGGTCGATATGGCGGCGCACGGAGGCGACGTGATCGCGCAGGTGGCGCTTGCGCTCTTCCTCTGTCTCGGCGTTCACGGCGGCTTCGTAGGCCACGAGGCTCACCTTGCTGTCGACCACGAGGCTCTTGCCGCGCGGCATCTTGATGACCACGTCGGGCCGCCAGCGCGCGCCCGCCTCGTCCGTATGGCTTTCCTGCACGGTGTAATGCGTGCCGCGCTCCAGCCCCGAGCTTTCCAGAATGCGCTCGAGGATCATCTCGCCCCAGGCACCCTGCTTTTGCTTGTCGCCCTTGAGCGCGCGGGTGAGCGCCGCCGCCTCGGAGCGGATCGTCTCGGATTGCGTCGTCAGCATCTCGATCTGCTGGCCCAATCGCGCGCGCTCCTCGTCGGCCTTGCCATGCACCTGCCGCAGCTCGGTCTCGAAACGCGAGACATGGTCGCGGAACGGCGTCAGAAGCTCGGTCAGCTTGGCGGTGTTGGCCTTGGAGAAATCCTCACCGGTCTGGCGCAGGGTCTTGGCCGCGAGCTCCTCGAAGCGGCGCGACATCTCCTCGCGCAGCTCCTTGAGCTCCACGATCCGCTTCTCGGCGGCGGCGATCTGGCCCGAGCTGTCGGCCTGCAGCGCGGCGTGGTCGGATTGCAGCTGCGCATGGCGCTCTTGCAGCTCGCGCATCTCCTGCGTGACCTTTTTCAACTGTTCCTTCAGCTCGTCGCGCGTCTGCTCCAGCCCGCGCCGGGCCTCCTCCAACGCCGCCTTGGCCGAGCGCGTCTCGCCATGCGCCGCGTCGCTTTCGAACTGGGCGCGGCGGGCCTCGGCCAGCTCCTGCTTCAGCGCCTTCAGCTCGCGCTCGCGCTCTTCGAGCCGCGTGCCCTGCCCTTCGGCCCGCGCCCGGCTCTCGTCGAGATCGCGCCTCCCGGCATCGAGATCGGCGCGCAGCCCGGCCAATGCAGAACGCGCACCCCTGAGCCCGGTCAGCGCCGCGACGAGCGCGAGCAGGAGAAGTAAGGCCGCACCGAGGCTGGCGAGAAGGAGGGGATCGGAGGGCATGGGATCATCCTGTCTGGAACTGCGCCGATGTTCACGGTTCGACCCCGATCCGTCAACCCGGCGTTGTGAAAGCGGCGCAAACGCGAAACGGCGGCAGGATGCCCTGCCGCCGTTTCATGTAATCTCGCCTCGCGCTTACTGGTCGAGAAAGCTGCGCAGCTTGCGCGAGCGGCTCGGATGCTTGAGCTTGCGCAGCGCCTTGGCCTCGATCTGGCGGATCCGCTCGCGCGTCACCGAGAACTGCTGGCCGACCTCTTCGAGCGTGTGGTCGGTGTTCATGCCGATGCCGAAACGCATCCTGAGAACCCGCTCTTCGCGCGGGGTGAGCGAGGCGAGCACGCGGGTCGTGGTTTCCTTCAGGTTCTCCTGAATGGCGGAATCCAGCGGCAGGATCGCGTTCTTGTCCTCGATGAAATCGCCGAGCTGGCTGTCTTCCTCGTCGCCGATCGGCGTCTCGAGGGAGATCGGCTCCTTGGCGATCTTCATCACCTTGCGGACCTTCTCGAGCGGCATCTGCAGCTTTTCAGCCAGCTCTTCGGGCGTGGGCTCGCGGCCGATCTCGTGCAGCATCTGGCGGCCGGTGCGCACCAGCTTGTTGATCGTCTCGATCATGTGCACGGGGATGCGGATGGTCCGGGCCTGATCGGCGATCGAGCGGGTGATCGCCTGGCGGATCCACCAGGTCGCATAGGTCGAGAACTTGTAGCCGCGGCGATACTCGAACTTGTCCACGGCCTTCATCAGGCCGATGTTGCCTTCCTGGATGAGGTCGAGGAACTGCAGCCCGCGGTTGGTGTATTTCTTGGCGATCGAGATCACGAGGCGCAGGTTGGCCTCGACCATCTCCTTCTTGGCGGCGCGCGCCTCCTTCTCGCCCTTCTGGACCTGCTGGACGATGCGGCGGAATTCGCCGATGTCGACGCCGACATATTGCCCGACCTGCGCCATCTCCCCGCGCAGCTCCTCGACCTTGCTCGACGAGCGCTCGAACAGCGCCTGCCAGCCACGGCCCGGCTTTTCGGCCATGCGGTCCATCCACGAGGGATCGAGCTCGGCGCCGCGATAGGCCTCGATGAACTCGCGGCGGTTGATCCGGGCCTGGTCGGCCAGCTTCACCATCGAGCTGTCGATCGACATGATCCGGCGGTTGATGCCGTAGAGCTGGTCGATCAGCGCCTCGATGCGGTTGTTGTGCAGGTGCAGCGAGTTGACGAGGATCACCAGCTCGGAGCGCAGCGCCTGGTAATCGGCCTCGTTGGCCTTGGAAAAGCTCGCATCCTCGTTGAGCGTCGCCGACATGCGCGCGTCCTGCATCGCCGAGAGACGGTCGAAGTTCTCGGCGATGGTGTCGAGCGTCTCGAGCACGCGCGGCTTGAGCGCGGCCTCCATCGCGGCGAGCGACATGTTGTGCTGCTCGTCGTCCTCGTCGTCGTCGTCATTGCCGCGGATCGGGTTGCCGTCGGCGTCGTATTCGGGCTTGTCGCCCGCGCCGCGCTCGGCCTTTTCCGCCGGGGCGGCAGCGCCGGGTTCGACCACGGGCTCATCACCCTCTTCTTCGCCCATCTGGCCCGAGAAGGTGGTCTCGAGGTCGATCACGTCGCGCAGCAGGATGTCCTCGGACAAGAGCTCGTCGCGCCAGATCGTGATCGCCTGGAAGGTCAGCGGGCTTTCGCAGAGCCCGGCGATCATGGTGTTGCGGCCGGCCTCGATCCGCTTGGCGATGGCGATCTCGCCCTCGCGGCTCAGAAGCTCGACCGAGCCCATCTCGCGCAGGTACATGCGCACCGGGTCGTCGGTGCGGTCGAGCTTCTCGGCCTCGGCGCCGCCCAGCGTGACCTCGCGGTTGCCGCTGACGGTGGCCACCTCGCGCGAGCCGCCCTCCTCGACCTCCTCGCTCTCCTCGGCCTCGGTCACCTGGATGCCCATTTCCGAGAGCATCGACATGACGTCCTCGATCTGGTCCGAGGAGACCTGATCGGGCGGCAGGACCTGGTTGAGCTGGTCGTAGGTGATGTAGCCGCGTTCACGCGCCTCGGAGATCATCTTCTTGACCGCCGCCTGGCTCATGTCGAGCGTCATCGCCCCGTCCTGGTCGTCGTCCTTGCGGTCGTCGGTGTCTTTCGCGGCCATGAAGGGCTCCTCGTTCGGTGAACGTCCTGTCCAGCGCCGGGCAGTGATTCGGACTGCCCGAATCAACCCGCAAGGGCCGCGATTCGCAACCTCCCGGCGCCCGATTCTTTCAAGCAGTCGCAACGTCCGCCGCCGAATCGGGTGCGGCGGGTCGCGGTTCAGTTGCCCTTGGGCCCCGCCTTGCCAAAGGCGATGGTCCCCAGAAGGGCGTCGAATTCGGACCTCTCGTCGCGCCGCATCGGCGCGCCGTTGGTGCCGTATTCGTATTCGGTCGTGTCCTCCCCGTCGCCACGCCCCGCCTTGTCGAGCGCCTCGGCCGCGCGCGACAGGCGCCATGTCAGCCCCTCGTCGCTCAAGCCGGACAGGTCCTCGACCGCCTCGGCCAGCTCCCTCGCATGGCCCCGGCGCGCGTCGAGCTTGGCCAGCTCCTCGGCAATACACATACGTGCTTGCTCTAGATTTCCAGCATGAGTGCTTGCCCGGCTGATCGCCACATGGCGCTGGGAGAACAAGGTTTCAAGAGCTTCCTCTCCGAGCCGCGCCTCCAGCGCGCCGCGCAGATCGGTCTCGTGGTGGCAGGCAAGAATACCATGCGCCAATGCCGCGTTGGCGGGATCGAGACATTCCATTCGCTCCAACGCCGCTTCGAATTCAGGTAGCACTTGCGGCGTAGCGATTAACGTAGCGAGGATGACATGCTCCCGCATCTGATCTTCGACAGCACCACCAACGACTAGCAAAGAATTTCGTGCTGACAAACTTGGTGGCAAATGCTCTTCGTTACTTTTTGAGAAGCCAAATTTCTTACCTCGGCTAATCCGGGTCGGGCCATTCGACCGGCGCGGGTTGAACAGCTCCCATTTGAGACGCTTCAGCTCGGCCTCGTAATGTCCGCGCAGATCCGGTTCGCGGATCTGCGCGGTGGCGTCGCGCAGCCGCTTGTCGAGCGCGGCGCGCCGCTCGGGGCTGTCGAAATCGTGCCCCTCGGTTTCGCGCCGCCACAACAGCTGCACCATCGGCTGGGCCTGCGCCACCACCTCGCGCATGGCGCAAGCGCCCTTGGCACGGATCAGGTCGTCGGGATCGAGCCCTTCGGGCATCAGCGCGAACCGAAGCCCCTGCCCCGCGCCGATCAGCGGCAGGGCGAGGTCGATCACGCGGCGCGCGGCCCTGAGCCCCGCCGCATCGCCATCGAGCGCGATCACCGGTTCGGGGTGAACCCGCCACATCATCTGCAGCTGGCTTTCTGTGACAGCGGTGCCGAGCGGCGCCACGGCGGCGCGCAGCCCGGCCTCCGACAGCGCGATCACGTCCATGTAGCCCTCGGCCACGACCAGCGGCTCGCCCTTGCCCGCCGCTTCGCGGGCGGGGCCGAGGTTGTAGAGGTTGCGCCCCTTGTCGAAGAGCTCGGTCTCGGGCGAATTGAGATACTTGGCCCGCGCGTTGGGGTCCATCGCCCGCCCGCCCAGCGCGATGGCGCGGCCGCGCGCGTCGCGTATGGGAAAGATGATGCGCCCGCGAAACCGGTCATAGGACGCGCCGCCACTCTCGGGCCTGGCGGCGAGACCGGCGGCGACGATCATCTCATCGGGGATGCCCTTGCCCTTGAGCGCGCGGGTGAGCGCCGCGCGGTCGTCGGGAGCGAAACCCAGTTCCCAGCGCGCCTGCGCCTGATCGTCGAGCCCGCGTCCGGCGAGGTAGTCGCGCGCCGTGCTTGCCGCATTGGTGCGCAGCTGCATGCGGAACCACTGCACCGCCTGCTCCATCACCTCGACAAGCTCGCCGCGGCGGTCGGCCTTCTTCTGCGCCTGCGGGTCGCGCTCGGGCATGGCCATCCCGGCCTCGCCTGCGAGGATCTTCACCGCCTCGATGAAATCGACGTTCTCGGTCTCGCGCACGAAGGAGATCGCGTCGCCCTTTGCGTGGCAGCCGAAGCAGTAGTAGAAGCCCTTGCGGTCATCGACGTGGAAGCTTGCCGATTTCTCCTGATGGAAGGGGCATGGCGCCCAGAAGTCGCCCTTGGACTGGTTCGACTTCTTCATGTCCCACGCGACCTTGCGCCCGACCACCTGGCCGAGGCTGAGACGGGTGCGCAATTCGTCGAGGAAACCGGGGGGCAGACTCATGCGCCCAATATCGGTCCCGCGCGTCGCCAAGTCCAGAACCCCCACCCGGGCGCGGCGATCAATTCTTCCGCCCGGCCCCGTGGTTCATCTTTCCGAAAATACGCATGGCGCGCGGTCGGCCCCGCGCGCGGCCTCACCCTCTTCGCAGCCCGGCGAAGAACCGGGTGAGCAGCGCCTCGGCCTCTCGCGCCGCGATGCCGTCGAAGACCTCGGGCCGGTGATGGCATTGCGGATGGGAAAAGACGCGCGGCCCCTGCGCCACGCCCCCCGATTTGGGGTCCGACGCGCCGTAATGCAGCCGCGCGAGGCGGGCAAAGGAGATGGCGGCGGCGCACATCGGGCAAGGCTCCAGTGTCACCCAGAGCGCGCAGCCCGTCAGCCGCTCGGAGCCAAGGCTCGCGCAGGCCTGCCGGATGGCCAGCATCTCGGCATGGGCGGTCGGGTCATTCCTCTCGCGGGTGCGGTTGCCGGCCTGTCCGATCACCCGGCCCGAGGGATCGGCCACCACCGCGCCCACCGGCACCTCGCCGCGCGAGGCGGCGGCGCGCGCCTCGGTCAGGGCGAGGCCCATGTGGGAATGAAACCGCATGATGCCTGATGCCCTGCCCGCCTGCGCTCTGGCAAGGGGGCGCGCGAGCGGCTATGGCAGGGGCATGGACAAGAACGACACCCCCGCCGGCGACCGGATCGCCAAGGTTCTCGCACGCGCCGGCGTCGCCTCGCGGCGCGAGGCGGAGCGCATGATCGAGGATGGCCGCGTCAAGGTGAACGGCGAGCGGATCTTCAGCCCGGCGCTGAACGTCACCGCCAAGGACCGCATCACCGTCGACGGCGCGCCCCTCGCAGCACCCGAGCCCGCGCGGCTCTGGCTCTACCACAAGCCCGCGGGCCTCGTGACCAGCGCCTCGGATGAAAAGGGCCGCAAGACCGTCTTCGACGAGCTGCCCGATGATCTGCCGCGCGTGATGAGCGTGGGCCGGCTCGACCTCAATTCCGAGGGGCTCTTGCTTCTCACCAACGACGGCGAGCTGAAGCGGCGGCTGGAGCTGCCCTCGACCGGCTGGCTGCGCCGCTACCGGGTGCGGATCAACGGCTCGGTCAGCGAAGACAAGCTCGACCGGCTGCGCCGCGGCATCTCGGCCGAGGGCGTCGATTACCAGCCGATGCAGGTGACCTTCGACCGCCAGCAGGGCGCCAACGCCTGGCTGACGATCGGGTTGCGCGAGGGCAAGAACCGCGAGATCCGCCGCGCCATGGCCGCGCTCGAGGTGACGGTGAACCGGCTGATCCGGGTGAGCTACGGCCCGTTCCAGATCGGCAATCTGCAGCCCGGCGAGGTCGAGGAGATCCGGCCCAAGGTGCTGCGCGAGCAGCTGGGCGACAGCGACGGCCCCAAGGTGCAGCGCCGCCGCCCCGATGGCAAGGTCGGACAATCGCACCAGCGCGCGAAAGGCGCGGCTCTTGCCGAGGATGTCGAGCGTGGCGCGGGTTTCGGGCCCGGCGGCGTCCGACAGCCGCGCAAGGCGGCGCGCATCGGCGGCATCGTCGACATGTTCGAGCATCAGGACCGCGTCGGTCAGCGAGGTCTTCGCCGCGACATGGCCGAGGTCGGAGGCCAGCTCGCCCACGCGCGCGAGCTTCGCGGCATCCGCCACTTCGTCGATGCCGACCCGGCCCAGCGCGAGGTCGTCGAGTCGGTTGGGGCGAAAGCCCACATCGGACAGGCGACGCAGCTCGGCGGCGAAGCCCTCGGTGACCTTGCCCATCCTGCGCGCCAGCCGCAGCGCGGTCGCCCCGACCTTGACCGTGGCGCTGGTGCCGCCCGAGGCCAGAACCAGCCCGGTCGCCCCAAGGCCCACCCCTGCCAACGCCACTTCGATCCGGTCGATCTCCTCGCCCGCGATGCCCGCCTTCGCCGCCCGGCGCAGCGCGTTGAGATCGCCCAGCGGCGTCATCTCGACCGTGACTCCGCACATCGCCAGAAGCGCGACGCGCGGGCAGGCGGTGATGTCGGCGGCGCAGACCGCGCAATCGCGCGCCGCGGCCAGCGCCCCGGTCTCGCGTGCTTCCAGCGCCTGCATCCGGCCCAGAAGCGCGGGCGAGGGCGCGATGCCATGCCGCGCGCCGGTGGCCGCGATCATGCGCATCGCATCGAGATCCTCGGCCAGAAGCGCGCGGTCCATCCCGGCCATGTACCACTCGGGCGTCACCTCGCGCGCCAGCGCCGCGCGCAGCTCCAGCGCCAGGGCCTCGGTGCCGCGCTCCAGATAGGGCGCTGCGAAGGGGTTCTGCGACAGCAGCAGCGCCAGCGCCACGGCGCTGAGCCCGAGGGGCAGGACCGCCAGAAACCGGTCGAGGAGCCGCCAGAGCCGCATCTCAGCCCGCCGTCGCCGCCCAGTCCCAGTACATCTCGCGCAGCCGCTTCGTCATGGGGCCGATTTCGTAGCGGGTCTCGTCGAAGGCGGTGACGGGGGTGACCTTGTGCATGTTGCCCGACAGGAAAACCTCGTCGGCGGCGTGCACGTCCTCGAAGGACATGGTCACCTCGTGCACCGTCACCCCCTCGGCGCGCAGGTTGGCGATGTGCCGCGCGCGGGTGATGCCTGCGAGAAAGGTGCCGTTGGGGACGGGGGTGAAGACCTCGCCATCCTTCACGATGAAGACGTTGGAGCTGGCGCTTTCGGCGACATTGCCCAGCGCGTCGGCCACCAGCGCGTTGCCGAAGCCCTTGGCGCGGGCCTCGGCGATCATGCGCGCGTTGTTGGGGTAGAGACAGCCCGCCTTGGCGTTGACCACCGCATCCTCCATCACGGGACGGCGAAAGCGGGTCGTCGTCAGCGTCGTCGCGGCCTCCGGCGGCGCCATCGGGATCGCTTCGAGCGCCACGGCAAAGCCGGTCGGCCCCTGCTCGGGCAGGATGCCCAAGGGACCGCCGTCGAGCGCCCAGTACATCGGCCGGATGTAGATTGCCGCTTCGCGCGGGCAGGCTTCGAGCCCCTCGCGCACGATGTCGACCATCTCCTGCATCGAGACGGTGGGGGTGATCATCAGCGCCTCGGCCGAGGCGTTGGCGCGGGCGCAATGCTTGTCGAGATCGGGGGCCAGCCCATGCGCGTAGCGCGCCCCGTCGAAGACGGTCGTGCCGAGCCATGCGCCATGATCCGAGGCGCGGATCACCGCGATGTCTCCCTCGTGCCAGCGCCCGTCGTGATAGGTCCGGATATCGGTGCCCGTCGCCATGCCTGTCCTCCGCTTTGGCCTGCAGGCTAGGCCAGCGCCACGGGGCGGTCGAGAGGCGGCGGCGGGTTGCCGGTCATGGGAGATCTCGGCGTTGCTGTCGCGCCTCGGATGAGCCCTGCCACGGGGGCCGGGGAGGGGGCGGCGCATTGCAAGGGGCCCGCGGGTGACGCGGGACGCTTCGCACGGCATCGGTGCAACAGCGCGAACCCCCGCTGCCCCGGCTCGCGCCGTCGTGAGTTGAACCTCGCGTCCCGGACGGGAAAGGAGAGGCAAAACAGGCAAGGAGTTTGCATGACCCAGTCCCGACGCGCTTTCATCGCCACGGCCTCCGCCGGTCTCGTGACGCTCGCGGCCCCCGCCATCGCCGCCACCGGCGCGGTGCAGCGCAACGTCTCGGCGCTGCAGAAGATCGACTGGCGCGATCATTTCGACGCGCTGGGCGTGGGCGTCATCGTCGCCGATACCGGCGCGCGGGCGGTGCACTACTGGGGCGGCGACAACGAGACCTACCGGCTCTACCCCTCCTCGGTGCCGGTCAGCCCCGAGCTGACCAAGCTCGGCTACACCGAGGTGATCCGCAAGGTCGAAGGTCCGACATGGACGCCCACGCCGTCGATGCGCGAGCGCGACCCTTCGCTGCCGGTTGTCGTGCCCGCCGGGCCCGAGAACCCGCTCGGCACCCATGCGCTCTACCTGAGCTGGCAGTATTACCGCATCCACGGCACCCATGACACGCGCAAGATCGGGCGGCCCTCCTCGGATGGCTGCATCGGGCTCTACAACGAGCATATCGCCAAGCTCTTCGCGCTGGTCGAGGTCGGCACGCAGGTGCGGCTGATCTGAACCGGCGCTGAAAGGGGAGCGCACCGTTCCCCTTTCATCTTTCTGCAAATACGCATGCCGAGGGTGATGGCGCGCGAAAGGCCGCGGTTGCGTCCCGCCGCCGAAGCCGAGCTTGCGTATTTGTGGAAAGATGAACCGGAAGGGCCGCGCAAGGCCCCTCCGCCGGGCCTCAGCGGATGAGGCCCATGATCTCGGAGGTCTTCGCCACGACCGGATCGGCGATGGCGCGGGCACGCTCGGCGCCGCGGGCCATGATCCGGTCGATCTCGGCAGGGTCGTCCATCAGCCGCGCCATCTCCGACGAGATCGGCGCCAGCTTTTCCACCGCGAGATCGGCGAGCGCGGGCTTGAACTGGCCCCAGCCCGCGCCGCCATGCTCGGCGATCACCTGTTCCGCGCTCATCCCCGACAGGCCCGCGTAGATGTCCACGAGGTTCTTCGCCTCGGGGCGGTCCTTCAGCTCGTCGAGGCTCTCGGGCAGCGGCGCGGGGTCGGTGCGGGCCTTCTTGAACTTCTTGGCGATGGCGTCGGCATCGTCGGTCATGTTGATCCGCTCCATGTCCGATTCGCCGGACTTGGACATCTTCTTGGTGCCGTCGCGCAGGTTCATCACCCGCATCGCGGGCCCCTCGATCACCGGGGTGGTGAGCGGGAAGAACTCGGTGCCGTAGTCGTGGTTGAACTTGGCCGCGATGTCGCGAGTGAGCTCCACGTGCTGCTTCTGGTCCTCGCCCACGGGCACGTGGGTGGCGTGGTAGGCGAGGATGTCGGCGGCCATCAAGGAGGGGTAGGCGTAGAGGCCGAGCGACTGCTTCTCGGCGTTCTTGCCGGCCTTTTCCTTGAACTGGGTCATCCGGTTCATCCAGCCCATGCGCGCCACGCAGTTGAACAGCCAGCCCAGCTCGGCATGGGCCGAGACGCGGGACTGGTTGAACAGGATCGACTTTTCCGGGTCGATCCCGGAGGCGAGATAGCCCGCCGCCACCTCGCGCGTGGCGCGGCGCAGCTCCTCGGGATCCTGCCAGACGGTGATGGCGTGCAGGTCGACGACGCAGAAGATCGTCTCGAAATCACCACCCTGCATCTCGACGAAGCGCTTGATGGCCCCCAGATAGTTGCCGAGCGTCAGGCCGCCTGAGGGCTTGATGCCGGAAAAGACGCGGGGGGCAAAGCGAGTGTCGGTCATGGCGCGTGTCCTGCTGGAAACCGGGTGGCATTCCGATTAGCCATGCCCCTTGTCGAGGTCAACCGAAGGGGGCGAAGATGCGACCGCAGGGATATTATCCGAGGCCCGATCCGAACCACGCCCCGATGGAGGGGCCGTTCGGCACGCTGCCGCCGCTGATCGTGGTGCTGGCGCTGGTCATGGCGGGGATCGAGGCGGCGCTGTCGCTCGGCGCCACCGGGCTCGTCGGCGGGCCGCAGGCGATCGGCTGGCGCATCGGCGCGATCGAGGGCTTCGGCTTCTCGCCCGCCGTGTTCGACCGGCTGGCCCTGCGCTGGGACTGGGGCCTTGCCTCGCGGCTTTTGAGCTACCCCTTCGTGCACATGAGCCTGACCCATGCGCTCTTTGCCGTGGCGCTGCTTCTGGCGCTGGGCAAATTCGTGGGCGAGGTGCTGCACCCGCTGGCGCTCGGCCTGCTGTTGCTGGTGACGACGCTGGCGGGGGCGCTGGCCTTCGGGATGTTCATCTCGACCAACTATCCGCTGATCGGCGCCTACCCGGCGGTCTACGGGCTGATCGGGGCCTTCACCTACCTGACGTGGCTGCAGCTGGGGCGCAACGGCGCGAACCGGCTCGCCGCCTTTCGACTGATCGGGGTGCTGCTGGGGCTGCAACTGGTGTTCGGCCTGATGTTCGGCGCCGACCCCGCATGGGTGGCCGACGCCGCCGGTTTCATCGCCGGGATCGCGCTGTCGCCGCTTCTGGCGCCGGGCGGCGCGCGCGGCTTTCTCGCACGGATGCGAACGCGCTAGCGCCGCACCGCGCGGCGGAACTCGGCCAGCCGGAAGGCGCCCAGAAGCTGGCCGAAGCCGAAATAGGCCGCCATGCCGAGCGCCACGAGCAGAGCCAGCGCCATGTAGCGTATCATGGGCGTGGCGAGGAACGGGCCGAGCAGCGCCGCGCAGCCCAGAAGCACCACCCCCATCAGCGCCGAGGCGCCGCAGATCCGCCACAGCCGGCGGCGGAAGCGGTCATCCCATTCGGCCGCCGACCCCATGGTGCGTGAGCCGCGCCACAACAGCCAGACCATGGCCCAGCCCGCCAGCGTCGTGCCCAGCGCCGCGGCGATGAAGCCGATCACAGGGGCGAGGCCGACCGCCACCACCGCGTTGACCAGCATCGCCACGAGCGCGTAGCGAAACGGGCTCTTGGTGTCCTCGCGCGCGAAGAACAGCGGCTGCAGCGCCTTTTGCAGAACGAAGGCGGGCAGGCCGAGGCCGTAGACCGCCACGGTGAGCGCGGTGGCCATGGTGTCGTCGGTGGTGAAGGCACCGCGCTCGAACAGCACCGACACGAGCGGCACCGGGATCACCACGAGCGCCACGGCGGCAGGGATGGTAAGCGCGAGGCTCATCTCGGCGGCGCGGTTGAAGGCATCGCGCCCGCCCGCCTCGTCGCCCGCGCGCAGGCGGCGCGACAGATCCGGCAAAAGCACCACGCCCACCGCGATGCCGACCACGCCAAGCGGCAGCTGGTAGAGCCGGTCGGCATAGTTGAGCCAGGCCACGGCCCCGTCGAAGAAGCTCGCCACTTGGCGACCCACCAGGAGGTTGATCTGCACCACGCCGCCCGCCAGCGCGGCGGGGGCGGCGATGGCGGCGAGCTTCTTCAGCTCGGGCGTCATGCGCGGCCGGGCAAGCCGCAGGTGAAAGCCCGCGTGCTTGGCGGCGATCCAGACGAGGGCGAGCTGCGCGAGACCCGCGAGCGGCACCGCCGCGGCCAGCGTATCGCCGACGCGCAGCCCCAGCGCCCGGTCGAGCCCCAGCCCGAGGCTTTCAGAGAGATCGCGCCCCAGCGCCGCGCCGACCAGAACGGCGGCGATGAAGATGACGTTGAGCAGCACCGGTGCCGCGGCGGCGGCCATGAAGCGGCCCGTGGCGTTGAGCACGCCCGAGACCAGCGCGGCCAGCGAGATGAACAGGATGTAGGGAAAGGCCAGACGCCCGTATTCGACCGCGAGATCGAAGCGCTCGTCCTCGACAAAGCCCGAGGCCATGGCGAAGACGAGGCCGGGCATGGCGAGGATGCCGATCACGGTGAAGAGGGTGAGCAGGAAAGCCATGCCCGCGAAGGCCTCCTGCGCGAAGCGCTCCGCGTCCTCGCCCGCCTCGACCTTTTTCGAGAACATCGGCACGAAGGCCATGTTGAACGCGCCCTCGGCAAAGAAGCGGCGAAACATGTTGGGCAGGGAGAAGGCCACGAGAAAGGCCTCGGCCACCGGGCCCGCGCCGAGATAGCCCGCGATCATGATGTCGCGCGCGAATCCGAAGACGCGGGAGAGCAGGGTCCAGATGCCGACGGTGAGAAAGCCCTGCACGAGGCGGATGGGCTTCAAGACACGGCCCTCCGCGCGCCCGCTTCGATGGCCTCGCGCAGGCGTCGCTCCAGCGCGCGCTGCTTGGTCTCAGAATGGTATTTCAATCCGAACATGTCCTTGACGTAGAAGGTATCGACCGCCTGCTCCCCATAGGTCGCGATGACGGCGGAGGAAATATAGACATTCGCCGCGGCCAGCGTGCGGGTCAGGTCGAACAGCAGGCCGGGGCGGTCGCGGGTGTCGACCTCGATGATGGTGAAGATCTCCGAGCCTTCGTTGTCGAAGGCGATCGAGGTCGGCACGCGAAAGGCGCGCTCGCGCTTGCGGATCTTGTCGCGGTCCTTGATCGCGTCGCGCGTCACCACCTCGCCGCGCAGCGTCTTGCCGATCATCTGCTCGAGCCGGGGCAGGCGGGTTTCCTCATAAGGGTGCCCCTCGGCGTCCTGGATCCAGAAGACGGCGGTGCAGAGCCCGTCCTTGGCGGTATAGGTGCGCGCATCGACGATATTGGCCCCCACCAGCGCCAGCGCACCGGTGAGCCGCGAGAACAGCCCCGGATGATCGGTGGTGGCAAAGCTCGCCCGCGTGGCGTCGCGGTCGGCGTCGAGCATGAGGTCGATGCGGATCTCGTCCGCGCCGAGGCCGCGCAGGAGATGCGCGAAGGTGACGTGGCTGTCGAGCGGCAGGCCCTGCCAGTAGGGGCCGTAATGCCGGTTGATCTCGGCCCGGCGCTCCGGCTGCGGCCAGTCCTGCAGCGCCGCGCGCAAAGCCTTCTTGGCTTCGGCCTCGCGCGCGCCGCGGCTGAGATCCTCGAGCCCGGTGGCAAGCGCCTCCTCGGTGGCAGTGTAGAGGCTGCGCAGCAGCATGGCCTTCCAGTTGTTCCAGGTGCCGGGGCCGACGCCGCGGATGTCGCAGACGGTGAGCACGCACAGAAGGTCGAGCCGCTCCTTGGTCTTCACCGCGCGGGCAAAGTCGCGCACGGTGCGCGGCTCGGAGATGTCGCGCTTTTGCGCCATGTCCGACATCAGCAGGTGATGGCGCACCAGCCATTCGACCGTCTCGCTGTCCTTGCGGTTGAGACCGAGCCGGGGGCAGACCCGGCGCGCGATCTGCGCGCCCAGCACCGAGTGGTCCTCGTCGCGCCCCTTGCCGATGTCGTGCAGCAGCAGCGCGACGTAGAGCACCCGGCGGTTCACCCCGGCCTTGAGGATCGAGGAGGCCACGGGCAGCTCCTCGACCAGCTCCTCGCGCTCGATCTGCGCCAGGGTGGAGATGCACTGGATGGTATGCTCGTCGACCGTGTAGTGGTGATACATGTTGAACTGCATCATCGCGACGATCGGCGCGAACTCGGGCAGGAAGGCCGCAAGAAGACCCAGCTCGTTCATGCGCCTGAGCGCCCGTTCGGGGTTGCCGCGCCGGATCATCAGGTCGAGGAAGATGCGGTTGGCCTCGCGGTCCTCGCGCAGCTTCGCGTCGATCAGGTGCAGGTTGGCCGAGATCAGCCGCATCGCATCGGGATGCAGCAGGTGGCCGGTGCGCAGGCTTTCATCGAAGATCCTGAGCAGGTTCACCGGATCGGCGAGGAAGGCCGCCTCGTCCGCCACGTCGAGCCGGTTGTGCACGATGCGATAGGGCGGGCGGGCGCGCTTGCGCCGTGCCAGAAGCCGCGTCAGCATCGGCTCGGATTTCAGATGCGTGGCTTCCTGAGCGGTCAGGAAGATGCGCGTCAGCTCGCCCACGCGGGTGGCGTGACGAAAGTAGTCCTGCATGAAATGCTCGACCGCGCGCCGCCCGCCGCCATCGACATAGCCCATGCGCTCGGCCAGCTCGACCTGCAGATCGAAGGTAAGCTGGTCCATCGCCCGGTTGGTGACGAGGTGCAGGTGACAGCGCACCGCCCAGAGGAAATCCTCGGCGCGCACGAATTCGGCGTATTCCTCCTCGGTGAAGACGCCGTGCTCCACGAGTTCGGCCGCATCCTGCACGCCGTAGACGTATTTGCCGATCCAGTAGAGCGACTGCAGGTCGCGCAGGCCGCCCTTGCCCTCCTTGACGTTGGGCTCGACGACGTAGCGCTGACCGCCTTGCTTGATGTGGCGCGCATCGCGCTCGGCCAGCTTGGCGGCGATGAATTCGGGCGCGGTGGAGCGGAACAGCTCGGCCCAGAGCCGCTCGCGCAGGCTGGCGGCAAGCGCCGTGTCCCCGGCGAGGCGGCGACATTCGATCAGCGAGGTACGGATCGTGAAATCCTCCTTCGCCAGGCGCAGGCAGTCCTTCACGGTGCGGCTGGCATGGCCGACCTTCAGCTTGAGATCCCACAGCATGTAGAGCATCGATTCGATGACGCTCTCGGCCCAGGGGGTGATCTTCCACGGCGTGAGAAACAGCAGATCCACGTCCGAATGCGGCGCCATCTCGCCGCGCCCGTAGCCGCCCACGGCCATGAGCGAGAGCCGCTCGCCCTCGGTCGGGTTGTGCAGCGGATGCATCTCGCGGGCCATGTCGAAGCAGGCGGTGACGATCCGGTCGGTCAGCCAGGCATGGGCCCGCGTGACCGGGCGGGCGGCGAAGGGCCGTGTGGCAAAGGCGCGGGCGATGGCGTCGCGCCCCGTGCGGCGGGCCTGCGACAGGACGGTGACGACGGCGCGCCGGGTAGCCATCGGGTCGGCCGCTTCCTCGCGCGCCCCGCGCAAGGCCTCGGCCACGGCCTCGCTGTCGAAAATGTCTCGCGCCGGAAGGATCAGATCCTCCGGCGCGTCGGTGGTGTCGGGCTTTTCGTAAGGCGCGGGCTTACGAGCCGGCGCGGCCGAAGCCTGTGGGAGCAGCGTCAAGGATAACCACCTGGTTGTTGCGGATCGTGGCGACCGCCAGGCCGCGCTGGTTGGTGCCGTTGGACAGCAGCCGGAAGATGCCCGAGGTGCCCTTGAAGCCCTGGCTCTGGACCAGCGCATTGCGGGCCAGCGCATCGGCCCGCCCGGTGGCGGCCAGCGCGCCGATGGCGGCGATGCCGTCATAGGCAAGACCCGCCAGCGGATGCGGCTGCGCGCCGTAGGTGGCCGAGTAGCGCTGTTCGAAGGCGCGGGTGCGGGCGGTGTCGGGCACGGCGAAGAGGCCGTTCTGCAGCCCCGGCAGCGCCAGTGCCTGCGGCGCCGCGTCCCAGCGGGTCAGGCCCATCATGCGCGCCTGCTGCGGCGTGATCCCGGCTTCCTTGAGCGCGGTGGCGAGGATCGGCAGGTCGGCGTTGACGCCGGCGGTGGTGAAGACGCCGGTGGCGCCGGTGCCGCGCACCGTTTCTGCCACGCGCGGCGCGGCCGATTGCACGCCGGCCTGGCTCAGCTCATAGGCCTGCGTGCCGGCCACGGCCCCGCCGGAGCTGTTGACGGCATTGACGATCGCGTCGCGGCCGATCGCGCCCTGCAGGTCGTTGCCATAGGCCACGACGTAGCGGTCGATGCCGTTGGCGCGGCCGTATTGCACCAGCCGCGTCGCGGTGTTGGAGAAGGTCGGCCCGAGGATGAAGACGTTGCCGCCCGCGATGGTCGGGTTGTTCGAGAAGGCCAGCACGTTGACGCCCGCCTCGGCCGCGGCGACACCCGCTGCATTGGCGGCCTCGGCGTAGAGCGGCCCGAGGATGATCTGCGCGCCCTCGGCCACGGCGGTGCCCGCGGCCTGCGCGGCGCGGGTCGGATCGCCGGCGGTCGGATAGACCTTCATGTCGATCTCGACATTGCCCAGGTCGGCGATGGCGAGCCGGGCGGCGTTCTCGAGGTTGGAGGCGAGAAGCTGGTCGCTTTGCTGCGACGAGCCTGCGGGCACGAGGAGCGCCACTTTCACCGGCGCGCCGGGGGTGACGCGCTGGGCGTCGGAGACCGGGCCGGTGGCCACGATCGGCTGGCAGGCGGCGAGCCAGAGGATGGAGAACAGGGCGAGAAGTCGGGCCGCGGCCTTGCGGGGCTGCGTCAAACGGGCGATCATGGGCATCACTTTCTCCGGCACAAGCGCGGGGCGGGTTCGCAACCAATCATAAACCGGGGCGGGCAGGGGTCCAGTGACGAATTTCGAAACCAGGCCGGTCGCGCCGGGGTTGCACTTCGTGGCGACCCCGATCGGGACGGCGCGCGACATCACGCTGCGCGCGCTCGATCTTCTGGCCGGCGCCGACGCGCTGGCCGCCGAGGACACGCGCACGCTGCGCAAGCTCATGGAGATCCACGGCGTTCCGCTGAACGGTCGGCCGCTTCTGGCCTATCACGACCATTCGGGCGCGCAGGACCGCGCACGCATTCTCGCGGTGCTCGAAGGCGGCGGCTCGGTGGCCTATGTCTCCGAAGCCGGTACGCCGCTCGTCGCCGATCCGGGCTATGCGCTGGGCCGCGCCGCCATCGCGGGCGGGCACAAGGTGCTTGCCGCGCCGGGGGCCTCGGCAGTGCTCGCGGCGCTGGCGGTCTCGGGGCTGCCGACCGACCGCTTCGCCTTCGCGGGCTTCCTGCCGCCCGCCAAGACCCAGCGCGAGACCGAGATTGCGGCGCTCAGATCGCTGTCCTTCACGCTGGTGCTCTACGAGAGCCCCAAGCGCGTTCACGAGTTGTTAGCCTCTTTGCGCGATGTTCTGGGAGGAGAACGGCAAGTGGCGTTGTGCCGCGAGCTCACCAAGCGGTTCGAGGAGGTGATCCGCGGCACGACGTCGGAGGTCTGCGAGGCCATCGAGGGGCGCACGCTCAAGGGCGAGATCGTCGTGCTCGTGGGGCGCGCCGAGACGGAGGAGGTCAGCGGCGCCGATCTGGAGACGGCGCTGCGCGATGCGATGCGCCGGATGCGCATGAAGGATGCGGCGACGGCCGTGGCAGGCGCGCTGGGCCTGCCGCGGCGCGAGGTCTACCAGGCGGCGCTGGCGCTGGAAAAGAGGCCCGACGATGCAGATGGAGATGGCTCTTGAGGGCGGCGGCCCGCTGACGGCGCGGCGGCGGAAGCGGGGCGGTTTGGCCGTGGAGGCGACCGGCACGGCGCCGCAGCTTTGCCTCGATCTTTCGCCCGTAGACCGACTGCCGCGGCCAACCCGGCCCATGCCTCCCGCGACGGCTCGACCCGACGCCCCGCAGCCATCGACAAGCCTGGCCTCGGCTCGCGCCGAACGCGGACGCCGAGGCTATCTCTCCGGCCTTGCCGCTGAGGACAGCGTCGCGCGGCATTACGCGCGGCACGGCGCGATCATCGAAGCGCGGCGCTGGCGCGGCCCGGGCGGCGAGATCGACCTGATCGCGCGTGAAGGCACACGCCTCGTCTTCGTCGAGGTCAAGGCCAGCCGCAGCGTCGACGCCGCCATCGCCCGCCTTACCCGCCGCCAGATCGAACGCATCTGCCGTTCGGCCGAGGCCTATTGCGGCGACGCGCCCGATGGGCTGCTGACGGAGATGCGCTTCGATCTTGCCCTCGTGGACGGGCAGGGCGCGGTGCATATCATCGAGAACGCCTTCGGCGGAGGTTGATCCGGACCCGGTCCGGCGCTCATGTGCAGCCGGGCGCAGGCCCCGCGCATTGCGGCGGCGGCGCAGTTGCGTCATGGATCGACAAACGCGTTCCCAGCCAAAGGCCGCCGCCATGCCCAAGCCCCTCAAGGTCGCTCTGCAGATGGACCCGATCGCAAGCGTCGATATCGACGGCGATACCACTTTCCGCATCGGGGAGGAGGCGCAGGCGCGCGGTCACGAGCTGTTCTACTACACGCCCGACCGTCTCGCCTTTCAGGAAGGCCGGGTGACGGCGCGCGGCTGGCCGCTGGAACTGCGCCGCGAAAAGGG
The DNA here is from genome assembly GCF_024159025.1 of Limimaricola litoreus. Classification (GTDB taxonomy): domain Bacteria; phylum Pseudomonadota; class Alphaproteobacteria; order Rhodobacterales; family Rhodobacteraceae; genus Limimaricola; species Limimaricola litoreus. The sequence continues at coordinate 20,856 of NZ_JAMYXC010000217.1, forward strand.
CAACCACTACAGCCTCGGCGAAGAACAGGAGGTCGATCTTTCGACCATGGACGTGGTCTGGCTGCGTCAGGACCCGCCCTTTGACATGGGCTACATTACCACGACGCATCTGCTGGACATGATCCACCCCGGTACGCTGGTGGTGAATGACCCCTTCTGGGTGCGCAACTACCCCGAAAAACTGCTGGTGCTGGAATTCGCGGACCTGACCCCGCCCACCGCCATCGCCCGCGATCTCGCGACGCTGCGGTCCTTCCGCGACAAGCATGGCGACATTATCCTCAAGCCGCTCTACGGCAATGGCGGGGCGGGGGTGTTCAAGCTGCACAGCGAGGACGGCAACCTCGCCTCGCTGCACGAGATGTTCAGCGGCATCAACCGCGAGCCGCTGATCGTGCAGAAGTTCCTGCCCGCCGTGACCAAGGGCGACAAGCGGGTGCTGCTCGTCGATGGCGATCCGGTGGGTGCGATCAACCGCGTCCCGGCCAAGGGCGAGACCCGCTCGAACATGCATGTCGGCGGGCGGCCCGAAAAGGTCGAGCTGACCGAGCGCGACCGCGAGATCTGCGCTAGGATCGGCCCGCTTTTGAAGGAAAAGGGCCAGATCCTCGTCGGGATCGATGTGATCGGCGACTGGCTGACCGAGATCAACGTGACCTCGCCCACCGGCATTCAGGAGCTGGAACGCTTCGACGGCGTCAATGTCGCGGCTAAGATCTGGGAAGCGATCGAGGCGAAGCGCGGCTAAGGCGTCCCATCGAAGCCGCGGCTCAGGCCTCGCGCCCCAAGGCGAGGCGGTAGCCCACCGCTTCGGCCACGTGACCGCGCCGGACCGTTTCCGATCCTTCGAGATCGGCGATGGTCCGCGCCACCCGCAGTACGCGGTGATAGCCGCGCGCCGAAAGGCCGAAGCGTTCGGCCACGCGCAGCAGCAGCTCGCGCCCCTCGGCATCGGGGGCCGCGATCTCTTCGAGCAGCCGCCCTTCGGCATCGGCGTTGACCCGCGCGTCGGTTTCGGCAAAACGCGCCGTCTGGATCTCGCGCGCCGCCGCGACGCGCAGGGCGACCTCCCTTGATCCTTCGGGTGGCTCGGGCAGGTCGAGATCGGTGAAGGCCACGGGCGGCACCTCGACCCGAAGGTCGATGCGGTCCATCAGCGGGCCGGAAATGCGCCCCAGATACTCCTCGCCGCAGCCGGGCGCGCGGGCGCAGGCGCGGGCCGGGTCGGACAGGTAGCCGCAGCGGCAGGGGTTGGCCGCGGCGATCAGCAGGAAACGGCAGGGATAGCGCAGATGCGCATTGGCACGCGCGACCACGACCTCTCCGGTTTCGATCGGCTGGCGCAGGGTTTCGAGCACGGTGCGTGGAAACTCGGGCAGCTCGTCCATGAACAATACGCCGTTATGCGCGAGGCTGATCTCGCCGGGCTTGGCCCCGCGCCCGCCGCCCGCGATGGCCGCGATCGAGGCGGTGTGATGCGGCTCGCGAAAGGGGCGGGCCCTGTTGATGCCGCCATCGGTGAGAAGCCCCGAAACCGAGTGGATCATTGAGGTTTCCAGCGCCTCGACGGGCGAGAGCGGCGGCAGGATGCCGGGCAGGCGCGCCGCCAGCATCGATTTGCCCGAGCCGGGCGTGCCGACCAGTAGCAGGTGATGCCGCCCGGCGGCGGCGATTTCCAGCGCCCGCTTGGCGCGCTCCTGTCCCTTCACGTCGCGCAGGTCCCGCGCGGGCGCGTCCGGTGCGGCGAGGCCCGGCTGCGCGGGGGCGATGATCTGCTGCCCGGTGAAGTGCCGGATCGCGCGGGCGAGCGTCGGCGCCGCGATCACCTCGACCGCCTCGACCCAGGCGGCTTCTGCTCCGCAGGCGGCGGGGCAGAGCAGGCGGCGGCCTTCCTCGGCGGCGGCCATGGCGGCGGGCAGAGCGCCGATGACGGGCACGAGATCGCCCGAAAGCGACAACTCGCCCAAGGCCACCGTGGCCGCGACATCCTCCTCGGGCAGCACCTCGATCGCGGCGAGCAGCGCCAGCGCGATCGGCAGATCGAAATGCGAGCCCTCCTTGGGTAGGTCGGCGGGAGACAGGTTCACCGTGACCCGCTTGGACGGCAGCGCGATGGACAGCGCCGAGAGCGCCGCGCGCACCCGCTCCTTCGCCTCGCTCACTGCCTTGTCGGGCAGGCCGACGATGGTGAAGCCCGGCATCCCGGCGGTCACGGCGCATTGCACCTCGACCAGCCGCGCCTCGACCCCTTCGAAGGCCACCGTGTAGGCCCGCGCCACCATCTTCATGTCCTCCCCGATGCGAAGGCTGGCAGGGCAGGGGTTTAGGAAAGGTTAACCCCGGTTCAGGGCAGGGTGTTGATCTCGGCGGCCTGCCAGCCATCGCCCCCGCGCGTGATCCGGGTGAGCGACAGCGGCTCGATCCTGTGGCCGAAGGCCTCATGGGCCGTGCAACCAAGCGCGCGCTGCAACTGCGTCAGGATCACCCCGAAATGCGCCACCACGATCAGGTCGCCGCCGCTCCAGAGCCGATCGATCGCCGCGTCGCAGCGGGCGCGCAGCGCGTTCCAGCTTTCGCCGCCGGGCGGGGCGACATCGCCGGGCCGATCCCAGAAATCGCGGATCAGCGCCGGGTTTTCGGCCTCGATCTCGTCATGGCGCATCAGCTCCCACGCGCCGAAATGGATTTCACGCAGATCGGGCTCGTGCGGCAGGCGGGGTCGCGCAGCCGCCACCGCGTCGGCGGTGCGCACCGCACGGTCGAGTGTCGAGGAGACCACCGATGCCTCGGGCAGCCGTGCCGCAAGGCGGGCGAGGGCGGCGGTGTCGGACAGGTCGGCGGGCAGGTCGGACCAGCCGCACATCCCCTTGGCATGGGTCGGCCCGTGCCGGATCAGCCATAGCGCGCTCATGGCATCTGCCCCTTGAGCACGAAGGGCAGCCCCGCCATTACGCCGATCACCGTGTCGGCCCGCGCGGCGAGGCGGCGGTTGAAGCCGCCCTGCACCGCGCGAAACCGCCGCGCCAGCGCGTTGTCGGGCACGATCCCGGCGCCGACCTCGTTGGAGACGATCACCACCGGCGCGGCGCAGGCGCCGAGCGCGGCGAAGAGGCGCGCGGTCTCGGTTTCGATATCGGCCTCGGCCAGCAGCAGGTTCGACAGCCACAGCGTCGCGCAATCGATCAGCACGGTGTCGCTGTTCGCGAGGCCGGAAATGGCCGATCCGGGGTCGTGCGGCGCCTCGATCGTGTGCCAGCCCGGCCCGCGCGCGATGCGGTGGCGGGTGATCTTGTCGCGCATCTCCGCGTCGAAGGCCTGCGCCGTCGCGACATAGACGCGCCGCCCGCCGGCCTTTTGCACAAGGCCTTCGGCGATGTCCGACTTGCCCGAAGCGGCGCCGCCTAGAACCAACGTCAATTTCTGCAAGGCCATCTGGGAAACTTTCTGAGCGATCGCGGCGTTAATGGGTCAGCAAGGTGACTAGCAGGCCGTCCGGCCATGGCAAGAACACCGACCCTTCAATGTCCCGGGGACGATGACATGGCTTTTGACGGATTTGCGGACCAGTCGATGACCCGCAACGCGATGCGGGCGGAACTCTTGGATGCCGAGACCGAACTGCGACTCGCTTACGCCTGGCGCGATCAGCGTTGCGAGAAATCGCTGCACCGGCTCATCACCGCCTATATGCGGCTCGCCATTTCCATGGCGTCGAAATTTCGTCGCTACGGCGCGCCGATGAACGACCTCATTCAGGAGGCCTCTCTCGGCCTCATGAAGGCGGCCGACAAGTTCGACCCCGACCGGGGCGTGCGTTTTTCGACCTACGCGGTCTGGTGGATCAAGGCCTCGATCCAGGATTACGTGATGCGCAACTGGTCGATGGTGCGCACCGGCTCCACCTCTTCGCAGAAGTCGCTCTTCTTCAACATGCGCCGGGTGCAGGCCCGGATCGAGCGCGAGGCCGCGGCCGAGGGGCGCGAGCTGGACGGTGCGACGCTGCGCAAGATGATCGCCAAGGAAGTGGGCGTGCCGCTTGCCGATGTGGAGATGATGGAAGGTCGGCTTTCGGGCTCTGACTTCTCGCTCAACGCCACCCAGTCGACCGAGGACGAGGGGCGCGAATGGATCGAGGCGCTGGTCGATGACGGGCAGCAGGCCGCCGAACTGGTGCAGAACAGCCATGACACGGAAATGCTGCGCCAGTGGCTTCTCAGCGCGCTGACCGCCCTGAACGCCCGCGAGCAGTTCATCGTGCGCGAGCGCAAGCTGCGCGATGATCCCCGCACGCTCGAAAGCCTCGGTGATGAGCTGGGCCTGTCCAAGGAGCGGGTGCGCCAGCTCGAAGCCGCCGCCTTCGGCAAGATGCGCCGCAGCCTCGAGACGCAATCGCGCGAGGTGCGCGGTCTCTTCGCCTGAGCCCCGATTGCTCACGGCCCGACAAGCGCCTAGGGTCGCCCTGCACTGACTGCGGGGCGAAGCCATGTCGCATATTCTCCTGATCATCGGCGGCGGCATCGCGGCCTACAAGTCGCTCGAGCTGATCCGACAGCTGTCGAAGGCGGGCCACGAGGTGACGCCGGTGATGACCGAAAGCGCGGGCCAGTTCGTCACGCCGCTGTCGGTTTCGGCCTTGGCGGGCAGGAAGGTGCACGAGGCGCTGTTCGACCTTACTGCCGAGGCCGAGATGGGCCATATCCAGCTGTCGCGCGTGGCCGATCTGCTTGTCGTGGCCCCCGCCACCGCCGACATGATGGCCAAGATGGCGCAGGGGCGCGCCTCGGACCTCGCCTCTACTCTGCTTCTCGCCACCGACACGCCGGTGATGATCGCGCCCGCGATGAACGTGCGGATGTGGGCGCATCCGGCGACGCAACGCAATCTCGCCACGCTGAAGGCGGATGGCGTCACGGTGGTCGGCCCCGACGAGGGCGAGATGGCCTGCGGCGAGTTCGGGCCGGGGCGGATGTCCGAACCCGCCGCCATCCTCGCCGCGATCGAGCGGGCACTGCGCCCGGATGAGGGGCCGCTCTCGGGGCGGCACCTGCTGGTCACCTCCGGGCCCACGCATGAGCCGATCGACCCGGTGCGCTACATCGCCAACCGCTCTTCCGGTGCGCAGGGTACGGCCATCGCCGTGGCGCTGCTGCGGCTCGGCGCTCGGGTGACCTTCGTGACCGGCCCCGCCAGCGCGGCCCCGCCCGAGGGCGCCGAGGTGGTGAAGGTTGAGACCGCCGCCGAGATGCTCGCCGCCGTCGAGGCGGCGCTGCCCGCCGATGCCGCCGTCTTCGCCGCCGCCGTGGCCGATTGGCGGGTCGAAACGGCGCAGGCGTGCAAGATCAAGAAGCGCGCCGGGGCGTTGCCGGGGCTGTCGCTGGCCGAGAATCCCGACATCCTCGCCCGCGTGGCGGGCATGGCGGTGGGGCGGCCCGACCTCGTCGTGGGCTTTGCCGCCGAAACCGACGAGGTGATCTCGCACGCCACCGCCAAGCGGGCGCGCAAGGGCTGCGACTGGATCCTCGCCAACGACGTCTCGCCCGGAACCGGGATCATGGGCGGCACCGAGAACGCCGTGACGCTGATCACCGCGGAGGGAGCAGAGGACTGGCCGCGCATGTCGAAGAGGGCGGTGGCCGCGCGGCTCGCGGATCGGTTGGCCGAGGCGCTCGGGTCCTCTGGCGGGACCGCCTCCGGCGGGCGTATTTGAGGAAAGATGAACATGGAATCGCGCATCGGGGTAAGGCTGTGCTGGGCCGAGGGGGCGGATCGCAGCCTGCCCTTGCCCGCCTACCAGACGGCGGGGGCGGCGGGGGCCGACCTTCTGGCCAATCTTCAGCCTCAGGATCGCGAAAACGGTATTGCCCTTGCCCCCGGCGCGCGGGCGCTAGTGCCCACCGGGCTGCGCATCGCGGTGCCCGAGGGGCATGAGCTGCAGCTCAGGCCGCGCTCGGGGCTGGCGCTGAAGCACGGAATCACCCTGCCCAACAGCCCCGGTACCATCGACAGCGATTACCGCGGCCCCCTCGGGGTCATCGTGCTGAACGCCGGGCAGGAAGCCTTCACCGTGACCCATGGCATGCGCATTGCCCAAGGCGTGCTGGCACCGGTGGTCCGCGCGGCCTTCGAGATGGTCGGGGATCTGGATGAAACCACGCGCGGCGCGGGCGGCTTCGGCTCGACCGGGGGGCTCGCGTGATTCTCGTCGGCGTGATGATCGCGACGCTGTGGGGCATCGGCGCGCTGACCGGCGCGCCGCGTCAGGCGCGGCTCTACATGGTCGGGCTGCTGATGACCGGCGTGATCGCCGGGCACCTGATCCTGCCCGATGGCCACCCGCTGCGCATGGCGACGGGGGGCGAGGCGGCGTTGTGGCTGCTGATCCTCGCGGGCGGGGCGATGGTCTGGGGCTATGGGCGGGGGCTGCGCCTGCTGAAAGCGCGCGCCGCGCCGGTCGAGGTCCCCGCGCCGCGCAAGGGCTTTTCCGAGACCGAGCTGACCCGTTACGCCCGCCACATCACCTTGCGCGAGATCGGCGGGCCGGGGCAGGGGGCGCTCAAACGCGCGCGTGTGCTGGTCATTGGTGCAGGGGGCTTGGGCTGCCCGGCGCTGACCTATCTCGCGGCCGCGGGCGTCGGCACCATCGGAGTGATCGATGACGACGATGTCGATCTGAGCAACCTCGGGAGGCAGGTGCTGTTCGACGAGGCGCAGATCGGCAGGCCCAAGGTCCACGCCGCTGCCGAAAAGCTGCGCGCCCAGAACCCGCATGTTGAGATCCGCCCCTATGCGCGGCGCCTGACCTCCGAGATCGCCGAGGAGCTGTTCGGCGATTACGACCTGATCCTCGATGGCACCGACAACTTCGCCACGCGTGAGACCGTCAATGCCGCCACTGTCGCCACCGCGAGACCGCTCGTTGCCGCCGCTCTGACCCAGTGGGAGGGGCAGATCTCGCTCTACGAGCCCGCGCGCGGCACGCCCTGCTGGGCCTGCGTCTTTCCCGAAAAGCCCGAGGCCTCGCTCATCCCCTCCTGCGCCGAGGCGGGCGTGCTCTCGCCGCTGCCGGGGATCATTGGCGCGATGATGGCCGCCGAGGCGATCAAGCGGCTGACCGGGGCAGGCGAGACGCTGGCCGGGCGGCTGATGATCCATGACACGCTCTATGCCGAGACGCGGGTCATCCGCATCAAGCCGCGCGCGGGCTGCGCCACCTGCGACGGGCGGGGGCTGGAAGCGGGGGGCGCAGCCCCATAGGTTTCCTGCAAAGGAGACCCGCATGACCAACCCGCTACTGGCGCCCTGGGACACGCCCTTCGGCCTGCCGCCTTACGATCTCATCGAGGATGCCCACTGGATGCCCGCCGCCGAGGCGGTCCTTTCCGAGGCGCGCGAAGCCATCGAGGCGATCGCCGCCGACCCCGAAGCTCCCAGCTTTGCCAATACCATCGCCGCGCTGGAGATGGCGGACGAGGGGCTGGGCCGGGTCTTCGGCGCCTTCTACGCCATGGCCGGCGCCGACAGCTCACCCGCCCGCCAGGCGCTGCAGCGCGATTTCGCGCCGATGTTGTCGGCCCATACCTCATGGGTGATCGGCAACCGCGAACTGTTCGACCGGATCGACGCGCTCTGGCTGGCGCGCGAGACACTGGATCTCGGGCCGGAAGAGGCGCGGGTCCTGATGCTCACCCATCGGCGTTTCGTGCGGGCGGGCGCCAAGCTCGAAGGGGCAGAGGCCGAGCGCATGGCCGAGATCCGCGCGCGGCTGTCCGTGCTGGGCACGCAGTTCTCGCAGAACCTGCTCAAGGACGAATCGAGCTGGACCCTGCCGCTGTCGGAGGCGGATCTCGCCGATCTGCCCGAGGGACTGCGCTCGGCCGCGCGCGCGGCGGGCAATGAGGCGGGGCCGGTGATCACCCTGTCGCGCTCGCTGGTCGTGCCCTTCTTGCAATATTCGCCGAACCGGGCGCTGCGCAGACAGGCCTTTGAGGCCTGGATCGCGCGCGGCATGAATGGCGGCGAGACCGACAACCGTGCCATCGCGGCCGAGACGTTGAAACTGCGCGAGGAGCGCGCGAAGCTTCTGGGCCATGACGACTACGCCTCGTGGAAGCTCGAGACCGAGATGGCCAGGACACCCGAGGCGGTGCGCGAGCTGCTGCAGGCGGTCTGGACCCCGGCGCGGGCGGCGGCGAACGCGGATGCGGCGATCTACGCCGACATGCTGCACGCCGATGGCCATGAGGGGCCGCTGGAGCCGTGGGACTGGCGCTACTACGCCGAAGCCCGCCGCTTGACCGAGCACGAGATCGATGACGGCACGCTCAAGCCCTATCTCCAGCTCGACCGGATGATCGAGGCGGCGTTTTCCGTCGCGCACCGCCTGTTCGGCATCGAAGCGCGCGAGATCGAGGCGCCGGTCTATCACCCCGACGCCCGGACCTTCGAGATCACCAGGGGCGGCGAACACCTCGCCGTCTTCGTCGGCGACTGGTTCGCGCGGCCCTCCAAGCGGTCCGGTGCATGGTGCACCACGATGCGCGATCAGCATCGCATGGGCGGGCAGGAGGTACGCCCCCTCGTGCTCAATGTCTGCAACTTCGCCAAGCCGGACGAGGGCGCGCCCGCGCTTTTGTCCTTCGACGACGCGCGCACGCTGTTCCACGAGTTCGGCCACGCGCTGCATCAGATGCTGTCGGACGTGACCTACGAGAGCATTTCGGGCACCTCCGTGGCGCGCGATTTCGTGGAGCTGCCGAGCCAGCTCTTCGAGCATTGGCTCGAAGTGCCGCAGGTGCTGCGCGAGTTCGCCACCCATGCCGAGACGGGCGCGCCGATGCCCGAGGCGCTGATGGAGAAGATGCTGGCGGCGGCGAATTTCGACCAGGGCTTCGCCACGGTCGAGCAGGCCTCATCGGCGATCGTCGATCTGGAGTTTCACTGCGGTGCGGCCCCCGCCGATCCGATGCAGCGGCAGGCCGAGGTGCTCGAGGCGATCGGCATGCCGCGCGCCATCGTCATGCGCCACGCGACGCCGCATTTCGCGCATGTCTTCTCGGGCGACGGTTACGCCGCGGGCTACTACAGCTACCTGTGGTCTGAGATGATGGATGCCGACGCCTTCGAGGCCTTTCGCGAGGCGGGTGATCCCTTCGATGCCGAGACCGCGCGCAAGCTCGAGGCGCACGTGCTCTCGCGCGGTGGATCGGAAGAGGCGGGGCTGCTCTACGAGCGGTTTCGCGGTGCCATGCCCAGCGTCGAGGCCCTGCTGCGCGGGCGTGGGCTGGCAGCCTGAGCCGCACGGTACGGAACGGAACGCGGGGGGATCGGAACTCTGTCGTACCCGGGCCGTTGAGGGGGCAACAGTGAACGACGACAAGGAATACCGAGATGAAACTTCTTACCGCAAGCGCCCTCGCTCTCTCCGTCGCCGCCACCGGCGCGCTGGCTGAAACCCATGCCATGACCGAGACCTCGGCCATGACGAGCGCCGATATGGCGGGCATGCAGGGCGAGCTGATCCGCACCCGCGACATCACCGGCGGTGCGATCTACACCACCAACGAGGCCGATGACGAAGGCTGGGACACCGTCGGCACCTATGACGCGCTTGGCCCGGACTGGAACGAGATCGGCGAGATCGAGGACGTGGTCCTGTCGCGCGACGGCCAGATGGTCGGCGTCGTGGCCGAGGTCGGCGGCTTTCTCGACATCGCCGACAAGCACGTGATGCTGGCCACCGGCGACGTCCGCCTCGTGGCGGTCGATGACCGCAGCTATGCCATCGTCACGCGCATGAGCGAAGAGCAGCTCGAAGAACTCGAAGGCGTCGACGAAGGCTTCTGGGACTGATCTCTTCACGGATCGTCACACCCGATGGAAAAGGGGGCGCGGATCACCGCGCCCCCTTTTTCGCATCCTGTGGCTAGCGCGGTTCAGCGCGCCTTGCGATGCGCCTCCGCCGCTTCGGAAATATGGTGCATCTCGTCGGCCAGTGCGCCCTCGATCGACAGCCCCTCGCCGGGGACCGCGCCGGGGTCTTCCTCGGCGGCGCTCATATGGCTGCGGTCCCGGACATATTCGCGCAAGGCATCGCCTTCCGCACCGTCGAGCGCGGCCAGCAGATGGGCGAGCACCTTGCGTTGCGCCAGAAGGCGGCCTTCGAGGGTTTCGAGCGTTACGGTCATGGCGGCCTCCGGAAATCATGTCTGTGGCAGGCCAACGTCGCCCGCTCCTGCGCTGTTCCCATGGGGTCGGGCGCATGGCCATTGCCGTGAATGCCTCCTCTTGTCGGTGCGGCCTTTCTCATGCAGCTGCGGCACTGCTCCGGTTCAAACCGGGTCCTTGTGGATGATCACGTCGGCACGCGGGTAGCGCGCGAGGATCGCATGCTTGAGCCCGGCGCCGATGGCGTGGGCCTCGTGCAGGCTCTGCGCCCCGTCGAGCTCGATATGCAGGTTCACGAAGACCCGCCCGCCAGAGCGCCGGGTGCGCAGGTCGTGATGGCCGTGCACGCCGGGAAAGCCGCGGGCGATCGCCTCGATCCCGGCCACGGTCTCGGCATCGACGGCGCGGTCCATCAGCGCGTCCCAGGCGTCGCGCCCGATCCGCAGCGCGCCATGCGCCATCAGGAGCGCCGCGCTGATGGCGACGACCGGGTCGATCCAACCCAGCCCGAAGCGGCGCGAGGCCCATAGCGCGCCGATGGCGCCGATCGCGGGGATCAGATCGCCGAGGTAATGCAGCGAATCCGCCGCCACCACGCGGTTGCCGGTGGCACGCGCCACGTGCCGCTGCCAGGCCACGAGCGCGAGGGTCAGGGCGATGGAGAGCGCCATCACCGCGATGCCCGCGCCTTCGGACATCGGCACCGCCGGCGCCGGGTTGGCCAGCCGCTGCGCGCCCGCGCCACCGATCAGCGCCGCGGAGCCGAGGATGAACAGGCACTGGCCCAGCGCCGCGAGATCCTCGGCCGAGCCGTGACCGAAGGCATGGTCGTCATCGGCGGGGCGGGCGGCATAGGTGATCGCGGCGAGCGCGCCGAGCGACATCGCCAGATCGAGCGCGGAATCGGCCAGCGTCGCCGCGACGGAGAGCGCGCCGGTCTGGAACAAGGCCCACAGCTTGGCCGCGATCAGGATCAGCGCCACCGACACGGAAGCGATCCCGGCCGAGAGGTTCAGCCGGTCCTCGTGGCTCCGCGCCGCCATGCGCTCAGTCCCGGATCTCGTCCGGGGTCACCCCCCAAAGATCGGCCTTGGGGGCCCAGCCCTTGTAACCGCCCGCGGTCAGGCGGCACCACTCCGGTTCGCACTCGCCCAAGCGCGCCACCACGCCGGCCTCCAGCTGTGCCACCACCGCGGCGTCGGCGCGCGGCTTGGCGCGCAGGGGGAGGGTTTCGGCATCGACGATGACGCTGCGCACGCCCGAGAGCATCGCGTAATGCATCCAGCCGCCGACACCTTCGCGGTCCGTGACCCGGCGCCAGTGGCCGTATTCGGCGGTGACCTGCAGGGGCATGTCCCGGCGCAGGAAGACCCAGTCGATGCGGTGCGACAGCGACGGCCCGCGCCGCACGTTGCCCCGGTCGGTCGAGAGCGACACGAAGCGCGGCAAGGGCAGGTTGGTCTCGGGGCCGCGGGTGGGGCCCTTGGGCAGGGCAATCTCGCGTGGGGTGCTCGCCCCGACCTCCGCCGGCGGGGCCGCTGTCGCGACGGCCGCCGCGAGGGCAGAGGCGACATCCGGGGCCGGCTGGGTCGGCGCCGATGCGCCGAGATCGGCGGGGCGCAGCTTCGGGCGCGTCTCATCCTGCTGCGCGAGCGCGGGCTGTGCCGCGAAAGCCACCAGCAACGCCGCGATTGGTCCGAAATTCATCATTCGAGCTGTATCCGTCCGGTCCCGATGCATTGGCCGCGCGGGGCGCGTAAGGCGCGTTCTTGCACCGCACCCGCGGTCCGGGCAGTCTGTCACGAAGCCGCGCCGGGGAAAAGCGCAAGGGGGGCGAAATGGCACACAAACGCCTTCATGTGATCGCGACGCGACGCCTGCCCGCCGCGGTCGAGGCGCGCCTCGACGCGCTGTTCGACTTTACCCCCGGCCCGCAGGAGGCACCGCTTTCGGGCGAGGCGCTCGCGGCGGCGCTGGGCCGGGCGCAGGTGCTCGTCACCACGCTGTCGGAGCGGATCGATGCCGCAAGCCTCGATGCCGCCGGAAGGGAACTGCGACTCATCGCGAATTACGGGGCGGGGGTGGACCATATCGATGTCGCCGCCGCCGAGGCGCGCGGTATCGCCGTGACCAACACCCCCGATGTCGTCACCGAGGATACGGCAGATGTGACCATGGTGCTGATACTCGCCGTCACCCGTCGCCTGCCGGAGGCCTTCGCGCTGCTGCAATCGGGTGGCTGGGAGGGCTGGTCGCCGGACCTGCTGCTCGGCGGGCGCATTCACGGTCGCAGCCTGGGCATCCTCGGGATGGGGCGGATCGGACAGGCGGTGGCGCGGCGCGCCGCGGCCTTCGGGATGCGGATCGGCTACCACAACCGCAATCGCCTGCCGCAGGCTTTGGAGAACGAGCTCGGCGCGCGCTGGTGGCCCAGCCTCGACCAGATGATCGCGAAATGCGACGTGTTGTCGATCAACTGTCCGCACACCCCGGCCACCTATCACCTCGTCAATGCGCGCCGCATCGCGCTGATGAAACCCGGCGCGGTGGTGGTGAACACCTCGCGCGGCGAGGTGATCGACGAGAACGCGCTGACGCGGGCGCTGCGGGCGGGCGAGATCGCCGGCGCGGGGCTCGACGTGTTCGAGCAGCGGCGCGAGATCAATCCCCGGCTGCGGGCGCTGCCCAACGTGGTGCTGCTGCCGCACATGGGGTCGGCCACCGTCGAGGGACGGCTGGCGATGGGCGAACGCGTGATCGCCAATATCGAGGCGCTGGCGCGGGGGGAGGCGCTGCGAGACCCCGTGACGCCGCGCGATATCTGAAAGCCCGGCGGGGGCGGGAACCCGGCCCGTCCCGACCGCGTTGGCGGTCATCTGCAACAACCGGATTTTGGGTCACATGCGCAACTGGGCCATCGCATTCCTAACGCTCGCTGTCGTATCGGGCCTTGCCTGTCTGGGCACCGAGACGCATGAGGATCTGCCCGGCGCCCGCATCCTTATGGTGCTGTTCGGCGTGCTCGGCGCCTATGCGGCGGCGGCCCATCGCCTCAGGTCGCGGGGTCGGCGGCGGCCGGCGAATGGCCAGCCGCTTGGCACCTGATCAGTTCGAGATGCGCCGCACGAGACGCTGACCGGGAAGATCCGTCCCGAGAACCTGCAAACGCGCATCGCGTGCGAACCGCGTCACCAGCTCCCCGTAGTAGCCCCGGGCCGAATGAGCAGCCCGGCGAGGCCGAAAGCGATCAGGGTGCGGCGGCCGAGCATGGCTGTTCCTTCAGGGGTGGCTCTAGCGATATACTTCGTCTTCGGTCGGAAAGGCGCGGGATTTCACGTCCTCGGCGTAGCGCTTGACCGAATCCTCGATCATCGGGCCGAGCTGGCCGTAGACCTTGACGAACTTCGGCGTCCAGGGGTTGAGGCCCAACATGTCCTCGAGCACGAGGATCTGCCCGTCGCACTCGGCGCTGGCGCCGATGCCGATGGTGGGGATGTCCACGGCCTTGGTGATCTTGGCCGCCAGCGGCTCAACCATGCCTTCGAGCACCACCGCGAAGGCGCCGGCTTCGGTCACGGCGCGCGCGTCTTCGAGATGTGCCTCCCAAGTGTCCTCGTTGCGGCCCTGGGTCTTGAAGCCGCCCATGACATGGCTCGATTGCGGGGTCAGGCCGATATGCGCCATCACCGGGATGCCGCGCTCGGTCAGGAAGCGGATCGTCTCGGCCATGCGCGCCCCGCCCTCGAGCTTGACCGCGCCGCATTGCGTCTCCTTCATGATCTGCGCCGCGTTGCGGAAGGCCATGGCGGGGCTTTCCTCGTAGCTGCCGAAGGGCATGTCGACCACGATCAGCGCTCGCTTGGTGCCGCGCACCACGGCGCGACCGTGCATGATCATCAAATCGAGCGAGACGCCGACCGTGCTTTCCATGCCGTGCATCACCATGCCGAGGCTGTCGCCGACGAGGATGAAATCGGCGTAGCGGTCGACGATGGCGGCGGTGTGCGCGTGATAGGATGTCAGCGACACGATCGGCTCGCCGCCCTTGCGGCGCGCGATCTGCGGAACGGTGACGCGGCGGATGGTTTCGGTCTGGCTGCTCACGGGGTGATCTCCCTTTGATCGATCAAGAGGACCTCGCCGAACTGGGCCGAGATCATGATGGCTAGGGGCTCCGACAGCGACGCGTCGGGCGATTGGCGCAGCGGCGCAAGGCTTTCGGGCGCGACGATGTCGAGCCCGGTGAGCCGGGCGCGCGGCTCGTCGGCGATGCATGCCCGGATCGCGGCCTCGATCTGCGCAGGGCTGGCGCGCTCCATTGCCATCCGCTCGGCCCGGTCGAGCGCGCGGCTCAGGCACAGGGCGGCGACGCGGTCCTGCGCCGTCAGGCGGGCGTTGCGCGACGACATGGCGAGCCCGTCTTCCTCGCGCAGCGTCGGCACGCCGTGGATCTCGATGCCCATGTGCAGGTCGCGCGCCATGCGGCGGATCACCTGCAGCTGCTGGTAATCCTTTTCGCCGAAATAGGCGGCGTCGGGGCGGGTGATGTTGAACAGCTTGGTGACGACGGTGGCGACGCCCCGGAAATGACCGGGTCGCACCGCGCCGTGCAGCCGCACGGCGAGGTCGCGCGTCTCGACGATGGTCTCGTCGCCTTGCGGATAGATCTCGTCCGCGCGCGGGATCAGCACCGCGTCGCAGCCCACCGCCTCCAGCATCTCAAGATCGGCCTCCTCGCTGCGCGGGTAGGTTTCGAGATCCTTCGGATCGCCGAACTGGGTCGGGTTGACGAAGATCGTCGCGACCACCCGGTCGTGATCGCGGCGGGCCGTCGCCACGAGGCTCATGTGGCCCGCGTGCAGCGCACCCATGGTGGTCACCAGCCCGACGCTCTCGCCGGCGGCGCGAAACCCCGCGACCGCGTCGCGGATGGCGGCGATGGAGCGGCAGAGCTGCATGATGTCCTCCCAGACGTTGGAGGTCTTTTACGGGGGGGCGGGGGGCTTCACAACCGCTCAGGACACGGGCGGCCAGGCCTTGGGGAAGGTCGCGGGCAGGGGGCCGTCTTCGAGCAGTTCGGCATAGCTCTCGATCGAATGGCCCTCCTCGACCTCGCCCACGGGCGGGCTCAGCCAATGCACCGAGCCGATGTGCCGGAACCCCAGAAAGCGCGGCGGCAAATGACACAGCGTGTCGTCGGTGCGGCAGATGTTGAGCACGAAACCCTCGCGGCCGAAATGCGCGGGCCCCAGATGCGTGCGCGGGCTGCCGAAGGCCAGGCTCGGCACGCCGAGAGAGCCGCCGACGATCTGCGCCGAAGCGCCGCCCAGCGAATGGCCGATGATGAAGGACGGCTTCTGCGGCTTGGCAAAGGCATAGACGATCTGCGCGTGTTCGAGAAAGCCCGCGTGCCAGATCGCGCCGCTGTCGCCCGGCGCCATGCGAAAACCATGCGCATCGGGGGCGCGGTCGTGGATGAAGTCGAAGTTGAATTCGAACCAGTCCGAGAACTCGTTGGTGCCGGCGATGTAGAGGATGCCGCGTTTCAGCATCGCCGCCTGCACGCCGCGCAGGTCGATGGTCTCGACCACGTCGGGCCCCTCGATCCCGCCATTCATGCCGTCGATGATCCGTGCCGCCTCGGCGACGTCGAGCGTCTTCATGGCGTTCCCTCCCTTGGCATCCACGCGGAAGATGCCTCCATTGGAGGCCGAGCCGCGCCTGTCTGTCCAGAGATTCCGGGCGCTGGCGTGATGCTTGTCGCATTCGGCGCGCGAGGTGTCGCCGGGCTTCGCACCCCCGCGCGGATTCGCGCGATGGTGCGGACAAGGCCAGCCCGGAGTGCGCGCGATGAAGACCCATGTGAAAGCCCTTGTCGTCGGCGGTGGCGCCGTCGGCACCTCGATTGCCTATCACCTCGCGAAGGCAGGCTGGCAGGACGTCATGCTGCTGGAGCGCGACGAGCTGACCTCGGGCTCGACATGGCACGCCGCCGGCCTCCTGCCCTATTTCAACATGTCCTATGCCACGACATGGATCCACGACCACTCGATCAAGTTCTACAAGACGCTGGAGCAGGAGACCGGGCTCGACGCGGGCTTCTTCGTCGTGGGCAACCTGCGCATGGCGCAGTCCAAGGCGCGCATGGACGAATACATGCTCTATGCCTCGACCGCCGAGACGGTGGGCGTGCCGTTCGAGTGGATGACGCCCGCGCAGATCAAGGAACGCTGGCCGCTGGTGCGCACGGACGATCTCGAAGGCGCGATTTTCCACCCCACAGATGGCTACATCAACCCCGCCGACGTCACCATGGCGATGGCCAAGGGCGCGCGGCAGCGCGGCGTGACGATCGAGCGCAAGTGGCAGGTCGATGGCTACGATTGGACCGGCTCGGAATGGCGCGTGACGGTGACGAAGATGGTCGAGAAGGGCGGCAACCTCGTCCCTTCCGACGAGCAGACCGTCATCACCGCCGAGCATGTCGTCACCGCCACCGGCAACCATGCGCAGCGCACGGCGCGGCTTCTGGGGATCAAGATCCCGGCGATCCCGGTCGAGCACCAGTTCATCGTCACCGAGCCCGACCCGGCGCTGGTCGAGTGGCGCAAGACCAACGAGCAGCATCCCGTTCTGCGCGACGCCGACGCCAAGTGGTACGTGCGCGAGGAGCGCGGCGGCTGGATTCTCGGGCCCTACGAGCGCAATGCCCCCGCGCGCTTCCCCTACGGCGTGCCCGACAGCTTCCGCGCCGATCTGTTCCCGCTCGATCTCGACCGGATCGAGGAGGAATACATGTCGATGATCCACCGCATTCCGTCCTCGGAAGAGGTGGGGCTGAAGGACGATTTCAACGGACCCATCTGCTACACCCCCGACGGCAACCCGCTGATCGGCCCCGCACCCGGCCTGCGCAACATGTGGCTGGCGGAGGGCTTTTCCTTCGGCATCACCGCGGCGGGCGGGGCGGGGCATTACCTTGCGCAGCTGATGGTCGAGGGCGAGGCCGAGATCGACATGGCGAGCCTCGACCCCAAGCGGTTCGGCGACTGGATGACCACCGATTACGCCGTGGCCAAGAACGAGGAGGCCTACGAGCATGTCTACATCCTGCACCATCCCGACGAGGAGCGCCCCGCCGCGCGGCCCTTGCGCACCTCGCCCGCCTATGACCGGCAAAAGGAGAAGGGCGCGCAGTTCGGCGTCGTGAACGGCTGGGAGCGGCCGAACTATTACGGGCCGGTGGGCGCGCCCGAGAGCTTCGACCACGACACCCGCTCGTTCCGGCGGGGCGGCTGGTGGGAATATGCGGCCGATGAGGCGCGCGCGATCCGCGAGGGCGTCGGGCTGATCGACGCCACGGCCTTTACCAAGCACGAGGTGAAGGGCTCGGGCGCCGCCGCCTTCCTCGACTGGTTCACCACCAACAAGCTGCCGAAAGTGGGCCGCATCAACCTCACCTACGCGCTGACCGATGCGGGCACGACGCGCACCGAATACACCATCGTGCGGCTGGCCGAGGACCGATTCTACCTCGTCTCGGCAGGCGCCTGGAGCGCCTATGACGCCGATTTCCTGCGCAAGGCGGTGGAGGACAAGGAGGCCGAGTTCGGCCGGATCGAGGTGCAGGACGTGACCACGCAATGGGGCGTCCTTGCCATTGCGGGCCCGCGCGCACGCGAGGTGCTCAACCGGCTGGTGCGCGACGCCGATTCGGCCACCGTGCTGTCCAACAAGCGCTTTCCGTGGCTGTCATACCGCGAGATCGAGCTTGGCATGGTGCCGGTGCGGGCGTTGCGCGTGGCCTATACCGGCGAACTGGGCTGGGAGTTGCACCATCCGATCGAGATGCAGAACCACCTGTGGGACAAGCTCATTGAGGCGGGCGAGCCCTCCGGCCTGAAGCTCGTGGGCGCGCGCGCCCAGAACTGGCTCAGGCAGGAGAAATCCTACCGCGCCTTCGGCACCGAGCTGGGCCGCGACGCGACGCCGCTGGAGGCCGGTCTCGACCGCTTCGTGGATCTGTCCAAGGAATTCCACGGCAAGGCGGCGATGGAGGCCATAGGCATCCGCTCGAAATGCGTGACGCTTCTGATCGACGGGCCGCAGGACGCGGACCCCTGGGGTCGCGAGGCGCTCTATGCGGGCGGGGAAAAGGTCGGGCGGCTGACCTCGGGCGGCTGGTCGGCGGGTTTCGGCAAGTCCATCGGCATGGGCTATGTGCGCCCCGATCTCGCCGCCCCGGGCACGAAGCTCAAGGTCCGGATGTTCCGCGAGCTGTGGGATGCCGAGGTGACCGAAGACAGCCCCTATGATCCGAAGAACGCCACGATCCGGGCGGATGGCTGAGCGCCAAGAATCCGCATCGTCAGGGAAGTGTCCCGCGGAAAGGGCCGGGCGCTTCGGAACCCGCGCTCAACCCCGCGGTAGAAAGCAGGAAAGGCCCGCCAATGGCGGGCCTTTCCCATGTCGCGGTCGCGCGGCTTACTGCGGGATCTCGCCCTTGAGGCCTTCGACGTAGAAGTTCATCCCCGCCAGCGTCTCGTCATCGGCGGTCTCGCCCTCGGCCAGCCATGCCGAACCGTCCTGCTTGTTGATCGGGCCGGTGAAGGGGTGCACCTCGCCCGCGGCGATCTTGTCCTTCAGCTCCAGCGCCGCCTGCTTGACCTCGGCGGGCACGGCTTCGGTGATCTCGCCGATCTCGACCATGCCGCTGTCGATGCCGCCCCAGGTGTCCTGCGACTCCCAGCTGCCGTCCATCACCGCGCCGACGCGGTCGATGTAGTACTGGTTCCAGTTGTCGATGATCGAGCTGACGCGCGGCTCGGGCGCGTAGTCGAGCATGTCGGAGGCCTGGCCGAAGGTGATGACGTCGCCCGCCTCCTGCGCCGCGGCTTGCGGTGCGGTGGAATCGGTGTGCTGCAGGATCACGTCGGCGCCCGCGTCGATCAGCGCCTTGGCGGCCTCGGCCTCTTTCGCCGGGTCGAACCAGGTGTAGGCCCAGACCACGCGGAACTCGACCTCGGGGTTCACCTTCTTGGCCTGCAGGTAGGCGGCGTTGATGCCGCGGATCACCTCGGGGATGGGGTAGGAGCCGATGTAGCCGATGATGTTGCTCTCGGTCATCTCGCCCGCGATCAGCCCCTGCACCGCGCGGCCCTCGTAGAAGCGGGCGGAGTAGGTCGAGACGTTGTCGGCGCGCTGGTAACCGGTGGCGTGCTCGAACTTCACGTCGGGAAACTTCTGGGCGGCGTTCATCGTCGCCTCCATGAAGCCGAAGGAGGTGGTGAAGATCATGTCTGCGCCCTGCAGCGCCATCTGCGTCAGCACGCGCTCGGCGTCGGGGCCCTCGGGGACGCTTTCGACATAGACCGTCTCGACCTTGTCGCCGAACTCCTCCTCGACCGCGAGGCGGCCCTGGTCATGCTGGTAGGACCAGCCGAGATCGCCGATCGGGCCGACGTAGATGAAGCCCACCTTGGTCTTGTCGTCCTGCGCCATCGCCCCGGTGGCGAGGCCCATGGCGGCGGTGGCACCCAGAAGCACTGTCTTGAAGGTCATGTCGTTGTTCCCTGTTGGTGGTGTCTTCCGCCTCAGCTCGAGGCGTGGAAGGGGCGGCCGAGCGAGCCGGGGGCACGCCCCGCCCGCAGGATGACGAGAACGAGGATGGTCGCCAGATAGGGCGCCATCTGCAGGTATTCGATCGGGATCTGCACGCCGCCCGAGGCCTGCAGCGCCAGCTGCAGCGCCGTGGCGCCGCCGAAGAGCCATGCGCCCAGCACCAGCCGCCCGGGCCGCCAGCTGGCGAAGACCACGATGGCGAGCGCGATCCAGCCCGCGCCCGCGGTCATGCCTTCGGTCCATTGCGGCACGCGCACGAGGCTCAGATAGGCGCCCCCGAGCCCCGCACAGGCGCCGCCGAAGGCGATCGCCATGAGCCGCACGCGCACGACCTTGTAGCCCAGCGCATGGGCGGCGTCGTGGTTTTCGCCCACCGCGCGCAGCACCCGGCCCGCGCGCGTGCGGTTGAGAAACAGCCAGACGCCCAGCACGATGGCCAGCGCGAGATAGACGATGATATCGTGGCGAAACAGGATCGGGCCGAGCACGGGGATGTCGCGCAGCAGCGGCAGGTAGAGGTCGGGCACGGCGGGGCCCTTCACGCCGATGTAGCCCTGGCCCATCAGCGCCGAGAGGCCAAGGCCGAACAGCGTCAGCGCGAGGCCGGTGGCCACCTGGTTCGACAGGAAAAGCTGCGTCAGGATACCGAAGATCATCGACAAAAGCGCGCCGCCCAGCGCAGCACCCGCAAAGCCGAGCCAGGGCGAGCCTGTCATGGTCGCCACGACGAAGCCGCAGACCGCGCCGGTGATCATCATCCCCTCGACCCCGAGGTTCAGCACGCCCGCGCGCTCGACCACCAGCTCGCCGATGGCGGCGAGGAGGATCGGGGTGGAGACGATGATGATCGCGGTGAGAAGCAGGATCGGGTCGATGTTGCTCATGCCACGACCCTCCGGCCCATGCGGAAGCGGAAGGCCGTCAGCACGTCGACCGCGAGCAGGAAGAACAGCAGCATGCCTTGGAACATCTGTATCGCCGCGAGGGGCAGGTTCATCTGCAGCTGCGCCAGCTCGCCACCGATGTAGGTCAGCGCCATCAGCAGCCCCGCCAGCAGGATGCCGATCGGGTTCAGCCGTCCGAGAAAGGCCACGATGATCGCGGTGAAGCCGTAGCCCACGTTGAAATCGATGCCGAGGCGGCCCGCGGGGCCGGCGACCTCGAACATGCCCGCGAGGCCCGCAAGGCCGCCCGAGATGCCCATGCAGACGACGATGAGCCAGCCCGGGTTGACCCCGC
Source organism: Limimaricola litoreus (assembly GCF_024159025.1). Classification (GTDB taxonomy): domain Bacteria; phylum Pseudomonadota; class Alphaproteobacteria; order Rhodobacterales; family Rhodobacteraceae; genus Limimaricola; species Limimaricola litoreus. Next base: position 41,880 of record NZ_JAMYXC010000217.1, read on the forward strand.
CGAAAACGGCGGCGCGTGGGCTTTGCCCGGCAAGGCGGACGCGAAAGCCGAGCTGGTGACGGGTCATGACGACCTGTCCGACGATGACGGCGATCAGCGCCAGCGCCACGCCCCAATGCAGGCCGGTGCCGGGGATGAGGTCGAGATTGGCAGCCGACGGGTATTGCGCGAGGTTGCGCGAGCCGGGAAAGCCCATGCCCTCGGGGTTGCGCAGCAGGCCCAGCGCCATGGAGGCGAGAAGCGCCTCGGCCACATAGACCAGCATCAAGGAGACCAGCACCTCGTTGGTGCCGAAGCGGACCTTGAGCAGCGCCGGGATCATCGCCCAGAGGATGCCGCCCAGCGCACCCGCCAGTATCATCGCCGGAAAGACCAGCCAGCTCTCGGCGGGGTAGAAGGCGAGCCCGGTGGCGGCGGCGAAGATCGCGCCGAGGATGTATTGCCCCTCGGCCCCGATGTTCCAGATGCCGGCTCGGAACCCGAGGGAGAGGCCGATGGCAATGAGGATGAGCGGCCCGGCCTTCACCAGAAGCTGGGGGCGCGAATAGGAGGCGAAATCGCCGAAGAGCGGATCCCAGAAGATGGTGCGGATCGCCTCGACCGGGTCCTTGCCCAGCACGGCGAACATCAGCCCGCCCGCCAGCATGGTCAGCGCCACCGCGACGAAGGGCGTGGCGATGGTCCAGGCACGGGACGGCTCCGGGCGGCGTTCGAGCCGGATCACGTGGCGGTCCCCGGGGCGCGCGGCCCCTCGTTCATCTTTCCCGAAATACGCAAGATCCCTCAGCCTTCCCCATGCGCGGGCGCCATGTCATGCGCGCCGCCCAGCATCATCCCGATCTCGTCGATCCCCAGCCCCTGCGCCGGGCGCGAGGCGCTCAGCGTGCCGCCGTTGAGCGCGGCGAAGCGGTCCGAGATCTCCATCAGCTCATCGAGATCCTGGCTGATCACGATCAGCGCCGCACCCGCCTCGGCCAGATCCAAGAGCGCCTGCCGGATCGTCGCGGCGGCGGCGGCGTCGACGCCCCATGTCGGTTGGTTGACGACCAGCACCTCCGGGCGCTGCATGATCTCACGCCCGATGACGAACTTCTGCAGGTTGCCGCCCGACAGCGCGCGGGCCGCCGTGCCGGGGCCGGGGGTGCGCACGTCGAAGCGCTCGATCACCCGCTCGGCAAACCCCTTCGCACGGCCCCAGCGCAAAAAGCCGTGTCGCACCAGATCCTCGCGCGGACCGGCGGTCAGCAGCGCGTTCTCGGTCAGGCTCATGTCGGGGGCGGCGGCGTGGCCCATCCGCTCCTCCGGCGCGCAGAGAAGTCCCATGTGGCGCCGCGCGGTGACGCCTTCGCGCCCGATCTCGCGGCCCTTGAAGCGGATCATGCCCGGAGCGACAGCCATTTCGCCCGAGAGCGCCATCGCCAGCTCGTCCTGCCCGTTGCCCGCGACGCCGCCGATGCCCAGCACCTCGCCCGCGCGCAGCTCCAGATCGATGTCGCGCAGCGCGGTGCCGAAGGCGCGCGGGGCCGGGGCCGCGAGGCCCGACAACTCCAGCACCACCTCGCCGGTGCGTCCGCTGGCGCGCGAGGGCGTCGACAGCGTCGCGCCGACCATCTGCTCGGCCATGTCGCGCGCGGCCGTGGTCTTGGGGTCGCATTTGCCGACGACGCGGCCGTGGCGCAGGATCGTGGCGCTGTCACAGATCGTGCGGATCTCTTCGAGCTTGTGGCTGATATAGAGGATCGAGACGCCCTCGGCGCGCAGCTTGCGCAGGGTCTCGAACAGGATGTTCACCTCCTGCGGCGTCAGCACCGAGGTCGGCTCGTCCATGATCAAAAGCCGCGGCTCCTGCAGCAGGCAGCGCACGATCTCGACCCTTTGGCGTTCGCCCGCCGAAAGATCGCCGACGATGCGGTCGGGGTCGAGCGGCAGGCCGTAGGCGTTGGAGACCTCGCGGATCTGCTGGGCGAGCCGGTTCAGCGCGGGCGGCTCCTCCATGCCCAGCGCCACGTTCTCGGCCACGCTCATCGCGTCGAAGAGCGAGAAGTGCTGGAACACCATGGCGACGCCCGAGGCGCGGGCGGCGCAGGGCTCGGTCGGGGCAAAGGGCTTGCCGTCGAGCCGCATATGGCCTGCATCGGGCTGCACGAGGCCGTAGATCGTCTTGACCAGCGTGGATTTTCCGGCGCCGTTCTCGCCCAGGAGCGCATGCACCTCGCCGCGGGCGATGTCGAAGGAGACCTCCGAATTGGCGACCACGCCGGGATAGGCCTTGGTCAGGCCGGACAGCTCCAGCAGCGGCGTCGTCATACGGCGCGGTCCCTCGTCATCTTTTCATTCCCGCCTTTCAGTAGCGCGCTCGCGACCCCGACGGCAATGGCCTGGGGGTCGCGGCCGAGAGAGGTGTCGCCTATCGGACAGGCAATGCGGGAAATCAAGGCGTTGGAATGGCCCAGCGCCGCAAGCCGCGACCGGAAGCGGGCCCATTTGGTGGCCGAGCCGATCAACCCGCAGCTGGCGAAGCCATGGGCGAGGGCGGCGTGGCACAGCGCGAGGTCGAGGTCGTGGTCCCGCGTCAGGATCAGGTGATCGGCCTCGCGCGGTGCGCGCGGCATCAGGGCGGCGGGCGCGGCGGCGGGGATCATGGTGACGCCTTGAGGGATCTCGTCCGGAAAGCAGTCGGGCGACAGGTCGATCCAGGTGATCGCGCGGCCCGGCAGCGGCGCCATGACCGAGACGATGGCGCGGCCGACATGGCCCGCGCCCCAGACCCAGAGCGGTTGGGCCACGGGCAGCGGGGTCTCGATGAGCCAGCCGTCGAGAAGCGCGGGCGGCGCTCCGGGGCGCATTGCCTTGCGTTTGCGGGCAACCGCTTCGGGCATGTCGGAGGCCGGTCCGAGCGGGCGGGCGCGGGGCAGGGTTTCCGGCAGGGAGGCGTCGTCGAACCGCTCCCAGACCAGCGTCACCGCGCCGCCGCAGCACTGGCGCAGCGCGGGGCCGAGCGGCAGGCGGCGCTGCG
>NZ_JAMYXC010000311.1 GCF_024159025.1 Limimaricola litoreus
GGAGGCGCCGCGCGGCTATCGCAACTTCAAGGACAACCAGAACGACTGGACCAAGGTCGTGCTCAAGCCCGGCACGGCGACGGTATGAGCCGGACGGGGAATTTCGCGGTCGTCACCGGCGCCTCGTCCGGCATCGGCTTCGAATTGGCCCGGCTGGCGGTCGCGGACGGGCACGACGTTCTCATCGTGGCCGAGGAGGCCGCGATCGAGGCGGCGGGGGCAAAGCTTTCGACCGCCGCCGTTTCGGTCGAGACGCTGCGCGCCGATCTCGCGACCGAACACGGCGTGGCCGACCTGTTCGAGCGGATCGGGACGCGGCGCGTTGACTACTTCATGGCCAACGCCGGTGTGGGCCTGGGCCATGCCTTCCTCGACCAGGAATGGGACGAGATCGCGCGCGTCATCGATCTCAACGTCAAGGGCACCACGGCGATGCTGCACCGGGTGCTGCAGGGCATGGTGGAGCACTGTGCGGGGCGGGTGCTGGTCACCGGCTCCATCGCCGGGATGATCCCGGGCAGCTATCAGGCGGTCTACAACGCGTCCAAGGCCTATCTCGACAACCTGTCGCTGGCGCTGGGGGCCGAGCTCGAGGAGACGGGCGTGACCGTCACCTGCCTGCGCCCCGGCCCGGTCGACACGCCGTTTTTCGAGCGCGCGCATATGGAAGATACGCCGGTGGGGCAGGACGAGGACAAGGCCGACCCTGCAAAGGTTGCCCGCGAGGGCTTCGAGGCGATGATGAAGGGCAGCTCCGGCATCACGCCGGGCTTCATGAACAAGGTGCAGGCGGCCTTGACCGGCGTGTTGCCCGAACCCGTGCTGGCGCGGATGCACCGCCGCATGGCCAGACCCGAGGGAGAGGATTGATGGCAGACAAGGGATTGGCCGTCATCACCGGCGGCTCCTCGGGCATTGGCTACCAGCTCGCCCGGATCGCGGTCGAGGAGGGCTATCCCCTCGTTATCTGTGCTCATGGCGACGAGCTGGAGCAGGCCGCCGAGCAGCTGCGCCGGTTGGGCGGCACGGTCGAGGCACTGCGCGCCGATCTTTCGACCGGTCACGGGGTCGAGGCGCTCTGGTCGCATCTCGAAGGGCGCGAGATCGCGCTGTTCTTCGCCAATGCCGGCCTGGCGCTCGGCGATCCCTTCGTCGCGCAGAACTGGGACGACATCGCCGAGCGGATCGACCTTAACGTCAAGCAGACCACCTCGATGATCCACAAAATTGGACGGGTGATGCGGGCGCAGGGACGCGGGCGCATCCTCGTCACCGGCTCGATCGCGGGGCAGGTGCCGGGGCCGTACAACGCCGTCTACAACGCCACCAAAGCCTATGTGAACGGTCTCGCCTGGGCCCTGGCGGACGAGTTCAAGGAGAACGGGGTGACGATCACCTGCCTGATGCCGGGCCCGACCGACACGCCGATCTATGACAAGGGGCTTGAGGATACGGTGCTGCACGACATGCCCAAGATCGACGCAGGCAAGGTCGCACGCAGCGGCTGGGACGCGATGATGGAGGGCAAGGTCGACGTGGTCCCCGACCCGGCGAGCAGGCTGGTCAGCCTGTTCTCCGGTCTCACGCCCAAGGCGATCACCACCCGGCTGCACGAGGTGGGCGCAAAACGCCGGACGTGATCCTTTGCCCGGCGCGCTTGCCTGCCTGCGGCCGGGCGAGACCGCGTTATTCCTCGCGCGTCAGCAGGAAGAAATAGGGGGGTGCCGCGCGCGTCTGCATCAGGCCGAGCAGGCGCGTCGCATCGATCCGGCGGAAATGGTCGATGATCGGCTGCCGGTCGTAGATCATCGCCGCGCCGGTACAGCCGCGAAAGCAGACCGGTGCGAGACGGGCGGCCGGGCCACGTGCACGCAATGCGCGGCGCAGCAGAAGAAACCCGATGCGGCTCGGACGGCTTTGGGCGAGCCGGGGCCAGCGCAGCGCTGTCTTCATGGGCAGGCGCGCGGGATCGAGCGCCAGCCCCGGCTCGAAGACGAGCGGATCGACGTGGTCCTCGCTCTCGAAGCGCTTGCCCCGCCAGCCGAGCCGTTCGAGAAGCCCGTCGAGCGGATGGCCGCTAGGCAGGCCCATGCCACGCCACGCCCCGATGAGCTCTGTCGTGTCGACCGGCGGCAAGCCGTCGAAACGGGCGAGCGCCGCATCGAGCGAAAGCCCCTTCCGGCGCCACCGCCGCAGCCAGTTCGGCTCCTCTGCCGGGTCCGGGCTGGCCGGGCTTTCGGTTCGAACCGGCCCGGAATGCGCCGCGGCGGCGAGCTCGGCGGCCACCACGCCGGTCTGGTCGCCGTAGCGGGCGGAATGGTGAAAACCCGTCACGCGGCGGGCAGCGGCGGCGCGGGCGATCTCACCGGCGCCCCGGGCGGTCAGATGCGCCGATGCGGTGGCGAGGTCGCGGTCGGCCTCGAGGAAGGTGGCCTCGATGAACAGATGGTCGGCCTCCCGGCTCAGCGCGACGATCCGCTCGCGGTTCGTCGCGGTGTCGGCGGCATCGGTGACATAGGCCACGCGCTGCCCCTGCCCGACCTTCAGGATGCTTCGGCGAAGTTCGCCAAGGGGCATGGACCCATGGCCCGGGATCTCGATGCGCTGCGCGTCGGGCGCGCCGGAGCGGATCGCGGTCTTGGCCGCGTCGAGCCAGGCGCCGACGGGCAGGCCGCGCGCGTCGAGCGCGCTGCGCCAGACGTTCACGCGCAGCCGCTCCTGCAGGGCAAAGGCGAGCGAGGGGATCTTGTGGTCGAGCGCCATGGCCTCGACCGTGAAATCGGCCTCGGACAGGACGAGGCCGGGTTCGAGCGCGGGCGGCGGCAGATCGCGGCGACAGAACGCCTCGCGGGCGCGAAACTCGGCAGCTCCCGAGATGCGTGTGCCGTCGAACTCCTGCACGGTGAGGCGAAAATCGACGGAGCGCGCATCGAGCAGGTTCCAGGTGAAGGCGCCCAGCCGGTTCTCGGTCTGCCTCAGGAAGCCTTCGGGGCCGATGACGGTGAGCGGGCGCGGCCGGTGCAGCCGCAGCCGCAGCAGGCGGTCGAAACCGGCGATGTGATCCATATGGGCATGCGAGACGAAGACATGGCTGACGCGCAGCAGCTCGCGCGGCGTGAGCGCGGCAAGGTCGCCCAGATCGAAGAGCATGGCGCGGCGACCGAAACGGAAGTCGAGATAGACGCCGGGATCGCCCTCGGGCGGGTTCACGAGACGAGGCTGAACGAGCTGGGTCATCGCATCACCGCAGTCGGGGGGCTTTCGTAAGCCGCGACTCGATCCCGGCCACGGGTGTCGGCGTCATCGCAGCGGGGCATCGCCATCATGCTTCGATGAGCCGGATCACCGCCCCGGCATCCCCGCCCTTGCGAAGCCACGCGGCGGCGGTCATGGCGCGCCCCGTCTCGTCCTCGAGGTCGGGCTGCGGCGTGGTCAGGAACCCGTAGATGTCCGCCGGCTGCATGTGAGCCGGCATGGCCTGAAGGATCGGGGCCAGCCCGGTAAGCGGCAGCGGCCCGTCGAACTGGATTTCCGGCAGCTTCCAGCATTTGTCCTGCTCAGACCAGAAGCCGAGAAGCTGTCTTGCGCGGATTCTCCTGCGCAACCTGCTGGGCAGCACGCAAAGCTGGGCGGCGGTATCGTGCAAACAGCGTGAGGCTTTCTCCATCCGGCAGCTCGGATCGATGCAGCTCAGGTCGGGGATCGGCCGGGGTGGCGCATCGGGATCGCCCCGCTGCAAGGCGTCGATGGCCCCAAGGCTCGGTGCGGGTGCGCTCCTCATGGCCGGACCGGCGCGCTTTTCCGAACGGGTCTCCCTCTCCATCTTGCCTCCTTCCGCCGGATGCCGCTTCGATCCATTTCATATAGCGCGGACAACGGTCCGGCCCAAACGCGCGGCGATCCGGGCGCCCTCTTTCGCGCAGGCAGGCATCGGCGAACATCGAGCGTTCCCCGGCGATCAGGCGCATCATGGCGCCCAGCCGGGATCGGAGGCGCCATACCGGGACCGATATGCCCGGAAACGCCCGAACACGGTCACGTGATGAAACTTGGAACACCGCCGGACGTGTATGCGGGGGTCAACTTCTGGTGGCGGATCCCGCCGCTTTTTACGATAGGGAGGAGAGCCCGTGGCTCATCTTGATAGTTCTTACGGATCCTTTGAAACCTTTCTCAAGGGGTCGGAAGGAACCTGGTCCGTCGACCTGACGGCACTGAACAACTCCGGCGTGTTCGGCAGCGCCATCGTGTCTCTTGGCCAGGCCGAGGACACGCCTTACATCAACGTGGCGGTCATGGCCGAAAACCTGACGCCTGACGTCGCCCATGCCCAGCATATCCACGGCGCCTTTGACGAAGACGGCGAGCCCGCCAATTCGCGGACGCCGACCCTGCCCGATGATGCCGACGGCGACGGTTTCGTCGAGGTGCTCGAAGGGGTTCCGGCCTACGGCGACATCCTTCTTTCGCTCACCGGTGCCGACGGCATGAGCCCGGTGGCCGATGCGCAGGGGCAGCTCTCCTACATCCAGAGCTTCGACCTCACCGATATGGCCAATCTGAAAAGCCCGGTCACCGGCAACCAGTATGACATGGAAGACCTGATGCCGCTGATGCTGCGCGAAATCGTGCTGCACGGCCAGAACGTCGACAGCGGCTATGGGGCGGGCACCGATGGTGAGATCGACGGCACGCAGGACGGCTATGTCGGCATCCTGCCGGTCGCTTCGGGGGAGATCACGAAGATCGACCTCGAACAGGCGCTCGACCTGCTCGCCGGGCAACGCGCTTCGGCCAGCGGCAATTTCAGGCTGAGCGCCGCTGACGACGTCTTCGACGCTGGTGCCGGCGACGATGTCGTGAAGGGCTTCAGGGGCAACGACGTGCTCGACGGTGGCGCCGACAACGACGTGCTGCGCGGCTTTGCCGGTGACGACCGTCTGGATGGCGGCACCGGAAACGACTTGCTGGCAGGCGGCGGCGGCGCGGATATTCTCGCCGGTGGCAAGGGCGAGGACGTGCTGCGCGGCAAGGCCGGGGCCGACGTTCTCATCGGCAACCAGCAGGCCGATAGACTGTATGGCGGCGCGGGCGATGACCGGCTTCTTGGCAATCTCGGGCGCGACACACTCTTTGGAGGCAAAGGTGCCGACACGCTGAACGGCGGCCGCCACAATGACGTCCTTACCGGCGGAGACGGGGCGGATCTCTTCGTCTTCCGTAGCCGGAAGGAGGGCAATGACGTCATCACCGATTTCGAGGACGGCTCGGATCTGTTCGACTTCACCCGCACGTCGCTGGAGTTCGACGACCTGACCATCGAGAACCGGGGCGACGACGCCGTGATCAGCTACGGCGCCTCGCAGATCACCTTGCGCGGGGTGGATGCGAACCAGATCAACGAAGACGATTTCCTGATCTGATCGTACCGAAGCTCACGATGATCTGGGCCGCCCTCGGGCGGCCCTTTTCGTTTGCGTGCCACCGCTCAGGCCCGGCAAGGCCGGGTTTTGCAGGAAGGGGCCGGTCGAGCCCTTGGCCCGGGTCCCGACCCGGCCAGGCCCAGAAGCGAAAACTCCGGTTGAAGATGACCGCATACTCGAAGGCGGGACAGACAGTCCCGGACCATGGGGTTCTTCGGTATCCCGAAAGCAGATCACGCTGGTGGCCATCTCGATTGAAGCCATCCATCCTGGGCTATAGTAGAAGTTCGTTTTCTGGCAGAGGTCTGCAGAATGGCTGTCGAGCAATCCGCGAGCGCGCGAAGCGCCGTCTCGACGTTCATGCGGGCCGAGGTTCTCGCCGCGCGCATCGAGGCCATGGCCCGGGCCGAGCCCGAGGTCGGCAATCTGTGGCGCTCGGAGCTGGCTCTGGCCGAAGCGGTCGCAAGCGCGGGGCTCGAGGGCATCCGCATCTCGGAGGGCGACCTGCTGCCGCGCATCGCGCGCAACGGCGGGCAGCAGGCGGACCCTACGGGTGCGGAGCTGGCGCTGAGCCTGATCCGGGTGCTGAAGGCGCCGGGCGATCCGCTGAAGCACCCGGTCCGCTCCCTGCGGC
>NZ_JAMYXC010000272.1 GCF_024159025.1 Limimaricola litoreus
AGGCGATGCCGCGCTCTTCGAGCCGGAAGCTGCGCGCCGCCTCGGCGCGCGTGGTCTCCAGCGCGGTGCGCGCCTGGGTGACGGCGGCCTGCGCCGAAACCAGCGATGCGCTCGATGCGTCGATGTTTTGAAGCGCGGTACCGAGATTGGCCTCGGCCTGCCGCACGGCCAGCATGAAGGGGCGCGGATCGACCGAGAAGAGCGGATCGCCCGCCTCGACCACGGCGTCGTCCTCGACATGGACCTGCATGACCTCGCCCGACACGCGCGGCGCGATCTGCACGACCTGCGCCGAAACGATCCCGCGCGCGCTGCCCGGCGTCAGCCGGTCGTTCAGCGCATAGAGAACGACGAGACTCGTCAGGATGACGACGACGCCGATCGCAACGCCCCTGGCACCGCTGCGGGCCGGGGCCGCGGTCTCCGTATCGCTCATGGCAATTCCTTTCGATCTTTCTCATCCTCTACGGTATGCGATCTATCAGCAAAAGGAGTAGACAGAATGTTTGATCCAAAGACCTTTCGGCTCGACGGCGCGGTCGCCCTGATCACCGGGGGCGGCGCCGGTATCGGCCGGGCCATCGCCGAGACTTTCGCCGGAGCCGGCGCGGCCGTGATGGTCAGCGATCTCGACGCCGATGCCGCCCGCGCGGTCGCCGATGATATCACCAAGGCCGGCAACCAAGCCGCAAGCCTGGATTGCGACGTCACCAAAGAGGCGGATCTGGTGCGCGCTGTCGAGCAGACCGTTTCGCGCTTCGGCAAGCTCACGATCCTCGTCAGCAATGCCGGCGGCGGCGGGCCGAAGCCGTTCGACATGCCGATGGCGGAGTTTCGCCGGGCCTTCGACCTCAATGTCTTCTCGCTGTTCCGCCTCGCGCAGCTCGCCGCGCCCGAGATGGAAAAAGCCGGCGGCGGCGCCATGCTGGCCATCACCTCGATGGCGGCCGAGAACAAAAACAGGCGCATGGCCTCCTATGGCTCGTCCAAGGCGGCGACCAGCCACCTGGTGCGCAACATCGCCTTCGACCTCGGCCCCGCGGGCATCCGCGTGAACGCGATCGCGCCGGGGGCCACGAAGACGGATGCGCTGAAATCCGTGCTGAACGACGATATCGAAAAAAGGATGCTGACCCATACGCCGATCAACAGGCTCGGCGAGCCCGCCGACATGGCCAACGCCGCCCTGTTCATGTGTTCGCCCGCGGCCAGCTGGATCAGCGGCCAGATCCTGACCGTGTCGGGCGGCGGCGTGCAGGAACTGGATTGAGGGAAACGAGATGAAAACCAGGTTCTTCATGATGCTGGCCGCAGGGTTGGCTGGCGCGGGCATGGCGACGGCCCAGGACGCGCCGCTTTCCGCGGTGAACTCCGATCCCGAAACGCTGGAATGGATGCAAGGCTTCCCGCCGCCCGACGACAGGATCATCCGCTTTACCGATCCCGACTACTTCGCCTTTCCGAAGCTGCGCTGGACCGTCTGCCATTTTCGCGAACTGATGCCGACCACCGCCGTCCGGGCCGGATCGGGCTGGGCGGACGCGCTGCCGGTCGAGCTCGATCCCGGCCTCGACGACGTGACGTTCACGCCGATCGGACAGGACGGGACGATGACATGGGGCGAGGCTTTCGAGGCCAACCATACCGACGCGGTGCTGGTCCTGCATGAGGGGCGCATTGTCTATGAGCGGTATGACGGCTGCATGGACGAGCATGCCCTGCATGGCGCGATGTCGGTCACGAAATCGATCACAGGCCTGATCGGCGAGGTTCTCGTCGCCGAAGGAAAGATCGAGGAGACCGCGCGGATGGGCGATCTGATCCCCGAACTGACCGACAGCGCCTTTGGCGACGCCACCGTCCGGCAGGTTCTGGAGATGACCACCGCGCTCGACTACTCGGAGGATTATGCCGATCCCGAAGCCGACGTCTGGATCTATGCCCAGGCCGGAAGCCCGCTGCCGCCGCCCGAAGGCTATGAGGGCCCGCGCAGCTATTTCGGCTTTCTCCAGACCGTCGGCAAGGCTGGCACGCATGGCGAGGCGTTCGGCTACCGCACCATCAACACCGATGCGCTGGGGTGGCTGATCGCGCGCACGACCGGGCTGAACGTCGCCGATTGGCTGTCCCGGCACGTCTGGACCCGTATCGGCGCCGAGCGCGAGGCCTTCTACACGGTCGACAGCATTGGCACGCCGTTCGCGGGCGGCGGTTTCAACGCGACGCTGCGCGACATGGGCCGGCTGGGTCAGCTGATCCTGAATGAAGGCGAATGGCGCGGCGAGCAGGTCCTGCCCAGGGCCGCCATCGCGCGCATCCGCGAGGGCGGCGACCCGAAGAGCTTCGCGCGCGCGGGTTACGATCTTCTGCCGGGCTGGAGCTATCGCGGCATGTGGTGGGTGAGCCACGACGCGCATGGCGCCTTCGCCGCCCGCGGTGTGCACGGGCAGACGATCTGGATCGACCCGGCGGCGGACATGGTCATCGTCCGGTTCGCATCCAACCCCGTCGCCGGCAATGCCGCGAGCGATCCGACCTCCCTGCCCGCCTATCGCGCCGTCGCCGATCACCTCACGGAGCAGAAGAGCGCCCCGCGGCTCGAGGGGCGCGAATGGCTGATCGAGGATATCGACGGCCGCGGCGTTCTGGACAATTCGCCCGCCAGCCTCACCTTCGGGCCGAATGGAAGGCTGTCCGGCAACGCGACATGCAACCTGATCGTCGGCAGCTACGACAGCGCGGACGGGGTGATCTCGCTGGGTCCGGTAGGCACGACGATGATGGCATGCCCCGAAGCTCTGGAGGAGCAGGAGCGCCGCCTGCTCGATATCCTGGGGGGCGATGTCTCGTTCTCGATGACCGATACCGGGGCGCTCGTTCTCGAAGACGAGGATGGCCGGACGATCACCGCCCGGCGCCGGTAGCGCCGGAGAGAGCAAGGGGCGGGTGACGCCGCCCGGAACGGCAACAGGCCTACGCGAGAGGAGCCGCAGTGATGCAACCAGCAGAGATCGCCATTCTCTCGGCTGCCCTGTTCGTCTTCGCGCTCGTCTCGAAACGCGCCGAGACGGGCATCGTCACGCCGCCCATGGCCTTCGCGGCGGTCGGCTTGCTGATCGGCGCGGACGGGCTGGAGCTGGTGGAGCTGCATGTCACGGATGCGGCCATCCGCGTGCTGGCCGAAGTCACCCTCGTGCTGACGCTCTTTTCGGATGCCAGCCGGATCGACATCACCGAACTCGACCGCAGGCACGCGATACCGATACGCCTTCTCGCGATCGGCCTGCCGCTCGCGATGCTGGTCGGCACCGGCGCGGCGTGGCTTCTGTTTCCCGCGCTCGGCATCTGGGGGGCGGCGACGCTGGCGATCGCGCTGGCCCCGACCGATGCCGCACTGGGTCAGGCGGTCGTCTCGAACGCCTCCGTGCCACAGCGCATCCGGCAGGCGCTCAATGTCGAGTCCGGCCTGAATGACGGCCTTGCCTTTCCCGCCCTGCTCGTCGCCGCATCCCTCGCGGCGGGGAGCGCCGGGGACGGGGCGGGAAACGGGGCCGGAGAGTGGGCGCGGTCCATCGGCCTGCAGGTCGTGGGCGGTCCTCTCGTCGGGGCGGCCTTAGCTTGGCTCGGCGCCCTGCTGATCGAGCGCGCCGCCCGAGACGACTGGATGGACGAGACCTATCTGCGGCTCAGCACGCTGGCATTGCCTTTGCTGGTTTGGGGCGCGGCCGAGACGATGGGGGCCAACGGGTTTCTCGCGGGCTTCACCGCAGGCCTTGTCGTGGCCATGCGCTCCGAACGGCTGCGCGCGGCCGCGGCCGATTTCGGCGAGGCGGAGGGCCAGCTTCTCACGCTCGTGGTCTTTGTCCTTTTCGGCGCGATTCTCGTGCCCGACCTGGCGCAGATGGGATGGCGGCACGCGCTTTTCGCCGGGCTGGCGCTGACGGTGTTGCGTGGCCTTCCCGTGGCGATATCGCTGCTCGGCATGGGGCTGCGTCCGGCGACGGTCCTCTTTTTGGGCTGGTTCGGCCCGCGCGGGCTTGCCTCGCTGATCTACCTGCTGATCCTGATCGAGGACTATCCGTTCCCGGGCAAGGACGACATCCGTCTCGCCATTGTCGCAACCGTGGCCTTGTCGATCTTTGCGCATGGCATGACCGCCTCGCCCCTGGCCCGTCTCTACGGGCGCTCCGTGGGATCGGGCGGCACCGCGCCCGAACACCGGGACGTCCCTCATTTTTCCCTCCGGCTGCGAAGGAAATCCGGATAAAGGCCAGACCTCGCACGAGGAGGGAACACCGGTCGTTCGCATCCCGGTGCGGTCGCAACCCCCGGCATTGTCGACGCAGTCGCCCCCGCTTGCTCCGTCGTGGGCCTAGGATGTCGAGCCCCTCGCTCAGCGCAGCACCGAGCGGATCGCCAATGGCCGGTTCTCGAGGATGGCTTCCATCGCGAAATGGCCCGTCACCGCCTCGATGTCGAAGCCTCGGATCAGCGCCTGATAAAAGCGGTCATAGCCCGCCATGTCGGCGCAGACCGCCTTGATCATGTAGTCCCAATGCCCGCCGATCCGGTGGAAATCGACCACCTCCGGCAGCGCCTCGACATGCGTGCGAAAGGCCCGCGCCCAGTCCGAGGCATGATGACGGGTGCGGATCATCACGAAAACCGTCAGCCCGAGCCCCAGCGCCGCCGGGTCGATGTCGGCCCGCCGCCCCTTGAGCGCGCCGGTCTCTTCCAGCCGCTTGAGCCGCCGCCAGCAGGCATTCTGCGACAGCCCCACCCGCGCGGCCAGCTCGCGCTGCGACAGCCCGCCCTCGCGTTGCAGCAATTCGAGGATTCGGTAATCGATCTGATCGGTCTGAAGGGGCATATTCCGTCAAACTGACCCAAACAACTGCGGCATTCCAGTTCAAAATGCCGTCGAATGATCGAATTGGAGCGGAGATGATAGCCTCAGCCCGCATAGGAGATCACCGCCGTGACCGACCCCTTCGACCGTTTCGAAAACGCCCTGACCGAAGCCGGACCCATTGCCCTGCGCGACGGTCAGTTCGGGCGTGACGTCCTCGTTCCCGGCCCGTTCGGGCCCAAGACGCTGGTCTATGCCGATGATACCGCTTCGGGCCGGGCGCTGCGGCAGGTCGAGGCATGGCTGCACGAAGAGGTCCTGCCCTTTTATGCCAACAGTCACACCGAAGCCTCGCATTGCGGCGCGCTGATGACCCGGCTGCGCCGCGCGGCGCGGGCGCGGGTGGCGCAGGGCTGCGGTGCGGGCCCAGACCACGCGGTGATCTTCTGCGGCAATGGCGCGACCGCGGGGATCAACCGGCTGGTGCAGCTTTTCGGCGTGCCCGACGCGATTGCAGGGGGCCGCCCGGTCCATGTCCTGATCGGCCCGTGGGAGCACCACTCCAACATCCTGCCCTGGCGCGAAAGCGGCGCGGAGGTGACCGAACTGCCGGAGGGGTCGCATGGGCCTTGCCTCGATGCGCTTGATGTGGCGCTCGCGCGGGCGCGCCGGGCGGGCGCGCTTTGCATCGTCGCCCTCTCCGGCGCCTCGAACGTCACCGGCACCCTCGCCGACACCGCCCGCGTCACGGCGGCGGTCAAGCGCGGCGGCGGGTTGATGATCTGGGACATGGCCTGCGCCGCGCCCTACCTGCCGCTTGCCATGCGCTACGGTGGTGCCGAGGCTGATGCCATGGTGCTTTCGCCGCACAAGTTCGCGGGCGGACCGGGGGCCTCGGGCGTGCTGGTGGTGCGCCGCGCCGCCTGCGCGACAGACCGCCCGACCCAACCCGGCGGCGGCACGGTGCGCTTCGTCGGTCCCCAGACGCATGATTACGTCTCCGACCTCGCCGCGCGCGAGGAGGCCGGCACGCCGAACCTGCTGGGCGACATTCGCGCCGCGCTGGCCTTTGCGATCAAGGGCGCGATGACGCGCATGGGTCTGCTCGACATCGAAGCCGCACTGGCCCGGCGCGGCCTCGCCGCGATCGAGGCCGCCCCCGGCATCGACCTGCTCGGCTGCCCCGGCCGCCCCC
>NZ_JAMYXC010000204.1 GCF_024159025.1 Limimaricola litoreus
TGATGATCCCGCCGGGCTACGCCCCCACCGCGCCCTGCGCCTCGGCCGTGATCGGCTGGAGCGCCACGCGCGAGGCGACGCGGGCGGCGCATGATGCGCTCCTTTTGCTCGACAAGGGCGCCGAGGTCGTGCTGCTCAGCGTCGAGAAGACGCCCGATCCGGGAGAGCGGGATTACCCCGCCAACGACATTGCGGCCATGTTCAGCCGCCACGGCATGAACGCCACCGTGACCCACAGGGCACCGGGCGAGCGGCGTATCGCGGAGGTGATCGAACGAGAGGCCTTCGAGACCGGCGCGAGCTTCATCGCCACCGGGGCCTTTGGCCATTCGCGGGCCTATGACTTCGTGGTCGGCACGGTGACGCACGACCTGATACGCCATGCCAAGCGCCCGGTGCTGTTCTCCAAGTAGCGGCGTTTCGGTTTTGGCCGCTCACGGTGCCGAGCGGCCAGGCGGCGAAGCCCTGCATCGCCCGGCCCGGGAGCCGGTTGAAGGCGGCGACGATGTCGTCGCTTTCGGTCGTGGCGGATGGGGCGCTGGCGGTGATCAGGCGCGCGTGGCCGGCGTCAGGGCCCCTTTGGTGATGATCTCGACCATCCCGTAAGGGTGCGTCTGCGGGCGCTGCCCGCCTGCGGTCCTAGTCGTGGAGGGAAACCGGTCTGTTCAGCGTATCAGAGCGGATCCGACAGCGCCTTCTTGCGGGCCTCGAAATCCTCGATGTCGATCTCTCCGCGGGCGAAGCGGTCCTTCAGCACGGCGAGCGCCGACGCCTTGCCGCCATTGCCCTTGGGCCCGTCCTTGCCGATCCATTGGAACGCGAGGACCACGATGGCAATGAGCGCGGCCCAGAACAGCAGCATCATGGTGAGGCCGAAGATCCCGGCGCCCCACCCCCCCATGTGGTGCCCATAGGCGCCGAAGGTTTCGGGGTCGGCGATGGCCGGGTCGGCGGCGATCAGGGCCGGAAGCGAAAACGGGATTGATTGGCGCATGTCGGCCTCCTTAGGCGTATGCGGGGATATGGGTCGAAAATAGCCGCGCGTCCCGCGTGCCACCTTGATTCAGGCCAAGCCCGCCACAGGCGTCTCCATGCGTGCAGGTCTCTGGGTCGCAAGGGGCGCGAAGATCAGCAGGTCGCAGGGCGGCGTCTTGACGAAACCGGCATCGAGGCCTTTCAGCGGGTCCGCGCCGGTCAGCGCGACGAGGTCGAGCCCATGCGCCGAGACCTGCGTCTCGATCCGAGCGCGCGGGCCGCCGGGTGCCATGATCTTGCGGTCCTGCCCGCCTTCGACCTGCGCCTCGCCGCAGGCTGCCTTTTCGTCGAGGTCGCGGGGGTCGATCCGCATCGTCTCGACCTCGGCTTCGGGCGCGATGGCCCGAACGAAACCCATGGCGGCTTCGCGCGGCGCCTTTGCATCGGTCGTCACGAGGGCGGCGCGATAGGGTGTCTTGGGCGGTGACATCGAGACCAGCACCGGCACCGGGCAATCTGCGAGCAGCCGTTCGACGAAGGTGCCGTGAAACGTGTCGAGCCCGTTGGGATGGACATGCGGGCCGACCACGAGCAGGGCGGTCTCCTCCCGGTCGAGCGCCTCGTGGATGGCCCGCCACGCGGTCGCATCGGTGCAGTCCACCTCGATCTCCGGGCCGAAGCGGCACTGGATCCGGGCGCGCAGCGTGTCGAAGTACCCCTCCACGAGGCTGGCGAAATGCTCTGCCTGCTCGGGAGCGATGCGAAAGCTTGCCGCGTGAAAGACGTGCAGCCGCGCGCCCATATGCGCCGCGAGTGCCGCCGCACGCAGGACGGCCCCGTTGCCCGCCGTCGAAAAGTCGGTCGCCGCTACGATGGTTGTCATGGGTCCCTCCGGACACGCCAGTTTCGATGCGACCCGATCCTGCACCGCCTCGGCGCGGCGCGCCTTGCGCCAGATCAAACCTTCGCACGGGCTGTGCCCGGCGCGGTTCGGCCAAGCCGGGGATCGCGAGGGGCGATGAATGGGCGCGTGCCCGGTTCCATCGCGGTTCGGACAACAAATCCGGGGGAACATGATCTGTATCAAACCGCTGCGCGCGCGGGATGTTATGTATCCGGTATGCGAGTGACCATGGTTACGAGTGAAGACCCCGGTCGTGACATGAAGCGAAGACGCTCCGGTCCCGACCGGGGGACAGGGGACCTTGCGACGATCCGGCCTGCGGTACGACGGTCGTGCCGCAGGCCGGTTTGGCGCGTCGATCATCCCGTCAGGCCCCTCGCCGTCGGAGGCCTCGTGGCACCGATCGGCGCTGGCCGAACCGCCACAATGTCGTGCAAGACTGGAGCGTGTTGATCCAGCTGGGTCTCGGTTATCTCCTCATCGCGGCGACGGCGCTGTCGGCCGCCTTGTCCTGGTGGGGGCTCGAGCTTGTCCTGAACCGGTCGCACCGATGGGTGACGCGCCCGCCGCATGGGCCCAAGCTGACGGCGATCCTGTCGCTGGCCATGCGCTGGACCCTGTTGATGATGTCGGCGTCGGTCTGGATCTGGGCCATGGCGTTCTGGGGGCTGCGGATATTTCCGACGGTGGAAGCTTCGGTCTATTTCGCTTTGGTCGTCTTCACGACCCTCGGCTACGGGGATGTTCTCCTGCCCGTCGAATGGTGCCTGCTGGGGGGCTTGGCCGCCGCCAACGGCCTGCTGATCTTCGGCCTTCTGACGGAGATGCTGGTCGAGACGCTCCGGCAGACCCGGCTTCGCCAGAGGGGCCGGTTCGGGCAGGATGATTGAGGCCGCGCAGTCGTCGCGCCCGGACCTGCCGTGCCGCGCGACGCGGCATCCCTCGTTTCAGTGCGGCTGACACAGATCAATGTCCCGCCGCCCGAACCCGCGCAAGCTCTTGCTGACCGGCACATGCCGGTCCCGCGGTCCGCCAGGCTTGGTCCACGGCAATGGCAAAGGGAGAGCAGACATGACCCGTCTGGACATCGACACGACAAGGGCGATCCGGGAGATCTCGGAGTATCTGCAAAGGCGCGTCGCGCGCGATCGAAGCGCCGGCGTGATCCTTGGGCTCAGCGGCGGGCTCGACTCGTCGGTGCTCGCGGCACTGGCCGTCCGTGCCCTCGGCCCGCGAAGGGTGCAAGTTGTCTATCTCTACGACCGCGACAGCGATCCGCGGATCGCGCAGAATGCACGTCTCGTGGCGCAGGTTCTGGACCTGCCGCTCGAGGAGATCGACATCACGGGGGAGATGCGGCGGCGCGGCGTCTACAGGCCGCTCTTCGTGAAGCTGCTGCGCCTGTCTAGGGCGGTGGCCCGGCTCAGCACGCGCGCGTTTCGGCGGATCTGCGGCATGTCCCCTTTTCTGGCGACCTTGCGGGTAGGGCGCGGTGAGAGGCTGCGGCCCCGGTACAAGAGGTGGTTGTTCGATCACACCATCAGGCAGCTCGATCGCGGCTTCAACCAGCGCCACCTGTAT
Organism: Limimaricola litoreus; assembly: GCF_024159025.1. Lineage (GTDB taxonomy): Bacteria > Pseudomonadota > Alphaproteobacteria > Rhodobacterales > Rhodobacteraceae > Limimaricola > Limimaricola litoreus. Next base: position 3,461 of record NZ_JAMYXC010000204.1, read on the forward strand.
CGCCGCGTCTGGATCGAGAACCGGGCGCAGGCGCAAAACCTGTCGGTCATCGGGGCCGCCAACCTGTCGGAATGCGAGGTCGGCTGGTTCGTGCATCGCGGCATAGACGATCTGCCGGTGCAGCCGATGACAGGCCTTTACAAGACGCAGGTGAGGCAGCTCGCCCGGGCGATCGACCTGCCGGACCGGGTGCGCCGCCAGCTTCCGTCTCCCGACATGGCCAAGGGGGTCTCCGACGAATTCGGAATCGGGCATGATTACAGCGTCGTGGACATCGTTCTCGACGGGGTCGACCGGGGCCTTTCCGCCGAGGAGATCGCGGCGGGGGGCATCGCGATGGCGGAGATCGAGGACATTCGCCAATTGGCCCGGCATTCGGACTGGAAGCGGCGCTCCCCGCATGAGGCGCCCCCCGTCAGCGGCAAGTTCGGCTCGGCCCTGCGGCTGGACACGCCGCAGGAGCGGCTGCGCATGGCGTGACGGCATGGGCGAGCGGTTCGAGGCGGGCAGCCCCGGTCGGCCGGGACGCGGCACGAGCCTGACGAGGCTGACGGGACGACCGATCTGGTCGCGCCGCGGGCCGGGGTCTTGATGCAGATCAAGGCCGCGGTACCGCCGCCGCGCCATCCTCGGGCGTCACTTCAGCATCGGAGCGAGGACGTGATCTTCGGACCCCCATGAGCATGTCGGCGCCCGCCGCCGCCGAAGCGCCGCAGGCGATCTTCAGGACCGAGCGGCTGACCAAGATATACGGGGCCGGCACGAAGGCCGAGGTCCGGGCCCTCGACGGCGTGGACCTCGTTCTGCCCGAAGCCGAGCTGGTCGTGCTGCTCGGCCCCTCCGGCAGCGGCAAGTCGACCCTGCTCAACATCCTCGGCGGTCTCGACCACGCCACGGGCGGGCGGGCGTGGTTTCGCGACATGGATCTCACGGCGATGACCGACCAGAAGCTGACGCGCTATCGGCGCGATCATGTGGGCTTCGTGTTCCAGTTCTACAACCTCGTCGCCAGCCTGACCGCCCGCGAGAATGTCGAACTCGTCACCGACATCGCCGCCGATCCGATGCCCGCCGCGGAGGCGCTGGCGCTGGTGGGGCTGACCGGGCCTCTCGATCATTTCCCGGCGCAGATGTCGGGCGGCGAACAGCAAAGGGTCGCCATCGCGCGCGCCATCGCGAAACGCCCCGAGGTGCTGCTGTGCGACGAGCCGACCGGCGCGCTTGACAGCCGCACCGGCGTCGAGGTTCTGGCGGCGCTCGACGCGGTCAACGACCGGTTCGGCACGACGATCCTCGTCATCACGCACAACTCCGACATCCGCCGCATGGCGCATCGCGTGATCCGGTTTCAGGACGGGCAGGTGATCGATGTCGAGCGCAATGCCAGCCGCATCTCGGCGAAGGAGGTGCAATGGTGAAGCTGCACGCCCTCGACCGCAAGCTTCTGCGCGATATCCGGCGGCTCTGGTCGCAGGTTCTCGCCATCGCGCTGGTGCTGGCCTGCGGCGTGGCGATCCTGCTCACGGCCTTCGGCATGGTCCGGGCGCTGGAGGCGACGCTCGACGATTATTACAACCGTCAGAACTTCGCAGAGCTGTTCGGCACGGCACGGCGGGCGCCTGCCGCGCTGCTCGACGAGATCCGCGCGATCGACGGCGTGACGGCGGCCGAGGGGCGGGCCACCGGCTGGGCGGTTCTCGATCTGCCGAGGCGGATTTCGACCGCCTCCGGCAAGATCCTGTCGCTACCTCGAAGCGGGGCGCGGCTCAACGCGCCGCTCCTTGTGACAGGCCGGCTGCCGGGGCCCGACAGCGATCACGAGGTCGCCGTGAACCACCGTTTCGCGCAGGCGAACGGCTACCGGCCCGGCGATCGCTTCGGGGCGATATTGGGCGGCACGCGCCGGATGCTGACGATCACGGGCACGCTGCGCAGCCCGGAGTTCATCTATGCGCTGCCGCCCGGCGGGCTGATGCCGGATGATGCCGGTTTCGCGGTGATCTGGATGCCCGCCCGCGCGGCGCAGGCGAGCTTCGGGCAGGAGGGCGCGTTCAACGACCTTTCCGTGACGCTGCGCCGTGGGGCCGACCTGCCGGTGGTGACCGACAGGATCAACGCGCTGCTCGCGCCATGGGGCGGCACGGGCGCCTATCTGCGCGACCGGCAGCCGAGCCATGCCTTCATCGACGCCGAATTGGCGCAGCTGCGCAGCATGGCGGTCGTGCTGCCGCCTATCTTCTTCGGGGTCGCGGCGTTTCTGGTGAACATGCTGCTGGGTAGGATCGTCGCGCTGGAGCGCGCCGAGATCGGCCTGCTGAAGGCCGTGGGCTACCGCGACGCGGAGATCGCGCTGCACTACTTCGGGCTCGCGGCGCTTGTGGCGGCGATCGGCATCTGCATCGGCTGGGGCGCCGGGACATGGCTCGCGCGCAGCATGGCGCATCTCTATGCGCGGTTCTTCGATTTTCCGTGGCTGATCCGGCCGGGCGGCATCGACGTCTACGCCATTTCGGGGCTGATCGGTCTTGCGGCCGCGCGGCGCGCGCGGCGCTGGCGGCCGCCCGGCTCGACCCG
>NZ_JAMYXC010000256.1 GCF_024159025.1 Limimaricola litoreus
GCCCCGGCAGCGACGCCCGCACCCTCCGACGACCGGCCACCGCGCAAGCCGCGCGCCGACAAGCCGGCGGGCGACAAGCCCTGGAAGAAGAAGGACGCCAAGCCCTTCGACCGCAGCCGCGACGGCGCCGTCTCCGAGCGGGGCGGCAAGCCCGCCGGAAAGCCGGGATCGAAGCCCTTTGCCAAGCCCGGCACGAAGCCCGGTGGCAAGCCCGGCGCGAAGCCTTTCGCCAAGCCGGGCAAGCCCGAGGGTGCGTCGAAGACACGCGGTGCCGCCGACACCTCGCGCCGCTTCACGCCGCCTTCGGCCCCCGGCGCCAAGCCCGGCCCGCGCCCCGGCAAGCCGCCCCGCAAGGGCGGGACTGAGGCCCCCAAGCGCCGTGACTGAAGCACGGTGAAAGTCTCGCAAGCGCACGGGTCTGCGTGGCACCGGGGCTTCGGATATGCTGGCCATGGCATTGGCCTTCACCCGGTCCACGCGACCGGGTGGAGGCCCCGTCGGAAGTGCGCTTGAAAAAATCGCATCCAGCGCGGACCGGTTTGCCGGGTCAGAACCCAGGCGAATACCAATAGCACTACATTCCCCTGCTAAAAGCCGGTGAACTGGCCGCCCGTGGTTTTTGAAGCCGAATGCAAATCCCTCACACCCCGATGCCACAGTCGCTCCGCCATGCGGAGCGTGGGTATGTACAACGGGCCTTCCGCCAGCCAGAACTGGGTATGGATCGCATTCGAGGAGAAGACCCTCACACGATGACGCGCGTTGGACGACAAACCTACATGCGACGATCAAGCAGGTCTGCGCTTTTCAACGCCGTGAAAATGATTCAATGAGACGGCAACATATCCCGAGCCATGCAGTCGCAAGGGCGAGGACGAGGACGACGGCGTTACAAGAAAGAGTGGTTCATGAGGATTTCCATCGCAGGTCTCGGCTACGTGGGGTTGTCGAATGCCGTATTGCTTGCGCGCCACCACTCGGTCATCGCGGTCGACCTCTCCGATAAGCGCGTGCAGATGGTGAACGCGCGCAAAGCGCCGATTGCGGACGCCGAACTGGAGCGCTGCTTTGCGCAGGACAGTCTCGACCTCAAAGCGACGACCGATGCGACCGAAGCCTACACCGCTGCCGATTGGGTGATCATCGCCACGCCGACCAACTACGACCCCGAGACCAACGCCTTCGACACCTCATCGGTCGAAGCGGTGATCGCGCAGGTTCTGGCCGCCTCGGCCACTGCGGTGATCGTGGTGAAATCCACCGTGCCCGTGGGCTTCGTGCACGAAATGCGCGCGCGCTTCGCGACCGATCGGATCCTCTTCTCGCCGGAGTTCCTGCGCGAGGGCCGCGCGCTGCACGACAACCTGCACCCCTCGCGCATCGTGGTGGGGGAGCGCTCCGACCGCGGCCGCGCTTTCGCCGATCTGCTGGCCAGCGCGGCGCTGGACCAAGACGTGCCGGTGCTGCTCACCGACCCGGACGAGGCCGAGGCGATCAAGCTCTTCGCCAACACCTACCTCGCGATGCGGGTGGCCTATTTCAACGAGCTCGACAGCTATGCGATGAGCCGGGGCATGGACAGCCGCCAGATCATCGAAGGCGTCAGCCACGACCCGCGCATCGGCGGGCATTACAACAACCCCTCCTTCGGCTATGGCGGCTACTGCCTGCCCAAGGACACCCGCCAGCTTCTCGCCAATTACAGCGAGGTGCCGCAGAACATGATCCGCGCCATCGTCGACGCCAATTCCACGCGCAAGGATTTCCTCGCCGACCAGATCATCGCCCGTGCGCCCAAGCGCGTCGGGGTCTACCGGCTGGTGATGAAGACGGGCTCGGACAATTTCCGCGACAGCTCGATCCAGGGCATCATGAAGCGGATCAAGGCCAAGGGGATCGAGGTGGTGCTCTACGAGCCGGAGCTCGCCGCCGACAGCTTCTTCAATTCGCCGGTCGAGCGCGACCTCGATGCCTTCAAGCAGGGCTGCGAGCTGATCCTCGCCAACCGCCGCGACGCCGAGCTGGCGGATGTGGCCGACAAGGTTTTCACCCGCGACCTGTTCGGCAGCGACTAGAGGCGCGCGTCGCCCACTTAGTCGTCGATGAAATCCCGCAACCTCGCCAACAGCGCCTCTCGCTGCGGATCGATCACTTCCATCGCGCCGACGAGGTCGTCGCGTTTCAGAAGAGCGAAAAGATCGCTGGCCTCCCAGGCAATGTGAATTCCGGGTGAGCCTTCGAGGCGACGGGCGGTGGCAAGCTGGTGGTCGTTACGGTGCTCGCCCAAATCATGTCGACGCGGCATGAGAACAAGCGGTTTGTTCCACCGGCGCGCCGACAGCACCGAGCCGATCCCTGCATGGGCGATCACGACCCGGGCTTGGGAAAAACAGCGCGCGAAGGCATCAGGTTGCAGCAGCCCGTGACATTCGAGCGCCGGCCACTTGCCGTCATCCGAGCATGTCTGCGCCACGACGGGTTCATCCAATCCGGTCGCGTGGTCGTTCATCGCCGACAGGAGCCGAGGAAACGGCAGCTGTGTCCCAACCGTGACGAAGATCATAGAATGCGCCCCGCAAATTCCGCACCGGTCGCCTCGGCAACATCTTCCCACTGCGTCAGCCACAAATGCGCATGGCGCCGCGCGAGTTTCCCCGAGAGCGACATCTCCTCGGCATTGGCGACGCTATCGACCCAAATCGTACGCGCTCCGGCAAGCCGTCCCATGACCAGGGCAATGACCCCGGGCAAGGCACCGGTCGAGATCACGATGTGTGGGCGAAGCCGCCAGACATGCTTTGCCAAGGCAGCAGTGGCCCTGAGAACCTTGAGCTTGGAGTTCCGGTTACAATCGGGAATGATCGAAAAGGCGCTGATGCCGAACTCGTCCGGCAATCCCGGCAGGGTCGTGAGATAGTGAACGTCGTGATGCGAGAACGCTGGCCGCATCAGCATCAGTTGCTGCCAGTGGCCACCACCAGAAGCGATCGCGATGATTCTCTTGGGCACTGACGGAGACTCCCGATTGACGAAATTCACATAGCCCCGAACAGGCTGAACGCCACACGATCACTTATTCCATTACGGTATGATATACAGCCCCCGAACTGCGTGACCAGTAATGGCCAAGGACGCTTACAGAGCTCAGGGGCGTAACGCCTGGACCGGCGAAGTCGGCGATGCGTGCTGTGGGTGTATCTTCAAACGGACACCTCGATTTACAGACCCGGCGCTCGTATGCGCTGCCGCGTCAGAAGTCCCGTTATCGCTTTGGCTACATGGACCACAGCCTGAAGATACATGAGCACAGATCGCATGAGGATCGAATAAACGACGCCATGCCCGAGATAGCGGAATTCGGCCGAAATGCGTTTCTCAAGCAGCATGATCGTCATCGGGCACAGGTACATCGCGCCGATCCCGATACCCGGTGGCAAACAGGAAGGTTCCAGTGTCGACCGGGTCGAGCAGCGCGGCGCAAGCGACGCTCAAGACCATCAATCCAGTCGACTTTCTTGGTCTCGTCGATGAAGAACCCGACCGCCACCATCAGGTGGTGAGGGTCCGACGCCCGAATGTCCGGCCTGTCACCCGGAGGAGCGACGAGGTGCTCCGACTGCGTGGCCGAGGACTGGCATAGCGGGGGCGCTGTGAGGCAATATCTCACCATTGGTCGGGAAAGCGCCCGACTACATGGTCCACGTCCACCCTCCGGGAGGGGCCATCGACCAGGCGGCCGCAACACCCGCAGGAAAGAAATTCTTTCGATGCCGCGGCTTTCTGCGCCCGCCGATCAGGCCCCCTGCCCCGCCCGGAACCAGCGCACCAGCGCCCGGCGATCGTCCTCCGAGAGGTCGGTGATGTTGGCGGGCGGCATGGCGTGGCTGACCCCGGCCTGAAGATAGATCGCGCGGGCGTTCTGCGCGATGTCCTGCGGCGTCTCCAGCACCACCCCCTTGGGCGCCCAGCGGATGCCGTCCCAGACCGGCTCGCGCGCGTGGCACATCGAGCAGCGCCCGATCACGATCTGCTCGGCCTCGTGGAACCCTTCGGCCGAAGCGAAGCGCTGCTCATAGGCAGTCATCTCCCGCGCCTCGGCCTCCTCGTAAGAGCCCCACATCGGCGCGGTCGAGAGCCAGGCAAGGACGAGGAAGATGATCACCGTCGCGCCCCAGGTCCAATGCGGCCCCTTGCCGGTGGCGTGCATGGTGTTGAAGTAATGCCGGATCGTGACACCCATCAGGAACACCAGCGACGCGATGATCCACGAATACTCGGTCGCGAAGGCGAGCGGGTAGTGGTTCGACAGCATCAGGAACACGACCGGCAGCGTCAGGTAGTTGTTGTGGGTCGAGCGCAGCTTGGCGATCTTGCCGTATTTCGGATCAGGCTTGCGGCCTGCCTTGAGGTCGCCCACCACGATCCGCTGGTTCGGCATGATGATGAGAAACACGTTCGCGGTCATGATCGTCGCGGTGAAGGCGCCGAGGTGCAAGAGCGCCGCGCGCCCGGTGAAGATCTGGTTGTAGCCCCAGCTCATCGCCACCAGCAGCACAAACAGCAGCAGCATCAGGACCGTCGGCCGGTTGCCCAAGGGGGATTTGCACAGCGCGTCATAGACCAGCCAGCCGATGGTCAGCGAGCCCGCCGAAAGCGCGATCGCCTGCCAGACCGCGAGATCGGCACGCGACGGGTCGATGAGATACAGCTCCGCCCCGACCCAGTAGACGATCATCAACAGCGCCGCGCCCGAAAGCCACGTCGCGTAGCTCTCCCATTTGAACCATGTCAGATGCTCGGGCATCGCGTCCGGCGCCACGAGGAACTTGCGGATGTGGTAGAAGCCGCCGCCATGCACCTGCCACTCCTCGCCATGCGCGCCGGGCGGCAGGTCCGGTGCCTTCCTCAGGCCAAGATCGAGCGCGACGAAATAGAAGGACGAGCCGATCCAGGCGATGGCGGTGATGACATGAAGCCAGCGCACGGCAAAGCCGGCCCAGTCCCACAAGATTGCGAAGTCGTGCATGGAGGTCCCTCGTTCTGCCAAAGCCCACTCTAGCGACGGCGCGGCACCGCCGCCAAGCTGCCAGCGCGCAGAACAGCTTCAAACGAAACCGGACAATCCCGGACCGGATGCCGAAAGACGGGGGACGACGCCGCGCAACGCACGCCCCGCTCAAACCCCGTTTCCTCCTTGGTCCTATGCTCGCCCCGAAGCCAGCCCCACGAGGATGCCATGCCCCAGATCTCGGCCATTCTGTCGCTGCCCTACATCCAGCCCGGACAGGCGCAGAAACACGTCACACATAACGAGGCGCTCAAGCGGCTCGACGCGCTGGTGCAGCCGGTGGTCGCGGACCGCGACCGCACCTCGCCCCCCGCCACGCCCGACGCGGGCGCGCGGCACATCGTGGCGGCGGGCGCAGGCGGCGACTGGACCGGCCACGCGGGCGAGATCGCGGTCTGGGACGGCAATGCCTGGTGCTTCGAGACCCCCCTGCCCGGCTGGCGCGCGCATTGCACCGCGGAGGACGAAGATCTGCGCTTCGGCACGCAAGGCTGGCAGGGCCGGTCCGAGCGCGGCGTGCGGGCCGCGCATCTCGGCCTCAACGCCGAGGCCGACTCCACCGATCGGCTTACCCTCTCCGCGCCCTCCACCTTGCTGAACCACGACGGCGCGGGCCACCGGCTCAAGATCAACCGCGCGGGCGGCGGCGACACGGCCTCGCTGCTGTTCCAGACCGGGTTTTCGGGCGGGGCCGAAATGGGCCTCGCGGGCGAGGCGGATTTCTCGATCAAGACCAGCGCCGACGGCGCGGCCTGGACCACGGCGCTGCGGCTGCGGGCGGCGGATGGCATGGCTTCTGGCGACGCGGTGCAGTCCGACCCGCTCGACGCGACGCCGG
>NZ_JAMYXC010000258.1 GCF_024159025.1 Limimaricola litoreus
ATCGAGGATGCGGAGATCATCGAGGAGAGCGGCGCGACAGGGGATGCGCCGCAGGGCGACACGCGTGCCGAGGCGACGACGTCCCTGCTCGACCGGCTGAAGGCGCATCTGCCCGGCTGCGCCGATTGCGGCCCCCTGCCCGGCCTCGGCGGTCTCAGGCCTTCCGGCGGCGGCATGCCCGAGGCGCCCGAGGGCGCGCAGATCCTCCATCGCAGCCATGCGGGGCCCGAGGGCGCGCGGGATTACCGGCTCTACATCCCCTCCTGCGGGGCCGACCGGGTGCAGGGCCTCGTCGTGATGCTGCATGGCTGCACGCAGACGCCCGAGGATTTCGCCCGTGGCACGGGCATGAACGCGCTGGCCGAAAAGGCCGGTTTCGCCGTGGCCTGGCCCGAGCAGAACCGCGTGCACAACATGCAGTCGTGCTGGAACTGGTTCGAGACCGGACACCAGCGGGCCGATCGCGGCGAGCCCGCGATCCTCGCCGGGCTGACGCGCGCGCTTTGCGCCGAATTCGGCATCCCGCGCGAGCGCTGCTTCGTGGCCGGGCTATCGGCGGGCGGCGCCATGGCGGCGATCCTGGGCGAAACCCATCCCGATCTCTTCGGCGCGATCGGGGTGCATTCCGGCCTGCCGGCGGGGGCGGCCAGCGACATGGTCTCGGCCTTTTCGGCCATGCGTGGCCAGGGCGGCGGCCGGGCCGCTGCCCTGACCGGTCCGCGCCTGATGGTCATCCATGGCGATGCGGATCGCACGGTCGATGTCTCGAACGCCGGGCGCATCCTCGCCCCGGGGGGCGAGGATGCGCCGCATGAGGAAAGCGCAAAGGCGCGCGCCTACCGCCGGACGCGTCACGCGGATGCGCAGGGCCGCGTGCGGGCCGAAAGCTGGATCATCAAAGGCGCGGGCCATGCCTGGTCCGGCGGCAGCGCCTCGGGCTCCTACACCGACCCCGAGGGGCCCGATGCCTCCGCCGGGATGCTGCGCTTCTTCCTCGAGACGGTCTGAGGACGGGCCCGGGGGTTCGGTGCGGCGCTACCGCGGGCGAAAGCCGCCCGCTTCGAAATAGCGCAGCACCGAGCCCTGCACGTGCCGGAAAGTGATCGGCTCAGAACCGGGTCAGCCGCTCGCGCAGCCCACCCTCGGGCGCCTCTATGCCGGCCACGAAACTGCGTTGCGTCAAGGCGGCGGCGTCGCGGCGCAGGGTTTTGAAGGCGCTGCGCACGGCCTCTTCATTCTCCGTGCCACGGCTCTTGCGATAGTTGCGCTGCGCCGCGCGACTATCGGCGAGGTCGGGCTGCGTCTTGCCGAAGGCCGGGATCGGGTGGCGACGTGCCAGCTCGTCGGGCCCCAGCAGCGCCGCCAGCATCGCCGCCGTGCTGGCGGGCAGCGGCAGGCGCGGCGACAGGCCGGTGCCGAAACGGAGGACGGCGCAGGCGGGATCGAAGGCCACGCGAGGGAGCCCTCATGGTGCAGTGGAGGCAATATAGGCGGGGTTCGCGGCTTGCGGCAGAGGTGCGGCGGAGCGGAGGCGGTTATCGGATGCCGGGCGGTCGGTTCGACCTATGTGCCACAGACCAGGGCGGGATGAAGCTCGCAGGCTATTGGCGTTGCACAACTTTTGATCTGAGGGATAGCTAACTCCGGGAATGCAACCAAAGGAAGATCAATGCCAATCTATGAAATCGACGGGTTCGCTTTTACCGACCGTGGCGCCATTCGCCCGGCCCATGTCGAGATAGGGATTTCGGCCAGTCATACGCGCTACCGGATCGCCTCGACCTACCAAGACGATATCCTCCCGGGCGCCGACATCGACAACATGCCCCGGCCCTACCACTACACCGCGAACGGCATGAACATGCTGGCCTTCGAGGATCCGTCCGAGCCATGGGACGACGATGACGGCGAGGCGGATGTCTATCTCGGCACTCTGCGCTGGGGCGCTGGCCGGGAAACCCAGATACTCGACGGCGGTGACGATTTCGTGGCCGCGCTCAGCGGCGACAGCATGCCCGAGTACCGCTCGGGCCAGAACAACACCGAGCTGTTCCGGGAGATCTTCACCACCGTCATCGACGAGCCGGTTCGCGCGCGGATCATCGACGAAGGCCCGCTTCAGCCGGGCCGCATCAAGGTGGCCGACCTGTTCACCGACGCCACCACTGGCGAGGTGATCCAGGGCGACGACACGCGTGACACCCTGAAAGGAAATGGCAATGCCGAACTGATCGTCGGGCTTGGCGGCAACGACAGGCTCATCGGGCGCGGCGGCGCCGACACCATTCTCGCCGGCACCGGAAACGACAAGGTCAAGGGCGGCGGTGGGAAGGATTTCCTCAACGGACACAAGGGTAACGACCGGCTGTTCGGCCAGGGCGGCGATGACGAGCTGCGCGGTGGCGCCGGCCGCGACATGCTACGCGGCAACCGCGGCGACGATGTGCTCGAAGGCGGCCGCGGCGCCGATCGCTTTGTCTTCAGCCGACGCGACGGCGACGATGTCATCCGCGACTTCGAGGACCGCGATACGCTGGTGCTCAACGACAACCTGTGGCGGGCGGATCTCACCGAGCATCAGGTGGTGCGCCGCTTCGCCGAGGTGACGGATGAGGGCATGCTGTTCGATTTCGGCCGCAAGGGCTCGATCCTGCTTGAGGATATCGACAGCAAGCTGGGTTTGGCTGGCGACATCGACTTCATCTGAGCAAGGACGGGGCCGCATCGCGGCCCCTTTCCCGCCTCGGTCGCCTCTGTGCTTGGGCCGGGCTCTGTTGATGGCGTGGATGCCCCATCCCGACGGCATCGCAACGTGCCACTGTGATGTGTGTGAAGCCATCACGGAAGGAGGGAGCATCCATGTCCGAAGCTACCCTCATCGGTATCGATCTGGCAAAGCATGTCTTCCAATTGCACGGGGCACACGACGACGGGTCGGTCGTTTTCCGCAAGAAGCTTTCGCGACCTCAATTGATGGCCTTTGTGTCACAGCATGGCGTTGTTGCAGAACTCCCCGCCTGACGGTTTCCGGCGCGGATCGGCCGCATAGATAGGCGGCATGACCAAGCCCATGCCTACCCGCTACCGCACGACGAACTGGTCCGCCTACAACGCGGCGCTGCGAAAGCGCGGCTCCCTGCTGATCTGGCTGGACCGGGAGATGACGTGGCTTGCACCGCATGGGGGACGGCCGGGGCGTCCTCCGGTCTTCTCCGAGGGTGCGATACAATTTTGATGGAGTGGACACCCCCGCCCGACGGCATCGATGTGCCAAGGTGGTGATGTTGAAATCGCCACAAGGGAGGAGGCATCCATGGAGAAGATTACCATAGTCGGGGTCGATCTGGCCAAGAACGTCTTCCAACTGCACGCTGCGGACCGGGAGGGCCGAGCTGTCATGAAGAAGCGGGTCACGCGCTCGCGCTTCCTATCGATCATGTCGCAGATCGAGCCTTGCGTCGTGGCGATGGAGGCCTGCGCGACCTCGCATCATTGGGCTCGAGAATTGAACGCCATGGGCCACGAGGTTCGGCTGATCCCGCCGATCTACGTGAAGCCGTTTCTGAAGCGTCAGAAAAACGACGCGAATGATGCCGAGGCCATCGTCGAAGCAGCCATGAGGCCGTCGATGCGCACGGTGCCGGTCAAGTCGAGGGAGCAGCAATCTCTCGCCATGCTGTTCCGGACCCGAGAGCTTCTGGTCATGCAGAGAACCCAGCTGGTGAACGCGTTGCGGGCTCATCTGGCCGAGCACGGGGTCATCGTGCCAGGGGGACGCCGCTCGGTCGATCCGTTCATCCGGGCCTTGGAGGACACGGCGAACAATCTGCCGGACCCGGTCCGCGAGGTCGGCAATCTCTACCTGGACAGGATCGCCCAGACCGCTTCCGAGATTGCAGCCTTGGAACGGCGCATAGAGGAACATTCCCGAGAGCACGAGGTGGCACAGCGCCTACGCACCATACCTGGCGTGGGGCCGGTGACGGCCATGGCGATCGAAGCCTTTGCGCCGGCCTTGGAGACGTTCCAGCGCGGCCGAGACTTTTCAGCCTGGCTCGGGCTCGTCCCGAGACAGCATTCGAGCGGAGGCAAGCAGCGCCTTGGGCGAACGTCGAAGATGGGACAGCGCGATATTCGTCGATTGCTGATCAGCGGGGCGATGTCGATCATTCACTGGAAGGGACGGAACGGCGGCAAACCCGGCTCCTGGCTCGCCCGCATGCTGCCCAACAAGCCGCGCATGGTGATTGCCATCGCCCTGGCAAACAAGCTCGCCCGGATCGTCTGGGCGATCATGACACGCAAGGAGGTTTACAGAGATCCTGAAGGGGCGGTCTGCTGATCGTCTCCTGTCAGGAGCGTCGGTGACGCAAGTGGCGCACTGATCCCGTATGGGCAAGGATCGATGGATCGGGGTGGAGCAAACCAGTGCCAGGCAGAGAGCCTCGAGCTCGCAGTTTTGGAATGGCCTCCATCCGCGCATTTCCATACTGGCCAGCGGCGCATGCAGGGCCGCATGAAAAGGCCTTACACATGTTCGCAGCCGGTCACTTGTCCTCGGGAGCCACGAAGCCGCTTGCGCAAGCGGGGGTATCCACACATGCTTGTCGATCAAGGTCCTGTTCAAGCTGCCGCTGAGGCAGACGGTTGGGATGGTGGCCAGCCTGTTGCGGATGGCGGGACTGGACTGGCCGGTGCCGGACTACTCGACGCTCTGTCGCAGGCAGAAAAGCTTGTCTGTTCAGATCCCGTATCGACGGGCCGAGGGCCCGCTGAACCTGCTCGTAGACAGCACCGGCATCAAGTTCCTCGGCGATGGCGAATGGCAGGCGCGCAAGCATGGGCCGCAGGGCCGTCGTCAGTGGCGGAAGGTCCACCTGGCCATGGACACGACCACCTCCGACATCCGCGCCGTGGAGTTCACCCCCAGCCGCGACGGCGACAGCCCGGTCCTGCCGGATCTGCTCGACCAGATCCCCGACGACGAGCCGATCGGCACCGTGACCGCCGATGGTGCCTACGATACGCGTCGCTGCCACACCGCGATCATCGAGCGCCAGGCCACGGCGATCATTCCGATCCGCAAGAACGGACGACCTTGGAAAGAAGATGGACCGGCAGCCTTGGCCCGCAACGACATCCTTCGGGCGACACGGCACTTTGGCCGAGCGTTCTGGAAGCGGTGGACCGGCTACCATCTCCGCAGTCGCGTCGAGGCCAAGATGCGATGCCTGAAGGCGTTCGGGGAGCGCATCGCCGCAAGAGACCCCGACCGCCAGACCGCCGAAGTCCACATCCGCATCGCCCTCATGAACCGCTTCTCAGCCCTCGGCACCGCCGAGATCGTTCGCGTGGCATGACCTCACTGGGAAAAGGGGCACCTGCGCCTCAAGCCTGAGTTCTGCAACAACGCCCACTGGGAACTGGACAAGAAAAAACGCCTCGGGCTGCTGCCACGGGGCGTTCGACATTGTTGGTTGCGGGAGCAGGATTTGAACCTGCGACCTTCAGGTTATGAGCCTGACGAGCTACCGGGCTGCTCCATCCCGCGACAGGATGTTTTGCATCGTTCAGAGAGAATTATGATGTTCTTTACTAGGTCTGGCGGTGACTTACTCTCCCACGTCTTGAGACGCAGTACCATCAGCGCGACGGCACTTAACGGCCGAGTTCGGAATGGGATCGGGTGTTTTGCTCGTGCTATGGCCACCAGACCGAGTAAAGAACATCTTTGGTGGCCTATCGCCCGGAGGGCTGCTTGAGGCCGGTGGGGCCTGTCGCGTCGCTCGGGGGGGAGGTCACCATATCAGCCGCCCTGCCCTGTTGGGGGGGGCGGTGTTCCAGATCGTCGTACATTTCCTTGATTGTGTATGGCTTTCGGATCCAGCCTTGCTGTTTCTGGAT
>NZ_JAMYXC010000218.1 GCF_024159025.1 Limimaricola litoreus
GGGGCGCGACGGCGCGACCCCGCGCGGCGACCGCGACGAGCTGCGCGCGGGCCTCTCGGCGGATTGGCACCGCGGCCGGGTGCTCGGTCCCGGCATCCTTCTGGACACGGAGGTGCAGCTGCGCTTCGACGGCTATGCCGTCTCCGACAGGGAGCTGTCGACGCGCGCCTGGGAGGCGGCGGGGGTGACGCTGCGCTGGCCGCTCATGCGCCACGAGAGCGGCTCGGGCGCCACGCAGCTGATCGAGCCGGTGGTCAGCCTGTCCTATGCCGCCCGGCAGGGCAAACAGCCCGCCAACCGCGATGCCCGCCTGCCCGAATTCGGCCCCGCCAGCCTGCACGCGCTCGACCGCCTGCCGGGCGAGGACCTGCTCGAAACCGGGCTGAGCGCCGGGCTTGGCCTGCGCTGGAGTCGCACCGACAGCCAGGGGCGCGGGCTGTCGATTCTCGCCGGGCAGCTGCTGCGCGACGAGGCGCTCGACGATCTGTCCGAGGGCACGGGCCTGGGCCGGACCCGGTCGGACTGGCTGGTCTCGGCCCGCGCCGATCTGGGCGAGGCGCTCGATCTGGGGGTCCATGCCACCTTCGACAGCCGGTTCGAGGTCTCGGGCGCGGAGGCCCGGCTGGAGCTCGATCGCGGCCCGGTCGATCTCTCGGCGGCCTATCTGTGGCTTCAGCCTGAAACGGGCAGCGGCCAGCTCGAACAGATCAGCGAGGTCTCGCTCGACGCCGATTTCCGGCTCGGGCCGCGCTGGAGCCTTGCCGCCGAGGCGCGCTACGACATCGCCGCCGATGCGCCGGTGCGCGCCGGAATCGGCGCCGGCTGGCGCAACGAATGCGTCACGGTGGACCTTTCGGTATCGCGCCGCTACACCGAGACCGACGAGGTGGACCCTTCCACCAGCTTCGGGCTTTCGGTCAATCTGAACGGCTTTTCCGCCGCCGGGCAGAGCGTGACCGCGGCACGGGCCTGCGAAGACTGACAGCGAGTGATTCGACGATGATGGGAGCCGGAATGCGGGCTTTGAATTTCGTGGGCGCCGCGGCGCTGGCCGTCGCGCTGGCCGCGCCCTCGGGCGCCATGGCGCAGGGGCTCTTCGCCCCCGCCGTGACCGTGAACGGCAGCGCCGTCACCAATTACGAGCTGGACCAGCGCGCCAAGCTGCTCGCCGCCTTCAACACCCCCGGCGACCCCGCGGTGCTGGCGCGAGAGCAGCTGGTCGAGGAAAGGCTCAAGCTGCAGGCGCTCGACCGCGCCGGGATGCAGCTCACCGAGGAAGGGCTCGCCACCGCGATGGAAGAGTTCGCGCAGCGCGCGAACCTGTCGCTCGACGCCTTTCTCGCCAGTCTCGCAAGCCAGGGCATCGCGCGCGAGACGCTGCGCGACTTCGTGAAGGTCAATGCCTCGTGGCGCGACTACATCCGCCGCCGCTACGGGCAGACGGTCGAAGTCAGCGAGGCCGAGATCGACGCGGGCCTGGCGCAGCAAAGCGGGCCCGACGGGGTCGAGCTGCTGCTCAACGAGATCATCATCGCCGCCCCGCCGCCGCGCGCCGCCGCCGCCATGGCCCGCGCCGAGGCGATCTCCAAGCTGCGCTCCACCGCCGCCTTCGAAGCGCAGGCGCGCGAGGTCTCGGCCCTGCCCACCCGCGCGCAGGGCGGGCGGCTCGACTGGGCCGCGCTGTCGAACTACCCCGCCGGGCTGCACGGGCTTCTGCTGTCGCTGGAGCCGGGCGAAGTGACGCCGCCGATCCCGATCCGCAACGGCGTGGCGCTGTTCCAGCTGCGCGACATCCGCGAGGCGCCCCAGGCCCCCACTGAGATCGCGCAGGTCGATTACGCGCAATTCGCCATTCCCGGCGCCGGCACCGCGCAGGCGCTGGCCGAGGCCGCCCGCATCGACGCGGTGACCGACACCTGCGACGATCTCTACGGCGTGGCCCGCGGCCTGCCCGAGGAGCGGCTGGTGCGTCGCAGCGTCGCCCCCGCCGCGCTGCCGCGCGATCTGGGGCTGGAGCTGGCGCGGCTCGACCGCAACGAGGCCTCGTGGAACCTGTCGAGCGACGGCACGCTGCTGTTCACCATGCTCTGCGCCCGCACCCCCGCCGCCGCCTTGGACGAGGACGCGCGCAGCGCCATGCGCAACGAGATCGTCAGCAGGAAGCTCACCGCGCGGGCCGACATCCTGCTCGCCGAGCTGCGCGCGCAGGCGCGCATCGCGCCGTGACGCCGATCGCGATCTCCTGCGGCGAGCCTGCGGGCATCGGCCCCGAGATCGCGGCCCGCGCTTGGGAGCGCCTGCGCGACGAGATCCCGCTCCTTTGGCTCGGCGATCCGCGTCACCTGCCCGATGCGGTGGCATGGCAGGCGGTGGAGAGCGCCGCCGAGGCCGCCACCGTCTCCGGCCAGGCCCTGCCGGTGCTGGCCCGCGATTTCGGCGCGCCGGCGGTGCCCGGACAGCCCGACCCCACCCATGCCCAGGGCGTGATCGACGCGATCAGCGACGGGGTGGAGCTGGTGTGCGCGGGCGACTGCGCGGCGCTCTGCACCGCCCCCATCCACAAGGCCGCGCTGATCGACGGCGCGGGCTTCGCCCATCCCGGCCATACCGAGTTCCTTGCCGATCTGGCGGGCGTGGACGAGGTGGTGATGATGCTCGCCTGCCCGGCGCTGCGCGTCGTGCCCGCGACGATCCACATCCCGCTGTCGCAGGTGCCGAAGCTGCTCACGCCCGAGCTGCTCGAAGGCACGATCCGCATCACCCATGCCGCGCTGATCCGCGATTTCGGCATCATGGCGCCGCGCATCGCCATCGCCGGCCTCAACCCGCACGCGGGCGAGGATGGCAAGATGGGGTGTGAGGAGATCGAGATGATCGCGCCGCTTCTGGAGCGCCTGCGGGCCGAGGGCTTCGACCTCGCGGGGCCGATGTCGGCCGACACCATGTTCCACGCCTCCGCCCGCACGGGCTATGACGCGGCGGTCTGCATGTATCACGACCAGGCGCTGATCCCGATCAAGACCATCGATTTCTCGGGCGGCGTCAACGTCACGCTCGGCCTGCCCTTCATCCGCACCTCGCCCGATCACGGCACCGCCTTCGGCATCGCGGGCAAGGGGCTGGCCGATCCGTCCTCGATGATCGCCGCGATCCGCATGGCCGCCGATATGGCGCTGGCGCGCGGCGCGCGCTAAGGGAACGGCGCGGCGGTCCTTGGCGGAGCGCCATGCGTATTTTCGGAAAGATGAACGAGGGATCGCCGCCATGGCCGCCATCGACGACCTGCCGCCCCTGCGCGAGGTGATCGAAACCCACGGGCTGCGCGCCAAGAAGACGCTGGGCCAGAACTTCCTGCTGGATCTCAACCTCACCGCCCGCATCGCCCGTGCGGCGGGCGACCTGCCCGGCTCCGACATCCTCGAGATCGGCCCCGGCCCCGGCGGGCTGACCCGCGGGCTTCTGGCCGAGGGCGCGCGCCGCGTGCTCGCCATCGAGAAGGACGGGCGCTGCATGCCCGCGCTGGCCGAGATCGCGGCGCATTACCCGGGTCGGCTGCAGGTGATCGAGGGCGACGCGCTCGAAATCGACCCGTTGGCGCATCTGACGCCGCCCATCCGCGTCGCGGCCAACCTGCCCTACAATGTCGGCACCGAGCTTCTGGTGCGCTGGCTCACGCCCAAGGCCTGGCCGCCCTTCTGGGAAAGCCTGACGCTGATGTTCCAGCGCGAGGTGGCCGAGCGGATCGTCGCGCAGCCGGGCTCCAAGGCCTACGGCCGCCTCGCCATCCTCGCGCAGTGGCGGGCCTCGGCGCGGATCGTGCTCGACCTGCCGCCGCAGGCCTTCGTGCCCGCGCCCAAGGTCTCCTCGGCGGTGGTCCATCTTACCGCCCTGCCCGAGCCGCGCTTCCCGGCCGATCCGGCGGTGCTGAGCCGCGTCGTGGCCGCGGGCTTCAACCAGCGGCGCAAGATGCTGCGCGCCTCCCTCAAGGGCGTGGCGCCGGGGATCGAGGATCACCTCGCCGCCGCGGGCATCCCTGCCACCGAGCGGGCCGAGCAGGTCGGGCTCGAGGCCTGGTGCGCGCTGGCCCGCTCGATCAAATCCGCAGGCTGACGAAAAAGGCGGGGTCCCGGAGGGGCGCCGCCTTTCCGGTTTTCATGTTCCGGGATCTTACTCGGCGGCGTCCGCCGGAGACTCGCCGTCCGTCTTGGCCGGCGCATCGGCCTTGGCCGAAGCGCGGGGCTTGCGGGCGCGCGGCGCGGGCTTCTCGCCCTCGGGCGTGTCGCGCTTCACCCGCGGCTTGCGGGCGCGCTTGGGCTTTTCGCCCTCGGCCTGCGGCTCGGCGGGCTGGATCGTCTGCGCCGGCTGGGCGGGAATCTCGCGACCCCCCTCGCGGTTTTCCGGCGTCTCGACGAGATCGCTGGCGGGCGCCTCGTGGCGGGCCTCCTGCCGGGCGTCAACGCGGGGCTCGGGCTGTGCCGGTTGCGCGGCCTGGGCCGCCTGCGCCGCCTCTTCTTCCTGCGCCTTCAGCCGGGCCGCCCGCTCGCGGTCGCGCTCGGCCTGCCGGTCGCGCTCGGCCTGACGTTCGCGGTTCTGGGCCTCGGCCTCCTCGCGCTTGGCGTCGATCTCGCGCTGCGCCTCGGCCAGCATCCGCAGGTAATGCTCGGCGTGCTGGGCAAAGTTCTCGGCGGCGACGCGGTCGCCCGACAGCTGCGCGTCGCGGTGCAGCTGGTTGTATTTCTCAATGATCTGCTGCGGCGTGCCGCGCACCTTGCCGTCCGGGCCCGAACTGTCGAACACGCGGTTGACGATATTGCCACCGGAGGGACGGTTGTTGTTGCGGTTCTTGTTGCCGCGCGAGCGTGACTTCGATGATCTCATGTGATTCTTCGGTTCCGGCCTGGCTCAGGCGTTGCGCTTGTGCCCCGGTCTGCGCGCGCGAGGCGCGCTGCTGCGACGTCGGGGCCTGCGATGATCTGGCAGCGTGTCGGGGCTTGAAGGCGCATGCGCCTTCCTCCGTCCGATGCCTAGGACTAACCATTCACGACGGCAAGGAGCAAGCGGAAACTATGAAAACCGCTTCGAAACCGGCATTTTTCGCCGTCAGAAGCCCGATTGCGGCAGTCCCAGCACGATAACCCGATCGCGGCCGTCGAGATCGGGGATGAGCGCGATGGGTGCGAAATCGCGCGCCACGGCCAGCGTGCCCACCGCCTCGGTCTGCCCCGCGCCTAGCTCCATGATCAGCCGCCCGCCCGGGGCCAGCACCTGCGCCGCGCCGTCGAGTATCGCGCGGTAGCTCGACAGCCCGTCCGCCCCGTCGGTCAGCGCGCCCTCGGGCTCCCAGTCGCGCAGCTCGGGCGCGAGATCCGCCATCTCAGCGCGCGCGATATAGGGCGGGTTCGACACCACGAGGTCGAACATCCCCTCGACCCCGCTGACCCAGTCGGAGACCGTCACATGCGCCCTGTCCGACAGGCCAAGGGCGATGGCGTTCTCGCGTGCCACAGCGCAGGCGGCCTCGGAAATATCGACGCCCACGCCGCGCGCGTCCGGCATCTCCGCCAGCAGCGTCAGCAGGATGCAGCCCGACCCCACGCCGAGGTCGAGCACATGGCCGAAGGGTTCGGACAGCGCCGCCTCGATCAGCGCCTCGGTTTCGGGGCGCGGGTCGAGCACGTCGCGCGTCACCTTGAAGCGGCGACCGTAGAAGGCGCGGCTGCCGGTCAGGTGGCTGACCGGTTCGCGCGCGCAGCGCCGCGTCACCAGCGCCTCGAAGACGGCCAATCTCTCGCCGTCCACCGGCTCGGGCAGCACCAGCGTCAGCCGCCCCGGATCGACGCCGATCGCGTGGGAGAACAGCCGCCGCGCGTCGCGCCCCGGATC
>NZ_JAMYXC010000166.1 GCF_024159025.1 Limimaricola litoreus
GGCTGTGGCGGCGGGGCGCGCGGCCGGGATCGGGGCCGCGCCGGGTTCGGGCTTTCGGAACTTCGAGAACATGGCGATTCCCTCCTGTGGCCTCAGCCCGTGGCTTCTGTTTCGGCGATGTTGACCTTGTGGACCGAGCGCGCGAGCTTCGCGATTTCGCGGCGCAGCGCGTTCTTGGGCGCGCCCTCGGACAGGGGGGTGCCGTGATCGGCGCTCTGCGTCACGGCCCGGCCGCCGTCGGGCAGCTGGATCTCGATCGAGATCCCGAGCGAATCTGCCAGCCGCCGCGCCCGGCTCTTGCCCGACAGGTCGGTGAAGCCCGGCGCGCGGTTGAGCACGAAGCGCAGCTTCTCGAAGGGCAGATCCTCCGACTGCAGCGCCCGCTTGAGGCGCATCGTGTTCTGGGCCGAGCGCATGTCGAGCTCGAGCGTGGCGAAATAGACATGCGCGGCGCGCAGCACGGTTTCGGACCAGTCGACCATGTTGGCGGGCATGTCGATCACCACGTAGTCGAAATTGACCCGGGCCATCTCGATCAGCCGCGCCATGTCGTCTGGCCCGACGAGGTCGAGCGGCACCAGTTCGGAGGGCGAGGTCAGCACATGCAGGCGCTCGTTGTGGATCAGCATCGCCGAGAGCAGGCTTTCGCTGTCGGCCGAGGCCGGATCGCTCAGAAGCTCGAGCACCGCCTCGCGGCGCGGCAGGTCGAGATAGGTGGCGACGGTGCCGAACTGCAGGTCGAGATCGATCAGGCAGACCCGCGGCGGCGCCTTGCTGTCGACATTGGCCAGCTCCCAGGCGAGGTTCACCGCGAGCGTCGTCGCGCCGCTGCCGCCCGCGAGCCCCTGCACCGGGATCACCACCCCCGAACGGTCGCCCGTGGCGCGCGGCGCGGCCGCGGGCTCGGGCAGGATCGGGCCCACCCCCTTGCGCAGCCGGTCGATCGCCTGCGCCAGCTCGCCCTCGGGCAGCGGGTAGGGGACGAATTCGTCGCCGCCCTCGCGCAAGAGCTGGTGCAGCGCCGCAGGGCTCACATCGTCGGCGATGAGCACCACCTTGATGTCGCGGCGCTTGGCGCGGGCGATGATGTCGGCGATCAGGGTGAGCAGGCGCTCGTCTTCCTTACTGATCGCCACGGCGACGAACTCGAGCTCATCGGCCTCGGGCTGCTCGAGGAAGGCGAGCGCATCCTCGAACCCCAGGTCGCCCCAGTTCTCGCCCATCGCCGCTTCCATGTCCTCGATCAGCAGGTCGAACTGCTGGACGTCGCGGCTGATGGTACAGGCCGAAACCGGTTGCGGATCGGGTTGCAGGGGCGCCGTGCTGCTCATTCCTTCGTATCCTTTGTCAGGCGAGACCCCGCATCGGCGGGCTGGTCCGAGGCTTTGCCGGACCCGGCCTCAATCCTCCATGATCACGGTGATGGCGGGGAATCATGGCTGCAATGCGGCTGAAAAGCTGAAATTGTAGGCCCAGCGGCGACGATGCCCGCCTTGGGGCGGGCTTTGTCGCCGAACGGTCAGGGCGCCGCCGCGCCGCCGCCGCCAGCCGAGCCGAGCGTCGTGGGTGCCGCGGCGCTCTCGACATATCCGTCGAACACCACGGCCGCGTATTTGCCGTTGAGCAGGTTCGGGTGTCCCGGCACGAAGCCCGAGACCTCGGTGACGGTGCGCCGATTGGCGCGCTCGGGGTCGGTCGTGGCGATGATGGGGCGCGATTCGCCGAAGGAGGCGACCGCTTCGAGCCGTCGCGCGTCGAGCCCCTGGGCCACCAGATAGGCCACCGCGGCGCGGGCGCGGCGCAGGCCGAGCGCCTCGTTGTAGGCCGCATCGCCGACGAGGTCGGTATGGCCGTAGACCCGGAACCGCAGCTCGGGGAAGCGGCGGATCCAGCCGGCCTGCGCCTGCAGCGTCGCGCGGGCGGCCGCGTCGAGACGGTCGGAGTTGAAGGCAAAGGTGATGACGGTGTCCACCTCCGCGGCGAACTGGCGCGACAGGTCGACCCGCAACCCCTCGGAGGCGCGCGCCTGCGCGAGGGTGTTGCCGCGGGTGGCGTCGCCGAAACCCGCGGTGCCGCCGCCCGCCGCCTGATCGAAGCCGGGCGGTGCGGCGCAGGCAGCCAGCGAAAGGGCACATCCCAAGGCGGTCAGGACAAGGCGCATCTCGGCTCTCTCCTCAATCCATCACATAGCCGTAGGAGCCGGAAAAATCCTGACGGGCGATCTCTCCGGCGCCGCCCGACTGGGGCGCGCGATCGGCCGCGATCCGGCCGAACAGGAACAAGTCGCGCTCGCTGGGCGGGCGCACGCGGTCGGTGGGCATGGCCAGCGTCTCGCCGCGGGTGGGGGTGACCAGATGCGGCGTGATGATGATCACCAGCTCGGTCTGCTGGCGGCTGTATTCAGCGGAGCGGAAAAGCGCGCCCAACACCGGGATGTCGCCGATCCAGGGCACCTGTCCCTTGAGATCGCTGAAGTCGTCGGACAAGAGCCCCGCGATGGCAAAGCTTTCGCCGTCGCGCATCTCGACGGTGGTCGCGGTTTCGCGGCGCTTGAAGGCATCGACGGTGAAGCCGTTGGAGGTGAGGCCGTTCGCGGGGTCAATCGAGCTGACCGAGGCCTTGAGTTCGAGATTGATCAGGTCACCCTCGACCACGCGGGGCACGAAGCCGAGTTCGACGCCGAAGGGCTTGTACTCGATCGAGATCGAGCCGCCCTCCTGGCTGACGGGGACGGGGTATTCGCCGCCCGCCAGAAAGCTCGCCTGCTGGCCCGAAAGGGCGGTGAGGTTGGGCTCGGCCAGCGTGCGCACCACGCCGCGGTTTTCCAGCGCCTCGAGCAGCAGCCCGACCTCGACCCCGCCCGCGTTGAAGCCGAACAGCGTCGCGGCGTTGCCGGTGGTCACGCCGGGCAGGCTGCCGCCCAGCGCGGTGCCAAGCCCGCCCGAATTGCCGAGCGAGTTGGTGCCGATGGCCAGGCCGAGATCCTCGCCCAGCGCCGTGCCGCGCGCGCCCAGCGAGGCCGAGAGCGACTTGCTGACGGACCGCTGCATTTCCGAAAAGCGGACCTTGAGCATCACCTGCTGCGTGCCGCCGACGCTCATCAGGTTGGAGACGCGTTCGGGCGCGTAGCGCTGGGCCAGTTCGAGCGCGCGGTCGAGCTTGCCGATCGAGCTGACCACGCCCGACAGCACGATGCCGTCATTGGCGGTGCGCACCTCGATCCCCTCGCCGGGCAGGATCTGCTCCAGCCGCTCCTTGAACTCCGCGATGTCGGGGGTGACATGCACCTCGACATTGGTGATCAGCCGGCCGTTCTCGCCCAGCACGGTCAGCGTCGTGCGGCCAGGCGCCTTGCCCAGCACGTAGATCGTGCGATCGGTCAGCGAGGAGATGTCGGCAATGCCGGGGTTGGCGATCGACAGCTCGGTGAAGGCGACATCGCTCTCGACCACCACGGCGCGGTTCATCGGCACCTGCAGGGCCCGCGTCGGAGAGCCGCCCAGCACCCGGAGCGCCTCGGCTTGGGCGCCCGCCGGCAGCGCCATGGCCAGGGCGAGGCCCGTCAGACCGGCCCGCAGGATGTGTCGGATGTTCATTAAGCTGCCTCGCTGCAGGTCGCGCGTCGGGATCTTGTCATGCCCCGTCGAGGCGGAGCCTGCCCGAGGCAGGGGCGCAATGCAACGCGCGGCGGGCCGTGGGCGCGGTCTGTGGGGATGCGGCCACAGCCCGCCGCCGCGGCCCGGATCACGGTTTCGATCACGGCACGGCACGGCACGGACCGGGCCGCGGGTCACGGCAAGGGAGGGACCCGCGGCGGCGGCCTCAATTGGTGCAGGGGATCGCGATCTCGACCACCTCGGCTCCGCGCCGGGTGCGCACCGAGCAGACCTCCGGCTCCGGCGGTGCGGCGGCCACCTGCGGTGCCGCCTCGGGGATGATGCCCAGCAGGCTGCGCTGGTCCACCTCGACCGCCTGCGCGACCTTGTCGTCGAACAGCCCGACCAGCGACAGCGCCAGCGAGCCGGTGGACTGGGCCTGGGCCAGCTTGGCGGCTTGTTCGGGCGTGACCTGCACCGTCACCGTGCGGGCGACTATCGCCTCGGTGCGCCCCTGTTCGGCGGTCTGGTCGACCCCGACCAGCTCGAGCCCGGTCTCGATCAGCTTGGTGACCTCGCGGCGATCCTCGCTGTTGGACACGGAGCCGGTCCAGTAGACGTCGACCCGGTCGCCCGGCCGCAGGAAGCCCGACACGCCGCTGGTGGCGTTGACGCTGATGGCAAAGGCGCGCATGCCGGCACTCAGACGGGTGCTGATCCCCGCATCACCGCCCGGCGTGGTGATCTTGGAGGCCAGCACCGGCTCGTTGGGCTCCATGGGGCGCAGCACGATCCGCGGCACATCCTCGCCTTCGGGAAACAGCTCCTCGAGATCGGCGAAGGTGCCCTCGGGCAGGAAATTCGTGGTGTAGCGGATCGGCTTGAGGTCCGCGCGGGTAATGACGGTGCCGTAGGGCAGGGGACGGCCCACGCCCACGACCTCGACCGTTGCCCGGCGGTCGGCCGTGGCGTTGCGTTCGGCGGCGATGATGGCTTGCTGCTGATCGAGATAGCCCTTGATCATGTGGACCGCGAAGCCCGCGAGCCCGAGGCCGAGCATCAGCACCAGCCCGAATACCATTCTCATCGCTTGTCTCCTCTAAGCTGCATCTGCCCTACTCCGCCAGGCTGTCGACGAAGGTTTTCGCGTTGTTCATGTTGGTATGGTAGGCGGCATTGGGCGATTTGGCCGCCGAGAGGAACATGGCCATGACGGCCACGGATAGCCCGACGATGGCGGCCGTCAGAACGACCCAGTCCACTGTCACCGCGCCTTTGTCGTCGCGGCGCAGCGCGGCGATGTATTGGATCATGTTCCTGCTCCCGATTTGAGTGCCCGAGTTTGATCCTGTCGGGGGATTGTGGCGCGCCGATGGGCATTCGGGGGTTTTGCGGCGGCGCGACCCGCACCACGCCATGGCAAAAGGGGCCGCATGTCGGATGCGGCCCCTGTCGTTGTCGTCTCGGTTCAGCGATCAGCCGGCGGTACCAGCGGTCACGGAGTAGTCCTGAGCGTCCTGCGTCTTGAGGCCACTATCGATATCCGTCGCCAGATTTCCGACGCCTTGTTTTACTGTTCCCAGAACTGCCACGCCGATGCCGACGATGGCGGCGGTGAGCACGACCCAGTCGACCGTAACGGCGCCGGCTTCGTCATTGGCGAAGGACTTGAAGAAATTGAGCATGGTGTAACCCTCCTCGGGGCAATGTTGGACGTTCGATACCCGTGCGGGCTGTCTCGTGCCTGGTCTTGTCCGACCCGATCGCCGCTCTGGATGTGGCCCATATGGCCGTCCGATTGGGGCGGGAGTTTGTCTGTGATCGTGCGATTTCCGAGCCATTTGACGAAACGTGCAACCTGCGGGCGTGACCGTTTCTCCTCAGGGAGCGACCAAGTCATGCGAGGGGGCATCGTTGCGCGGGGGGCAGAGATAGGTTGGACAAAGAATCGCGGAGCATGTGGGGCCGATCGATGATGTCTGCGAAAGTCTGCCGCGCGGTGGCCATGGGGGCGGGGCTGTGGCTCGCCTTGGCCGCGCCGGTGACGGCCGAGGATTTCACGTATCGCCGGATCGCGGTGCCCAAGGCCGGTGCAAAACGCATCACGGTGCAGATCGCGCCCGGCGCGCTGCACAGGCCCTCGGCACCGCGCGCGGCA
>NZ_JAMYXC010000133.1 GCF_024159025.1 Limimaricola litoreus
TGCGCGGCTTCGCCGATTTCCTGCCCTCCCTTTATTGCGAGAGCCTGAAATCCGTGCCGTTCCAGGGTTTCGAAGCCACCCCGGTTCAGGCGTCGCAGGATTATCTCGACATGGTCGCGCAGCTGCGCGCCGCCGTGCCCGAGCGCCCCGAGGATCTCACCGGCTGGGAGCTTCTGTCGCGCCACGAAGCCGCCCTGGGCAATTACGCCGCCGCGGCGCGCGCGCAGGAACGGGTGATCGCGCTGAAGGGCGCGGCGGCGACCTTCGAGGACCGGCTGGCGCTGGTCGACCGGATGGTGGCCGCCGCGGGCGGCCTGGTGTCGGCCGATGTCGAGACGCGGCTGACTCGGCTGCTGTCGGAGCGCGACGACGCGGCCGGTCCGCTGTACTACATGGGTCTGCTGCACGCCCAGACCGATCGCCCCGACCTGGCCTTCCGCTACTGGAAGCGCGCCATCGAGCAGGGCGACGCGACGGCCCCGCATGTCGCCCTCGCGCGCGCGCAGATCCCCCGCGCCGCGGCGCTGGCCGGCGTCGATTACAGCCTGCCGCCCCTGCCCGGCCCCTCGGCCGCTGATATCGAGGCCGCCGGCGAGATGGCGCCCGAGGACCGCGAGGGGATGATCCGTGGCATGGTGGAGGGGCTGGCGGACCGCCTGGCCGGGACCGGCGGGTCGGCCGAGGAATGGGCACGGCTGATCGGCGCGCTGGGGGTTTTGGGCGAGCGCGAGCGCGCGGCCGCGATCTGGGCCGAAGCGCAGCAGGTCTTTGCCGGCACGCCCGATCTCGACCAGATCCGCGCCGCGGCGCGCGAAGCGGGAGTCGAAGGATGATCCACGAAACGGTCGAGACGTTCGCCGCCGCATTGCCGCGCACGGGCGCGCTGGCGGGGCTCGATCTGGGCACCAAGACCATCGGCGTCGCCGTCTCCGACGGGCTGCGCTCGGTCTCAACGCCGCTCGAAACGGTGAAGCGCAAGAAGTTCACGCAGGACGCCGGACGGCTGCTGGAGATCGCGCGGGGGCGCGACCTGGCGGGCTTCGTGCTCGGCCTGCCGCGCAACATGGACGGCTCGGAAGGCCCGCGCGCGCAATCGACCCGGGCCTTCGCCCGCAACCTGTCGCGGCTCACCGAGGTGCCGATCGTCTATTGGGACGAGCGGCTCTCCACCGTGGCCGCCGAGCGGGCGCTGATCGAGGCGGATCATTCGCGCAAGCGGCGCGGCGAGATCATCGACGCGGTGGCGGCGGGCTACATCCTGCAAGGGCTGCTCGACCGGCTGGCCTATATGGCCCGGCCATGAGCGACGATCCCTGGCGCCGCGACGAGATCGAGAGCCCTTGCGTGAAGCTCTGCACGATCCACCCCGAAACGCGGCTCTGCCTTGGTTGCGCGCGCTCGATGGAGGAGATCGCCCGCTGGGGCCGGATGGACGCGGGCGAACGGGCGCGGATCATGGCCGAACTGCCTGAGCGCAGCCCCGCCCCCAAGGGGCGGCGCGGCGGTCGCAAGGCGCGGCTGCAACGCTAGAGCAGCGCCTTGCGCAGCATGTTGAGCGCCACGAGAATCAGGAAGGCGCCGAACACCCGCTTGAGCCGCTCGGGCTTGGTCCGATGCGCCAGCGCCGCCCCGATCGGCGCGGTCAGAAGCGTCATGGCGATGACGATGAGAAAGGCTGGCAGGTTCACCGAGCCAAGCGTCATCGGCGGCGCCACGCCTGCGGGCAGCGGCGTCAGCAGGAACCCCATGACCGAGGGCAACGCGATCAGCAACCCGAAACCCGCCGCCGTCGCCACGGCGCGGTGGATCGGCACGCCGTGCAGCGTCATGATCGGCACGCCGAAGCTGCCGCCGCCGATGCCCATGAGTACCGACAAGAACCCCACCACCGAGGAGGCGGCACCCCGCGCGATCCCGCCCGGCATCGTCTCGCCAAGCCGCCAGTCGCTGCGCCCCAGCACCATGTAGAGCGAGACGCACAGCGCGAGGATGCCGAAGATCAGCTGCAGCGTCACCGTGCGCAGCTGCGCCACCACCAGCACGCCCAGCACCGCGCCCAGCGCGATCCCCGGCGCCCAGCCGCGTAGCACCGCCCAGTCCACCGCGCCCTTGCGGTTGTGGCTCAGGACCGAGCGGGCGGAGGTGACGATGATGGTGGCAAGCGAGGTGGCGAGACAGATCTGCATGAGCTGCGGCGTCTCGTAGCCCAGCGCCGCGAAGGCGTAGAAATAGGCGGGCACGAGCACGATGCCGCCGCCGACGCCGAGCAGCCCCGCGAGCACCCCCGCGAAGGCGCCGATCCCTATCAGCATGGCGCCCATGGCAAGCAGCAATGTGGTGTCGGTCATCTGGCGCTCCGGCTCGTTGCCCTCGGGCGATGCCCGCTCCCGGCCCCGACCGCAAGAGGCCGCGCCGGCACCCGGCCCCGGTTCAAGCCGCCTGTTGCAGGTCCTCGATGCGGCCCAGCGCCTCGCGCACCAGTTCGGGCCCCGCGCCTGGGCGCGATGCACCCTCGGACAGCGCCCGCCGCCAGCCCCGCGCGCCGGGTCGGCCCGCAAAGAGGCCCAGCATGTGCCGCGTCACCTGGTGCAGCCGCCCACCCGCGGCAAGGTGCGCCTCGATATAGGGCAGCATCTCGTGCACCGCTGCCTCGGCGCTGCTGTCACGGGATGCGCCCCAGATGCGGCGGTCGGCCTCGCACAGCACGTCGGCGGGCGAATGATAGGCCGCGCGCCCGACCATCACCCCGTCGAGCCCGGCGTCGAGAAAACCCTCGGCCTGCGCCAGGGAGGTGATGCCGCCATTGACGGAAAGATGCAGCTGCGGGAAGTCGCGCTTCATCCGCATCACCAGGTCGTAGTCGAGCGGCGGGATGTCTCGGTTTTCCTTGGGGCTCAGCCCCTGCAACCAGGCCTTGCGCGCGTGGATGGTGAAGCGGCTCACCCCGGCGGCGGCGACCGTCTCCAGAAACCGCGGCAGCACCTCTTCGGGCGCCTGCTCATCGACGCCGATGCGACATTTGACCGTGACCTCGACCGGGCTCGCCGCGATCATTTCGGCGCAGCATTCGGCCACGAGCTCGGGCCGGGTCATCAGCACCGCGCCGAACGCGCCCGACTGCACCCTGTCGGAGGGGCAGCCGCAGTTGAGGTTGATCTCGTCGCAACCCCGCTCCGCACCGATCCGGGCCGCCTCGCGCAGCTCCTCGGGCACCGAGCCCCCGAGCTGCAGCGCCACCGGGTGTTCAGGCGCACCGAAGCCGAGAAGCTTGTCGCGATCGCCATGCAGCACCGCCGGGGCGGTGACCATCTCGGTATAGAGCAGGGTCCGACGCGACAGCAGCCGGTGCAGGTGGCGGCAATGGCGGTCGGTCCAGTCCATCATCGGCGCCACGCTCAGCCGTGCGGCTTGATGAATGTCAGGGCTCTGCGATGTCACGTGGCGTTCCATGTCGACTGCTTTCGATGTCTTGCGGGGGTCGCGCCGATCCCGGCCGGTTGCCTGCACGTGGGCCGCGCGATGCAGCACCGGAAATGGCGTGTAGCACTTTTCCCAAGGCGAATGCCAGCCGTCGGAAAGCACCGTTCCGGGGCCGCGCCCGCTTTAGAGGACGAGCATCGCCACGCCGCTGGCCGAGCAGAGGGCCAGGGTCAAGGGCACGCTCCTGTGCCAGCGCAGCAGCAGGAGAGCGGCGAGAAGCGCGATGGCGCCGCTGCGCCAGTCAAAGCTCGCGAGCTCCGGCACAGCGAGCTGCAGGGGGCCTGCCTCGAAGGTGCCGACCGCGCCGAACAGCACATGCAGCCCGAACCACAGCGACAGGTTGGCGATCACCCCGACCACCGCCGCGGTCACCCCGGCCAGCGCCGCGCGCAGCGCGGGCCGCGCCGAGATCCGGTCGATCCATGGTGCGCCCGCAAAGATCCACAGGAAACAGGGCGCGAAGGTGGCCCAGAGCGTGACAAGCGCGCCGCCCAGCCCCCAGATCAGCGCCGCGCGCCCCGCAGGCGCGGCATTGTGACCGGCGAGAAAGCCCACGAATTCTGTGACGAGGATCAGGGGCCCGGGCGTGGTTTCCGCCAGTCCCAGCGCATCGAGCATCTCCCCGGTGGTCAGCCAGCCCTGGGTCGCGACGGCCTCCTGCGTCATGTAGGCCAGCACCGCGTAGGCGCCGCCGAAGGTGACGGTGGCCAGCACGGAAAAGAACCGCGCCATCTCCGCGAAGACCGGCGGCGCGAGCAGCCCCACGGCGATCAGCGGCACGATCCACCAGCCGAACCAGAGGGCGGCGGTCCGCAGCGTGGCGACGATCGGTCGGGGTGGCATCATCTCCTTGCCGGCGTCATGCGAGGTCTCGCGTCGAAAGCGCAGCGCCCCCCAGCCCGCTGCCGCCGCGACGACCAGCGGATAGGGCACTGCGAAAATGAAGAGCGAAAGAAAGGCCAGCGCCGCGAGCACCAGCGGCTCGGCACCGTTCAGCGCCCGGCGGGCGACCCGCAGCAGCGCTTCGATCACGATCACCAGCACCGCCGCCTTCACGCCGAGAAACAGCGCCCCCGTGATCGCGAGATCGCCGAATTGCACATAGAGCGCCGCGAGGCAGGCGATGACCACCGCCCCCGGCCCCACGAAAAGCCCGCCCGCGACGAGGCCGCCGCGCACGCCGTGCATCCGCCAGCCTGCATAGGTCGCAAGCTGCATCGCCTCGGGCCCCGGCAGCAGCATGCAAAATGACAGCGCATCGAGATACTGCCGCTCGGTAAGCCAGCCGCGTTCCTCGACCACCATCCGGTGCATCAGGGCGATCTGCGCCGCCGGACCGCCGAAGGACATGAGCCCGATGCGCCACCAGACCCGGGCCGCCTGCCCCAGCCTCGGCGGCGTCGCCGGGGACGAGGGCCCGTTTGCGGAGGACACGCCGATGGTCATGAAAGGCCGGCCATGGCGGTTTCCCTGCCCGTCGGCAGCGTGTCGGCTGTCATGGATGATGGCATGATACGTCTGTTCGAAGCCCCCTACTGGATCTCGCGGATCGCCGGATAGGCCTGCCGGAACCGCGCATGGGCCGCATCGAAGGCATCCGCAAGCCCCGCGTCCGGTGCGATCCGCTCGCCGATCTCGGGGGCGGTCATGACCTCCTCCGGCCGGGCGCCGGTGGCGGCGACGAGGCCGAGCCGCGCCGCGCCCAGCGCTGCGCCGAATTCGCCGTCCTTGGGCAGGTCGAGCGGCACGCCGAGCACCGTCGCGATGAGCCGCAGCCAATAGCGCGACCGCGCGCCGCCGCCGATCGCCATCAGCCGCTCGATCCGCGCGCCCGCGGCCTTCAGCGCCTCGTGCGAATCGCGCAGGCCAAAGGCCACGCCTTCGAGCACGGCGCGGGTCATGTCGTCGCGGCCGGTATCGGTGCCGAGCCCGGTGAAGCTGCCCCGGATCGCCGCGTCGTTGTGCGGCGTGCGCTCGCCGGACAGGTAAGGCAGGAAGCGGACCCGCCCGGGCGCGAGGATCTCCTCGCCCAGCCCGGCGGTCAGCTCGGCGGGCCGCGCCCCGGTGATCGAGGCGAGCCAGTTCAGGCTGTCGGTGGCCGAAAGCATGACCCCCATCTGGTACCAGCGCCCCGGCACCGCGTGGCAGAAGGTGTGCAGCGCGGTCTGGGGCGCGGGGCTGTAGCCGTCGCGCGCCGCCAAAAGCACGCCCGAGGTGCCGAGCGACACGAAGCCCTGCCCCTCGTCCAGCGCGCCCATGCCGCAGG
>NZ_JAMYXC010000279.1 GCF_024159025.1 Limimaricola litoreus
CGGCGCGCCGCCGCTTGGGGCTCAGCAGCGCCAGCTGGCCGAACATCTCCCCCCGCCCGAGCCGCAGCCTCTGCGGGCGGCACCTCGGTCTGCGGCTGCGGCGAGGTGGCGGCGACGAGTGCTGCGTATTCCTCGCCAGAGACGACCGAGACGGGGGCCACATCGAACTCCAAGGGCTCGCTGTCGAGCCCCCAGCCCATGACGAGCCAGATGAGCAGGCCGGCGTGGCCGATGCCCGAGATGTAGCCCCCCGCGCTCATTGCATCAGATCCTCAGCCGCCCGAGGGCAGCGCGGTCGGCGCACCTGCCCCGAAATCCGAGCCGCCCACATCCGTCACCAACCCGATGTTCGAAAAGCCGCCCGCATTGAGCGCGCCCATGACCTCGGCGACGCGGTTCCAGGCATTGGCCCCGTCGGCACGCAAGAAGATGCGGTTGCTCGTGCGCTCGGCGGCGATGGCCCGCAGCCGGGTGATCAGCTCGCCCTGCGGCACCTCGGTGGTCTGGATCATCAGCGCGCCTTCGGCGGTGACGGTGACGGTCAGCGGCTCTTCCTCGTCCGAGGGCAGCGCCGAGGCGGCGGTCTGCGGCAGCTCCACCGGCACGCCGACGGTCATCAGCGGGGCCGCGACCATGAAGATGATCAAGAGCACCAGCATCACGTCGACGAAGGGCGTGATGTTGATCTCGGCCATCGGCTGCGCCCGGCTGCGCCGGCGCCCCCGCCTATTGCCGCCACCACCCGATTTCATGACACCCGCACCCATCTCAGCTGTCCAGCTGGCGCGACAGGATGGTCGAGAACTCGTCGGCGAAGGCCTCGTAGCCGCCGATCAACCGATCCGCATCGGCCGAAAGCTTGTTGTAGAAGATCACCGCCGGGATCGCGGCCAGAAGGCCGAGGCCGGTGGCGAGCAGCGCCTCGGCGATGCCGGGGGCGACGACGGCGAGGTTGGTGTTCTGCGCCTCGGCGATCTCGATGAAGGCGTTCATGATGCCGAAGACGGTGCCGAACAGGCCGACGAAGGGCGCGGTGGAGCCGGTGGTGGCGAGCACCGGCAGGCCGCGCTGCAGCCGCGAGGCCTCCTTGGCGATGGCCACGTCCATGCCGCGGTCGATCCGCGCCTGCGCGCCCGCGATCAACCCGCCGTCCTGCCGGTGCGAGCGGCGCCACTCGGTCATCCCGGCCACGAAGATGCGCTGCGACGCGCCGCGGGGATCGGCGCCGATCTCGTCGAAGAGCTGGTCGAGCGGCTCGCCCGACCAGAAGGCCCGGTCGAAGCGCGCGGCCTCGGCGCGGGCGGCGCGGTACTGGATCAGCTTGTCCACGATCACGGCCCAGCACCAGATCGAGGCCAGGATCAGCGCGATCATGACGAGTTTGACGGTGATCGTCGCGCGGGCGAAGAGCGCCCACATCGAAAAGTCTGCTACCTGATCCATCTGCCTGCTCTTTGGTGTCGCACGCGCGGCCTCTCGCGGGCCGCCTCGGGCGGCCTTAACCGATCCGGTCGGCGAAATCCACTTCGCGCTTCGCACGGAGGCGTGACAGCCGACAGCCCCCTGCCCCGGCGCTCGCCGGTTTCGGCGAAACTCCGCGCAGGATCGAACGGGGCGCTCAGGCCCGCGTCAGCGCCGTACGCAGCGCCTGCGGCAACCGCTGCGGCCGCCCCGCCCCCGAGAGGGCGACCAGCTCGACGCGCGCCTCGAAACAGGCCGCGTCCTCCCGGCGTACGGTCTGAAAGATCGCGATCCGGGCGCCGCGCAGCTCCTCGAGCCGGGTCTCGACGGTCAGCAGATCGTCGAAGCGCGCGGGCGTGAGATACTCCGCCTCGACGCGGCGCACCGCGAAGACGATGTCCTGTTCGGATTTGAGCCGCGACTGGTCGATCCCCAGCCCGCGCACCCATTCGGTGCGCGCCCGCTCGATGAACTTCAGGTAATTGGCGTAATAGACGATCCCGGCGAGATCGGTGTCCTCGTAATAGACGCGGATCTCGAAGCGATGGTTCACTGCTCCATCCGCGCGGCAAGGCGCAGCGCGGTCGCCGGATCGTCGGAGGCGGCAGGCAGGACGGGGTCGTAGGCCGCGCGGATGAGCGCCGCGATCTCGGGCTTGAGCACCACCGTGCCGTCGGGTGCAGAGGCCAGCGGCGAGGTCTGGTCGAAGGCGCTTTCGGACCATGTCAGCATCGACAGCACCGCCTGGCTCAACGCCAGCACGTCGGCGGGGGTGTCGAGCGCCTCGCCCTTCATCCGCAGGAACACGATGCCCGCGCGGATCGCCCCGTCGGGCTCGAACCGAAAGGCGCGGTACTGGCTGGCGTCGCCCGCCTCCAGCTTGGCCAGAAGATCCGACAGGCCCGGCACCAGCTTGTCGAGATCGGGGACCGCCGACAGCTCGTCCCATTCGCGGCAGAAGAAGACGAGCAGGTTCACGCCCAGCTCGGGGTCGGTCTCGGCCATGTCGTGATCGGCGAGCTTGCACAGCGCCTGCAACGCCGATTTCATGACATCGAGCGTCTCGTCCTCAACGCCGAAGACGACCGGCGCGATCGGCCGGCCCCAGCGGGCGCACATGTAGCCGCCATCGCCACGGGTGAACATCGCCTCGACGGCTTTCGCATCCAGCATGACCGGTCCTCCTGTTACGGAGCCGGGAATACGCGCCCGCGCGCCGCGCGTCCAGCCGCGCGCCTCAGTCGAACAGGACGCCTTGGCTGTCGCCCGGCCCGCGCGGCACCGCGAAACCCAGATGCCGCCACGCGGCATGGGCCAGCATCCGCCCGCGCGGCGTGCGCTGGATCAGCCCCTGTTGCAGAAGGAACGGCTCGATCACCTCCTCGAGCGCATCGCGGCTCTCCGACAGCGCCGCCGAAAGCGTCTCGATCCCCACCGGGCC
This sequence comes from Limimaricola litoreus, assembly GCF_024159025.1. Taxonomy (GTDB): domain Bacteria; phylum Pseudomonadota; class Alphaproteobacteria; order Rhodobacterales; family Rhodobacteraceae; genus Limimaricola; species Limimaricola litoreus. The sequence goes on from NZ_JAMYXC010000279.1 coordinate 2,903, forward strand.
GCCGCCGTAAGCCTCGGCGATGAGTCGCAGGTAGCGCCGGTCGGCGCCGTCGAGGCCGAGGTCATCGACGCCGAGCCGCGTCAGCGCGCTGTCCGCGAGTTCCTGCGTGACCCGCCCGTCACCCTCGACCACGGCGAAATCGACGCGGCGCAGCAGCCGCCCGGCGATGCGCGGCGTGCCGCGCGCGCGCCGCGCGATCTCGCGCGCGCCGTCGTCATCGGCGGGGGTGCCGAGCAGCCGCGCGTTGCGGGTGACGATCTCGTGCAACTCGTCGACGGTGTAGAACTGCAGCCGCGTCGGAATGCCGAAGCGGTCGCGCAGGGGCGTCGTCAGCAGGCCGAGCCGCGTGGTGGCGCCCACCAGCGTGAAGGGCTGCAGCTCGATCCGCACGGTGCGGGCCGCCGGCCCCTCGCCGATCACCAGATCGAGGGCGTAGTCTTCGAGCGCCGGGTAGAGCACCTCTTCCACCGCCGGGTTCAGCCGGTGGATCTCGTCGATGAAGAGCACGTCGCGCGGCTCGAGATTGGTCAGGATCGCCGCCAGATCGCCCGCCTTGGCCAGCACCGGCCCCGAGGTCATGCGAAAGCCCACCCCGAGCTCGCGCGAGATGATCTGCGCCAGCGTCGTCTTGCCCAGGCCCGGTGGCCCGTGAAACAGCGTATGGTCCATCGCCTCGCCGCGCATCCGGGCGCTTTCGATGAAGATGCGCAGGTTGGCCCGCGCCTCGGCCTGACCGATGAACTCGTTCAAGCCCTGCGGACGCAGGGCGCGGTCGTGGTCCTCGGGGAGCCGCTCGGGGCGCAGCGCGGGATCGGGGGCGTCGGTCATCTCATCGTCCTAAGCATCGCGCGGGCGCGGTGTAAGTAGGCGCGGCAACTCACCGCTCCTTGGGTGCCAGCTTGCGCAGCGCCGCGCGGATCAGCATCGCGGTATCGGCCTCGGGCGTCTCATGCGCGGTTTCGGCCACGGCGGCGGCGGCCTCGGACAGGCCGTAGCCAAGGTTGCCCAGCGCCGAGAGCGCCTCGGCCTGCGCCGCGGCGTTGCCTTCGTCCTTCTTCGGGGCGGGCTTGCGCCGGGGCTTGGGCGTCTCGGCGGGCGCGTCGTCGATCACCGCGTCGGCCTCAAGGCCCGGCATGGCCGCGGGCTGCTCGCCCATCGCCATGATCGAGGGCGCCTTGTCCTTGAGCTCGTTGACCACGCGCTGCGCGGTCTTGGGGCCGACCCCCTTGGCGCGCGCCACCGCCGACCAGTCGGAGATGGCGATGGCGCGGCTCAGCCCGTCCGCGCCCAGCGCGCCGAGGATGGCGAGCGACGCCTTGGCCCCGATGCCCTGCACGGTGAGCAGCAGCCGGTGCCATTCCTTCTCCACCAACGTCGGAAAGCCGAAGAGCTGCAGGATGTCCTCGCGCACCAGAAGCTCGGTATAGAGCGCCACCGCCTCGCCCGGTCCGGGCAGCTGCGCCAGCACCCGGTCGGAGACGTAGACGACATAGCCCACGCCGCGCACGTCGATCAGCACGTGATCGGCGGCACGGTATTCGAGCCGCCCGGCAATACGCCCGATCATGCCCGCGCCCTCCCTGCTTCGGCCCGCGCCACGGCGGCGGAAAGATGGCCCGCCGATTGCAGGTGATGCGCGTGGCAGATCGCGACGGCGAGCGCGTCGGCGGCGTCGGCGCTGTCGAGCCGGGCACCCGGAAGCTGCAGCTTGACCATGTGCTGCACCTGCGTCTTGGCGGCGGCGCCATTGCCGACCACGGCCTTCTTGATGGTCGAGGGCATGTATTCGCCCACCGCCAACCCCGCCTCGGCCGGAATCAGCAGCGCGATGCCGCGCGCCTGGCCGAGCTTGAGCGTGCCCGCGCCGTCGGAATTGACGAAGACATGCTCGACCGCGGCCGCCTGCGGGGCGTGTTCGGCGATCACCGCGCGCAGCTGGTGCGCCAGCGACAAAAGCCGCTCGGCCAGGTCGTCGCCCTCGGAATGGCAGGTGCCGTTGGCGACGTGGCGCAACCGCGCGCCGGTGCTTTCGATCACGCCCCAGCCGAGATTCCGCAGACCCGGATCGATACCGATGACTCGCATGTGCCCCCATCCGCCGATCGCGACTGCCCTGCGCCCCGGCCCTTGTTCTACGTGGTTTTTCCGATCCCTAGCACAAAGCGCGAACGCAAGCCATGGGGCGATGAAGGGCGATGGCGGCGCGGGCCGGGCGATGTTGGGGCGAGGTCACAGGCCCAGCCGGGCGATCTCCTCGGCCAGCTGACGCTGCATGTAGGGCTTGGCGAGGCGCGGCAGGTCGAGCGAAGCCCCCTCGGGCAGCTCGGCATAGCCGGTGGCCAGCAGGATCGGCAGGCCGGGGCGCAGCTCGCGCGCGCGCCGCGACAGCTCGCCGCCATTCATGCGCGGCATCGAGTAATCGGTGATCATCAGGTCGATCGGCGCGTCGCCCTGCAGCACCTCGAGCGCCTGCTGCCCGGAGCCCGCCTGGATGACATGATGGCCCAGGTCCTCCAGCAGATCGACGCTGCTCATCGCGATCAGCGCATCGTCGTCGACGAAGAGAATGCGCAGGGCACCGCCCTGCCCCCGCGCGGTGGCGGGGGGGGGCGCGGCCTGCGCCACGGCGGGCATCTCGGCCACCGGCAGCCATAGCTCGGCCCGCGTGCCC
>NZ_JAMYXC010000288.1 GCF_024159025.1 Limimaricola litoreus
TGGCGCCACCAGCCTGTCACCGGAATGAAGGCCGAAAACTTCAGATCCCGGCGGTCCAAGGTTGGGTCTCAGAGCACGATTGAGCAAACTCTACATCAGACTGAGGGATCCCGAGGGGGGCAGGTCACGCGTCGTATCCTTCACAAGCATAAGGGATCGATTATGGTCCCCAGCAACCAAAAGACTCTTGCTCCGCAAGGTACAATCGACCTCGATTACTCGGTACGGTGCGTCATCGAAAAACGAGCAAAGAACTCGACGTCTTCATATGTATCTGCGCCCGCACTTCAGTTCCGCGCGTAGACATCCTCGTAGCGCAGGATGTCGTCCTCTCCGACATAAGCGCCGGTCTGCACCTCGATCAGCACCATCGGCACCTTGCCGGGGTTTTCCATGCGGTGCACCGCGCCGAGCGGGACGTAGACCGACTGGTTCTCGGTCACGAGCGTGACCTTGTCGTCCACCGTCACCCGCGCCGTGCCCTCGACCACGATCCAGTGCTCGGAGCGGTGGTGATGGCTTTGCAGCGACAGCGCCGCGCCGGGATGCACCATGATCCGCTTCACTTGGAAGCGGCCACCGACGACGAGGCTTTCGAACCAGCCCCAGGGGCGGTGGTCCTTGGGAAAGGCCGTGGCCTGCGGGGCCTCTTTGGCCTTGAGCGCCTCGACCGCTTTCTTCACGTCCTGCGCGCGGGACATGTCGGCCACCAGCACCGCGTCGCCGGTGGCGATCGCCATGATGTTGTCGAGCCCGATGCCGACGATCTCCAGCCGGTCGCTTTCCGAGCGCAGCAGCGTGTTGCGGCAATCGATCGCCGTGGCACCATGCGATGTGACGATGCCGTCCTCGTCCGGGCCGCTCTCGCGCCAGACCGCGTCCCAGCCGCCCAGATCCGACCATTCGCCCGAGAAGGGGACGACAGAGAGGTTCTCGGCCTTTTCCATCACCGCGTAGTCGATCGAGATGTCGGGCGCCTGCGCCCAGGCTTCGGGGTCGAGCCGCAGGAAGCCTAGGTCGGTCCTGGCAGCGGCGAGCGCGGCCTCGACCGGGGCGAATATCTCGGGCGCATGAGCGCGAAAGGCCGAGACCATGTCAGCGGCGCGGGCCATGAAGATGCCCGCGTTCCACAGGAAATTGCCCGAGGCGAGCATTGCCTCGGCGCGGTTTGCGTCGGGCTTCTCCACGAAGCGCAACAAGGCCTGCGGCGCGCCATCGGCCACGGGGGCATCGAGTTCGAGATAGCCGTAGCCCGTCTCGGGCCGGTCGGGGTGGATGCCGAAGGTGACGAGGCGGCCTTCGCGCACCGGCCCCAGGCCGCGCGCGATCGCGGCGTGGAAGGCCGCCGTCTCCGGCACGACGTGATCCGAGGGCGCCACCAGCATCAGCGCTTCGGGATCGCTGGCCGCGAGATGGGAGGCGGCGGCGAGGATCGCGGGCGCGGTGTTGCGCCCCTCGGGCTCGATCAGCACCGCGCCGGGATCGATGCCCGCAAGGCCCAGCTGCTCGGTGACGATGAAGCGGAAGTCGGAGTTGGTCAGAACGAGCGGCGGGGCGAAGCCCAGCTCGCCGTCCGGCCCCAGCTCCTGCCCGTGTAGCCGCCGCGCCGAGGCCTGAAACAGCGTCTCCTTGCCCATCAGCGGCACGAACTGCTTGGGATAGCTCTTGCGCGAGAGTGGCCAAAGCCGCGTGCCGGAACCACCGCAGAGAAGGACGGGGGTGATATGAGCCATGATCGCTGTTCTCCGCTGCGGGGCACCGGGGCGGTCCGGACCCATTGGGTCCAACAAAACCAATGGCATCCCCGTTGAACAGGAAAAAGCGAAGCGCGGCCTCAGCGCTCCAGCTTCAGCGCGAAGATGCCGCTGCGGGCGCGGATCCAGTCGAGCCGCCAGGCCGCGTCGTAGCCCAGTTCGACCGACAGCCGCGAGATGCCGAGCGGCTCAAGGTAGCCCGGCCCCTGCTGCACCTCGTAGCGGGCCTCGCAGACTACGCCGCCGCCTTCGCGTCGCGTGCCGGTGGCCGACAGAAGACCCACGCGCCGCCCGTCGTAGATGCGAAGCCCGTCGGGGCAGGCGCCGGTCTCGACCAGCCTTCCGAAGCCGCTCACCGGGTCAAGGACCCCGGCGACAGTGCCCGGCGCGGTCAGCGCCGTGGCTTCCGAGGGGGGCGCGATCGCCACCTCGCGCAACGCGCCGCCCTCAAGCGTCATCGACAGGTCGCGCGACTTGCGGCTGGAGCGGGTGCGGCCGCTGTGCCGGGTCGTGGCGCCCGTCTTCACGCTGCGCCCGGCGTAAGTGCCATCGAAGACGCCGAAGGGCGTGCTGTCGAGCGTCAGCGCCAGGTCGCGCGTGCCGCCCTGCGTGCTGTGGGTGACGCGGCCCAGGCGGTCACCGCCGAGCGAGATCTCGAAGGCCTCACCGGCGCGCGCGCCTTGGGCGGGCACGAAGGCAAGGCCGAGCAGAAGGGCGAGCAGGCGGGGCGGCGAGAGGGGCATGGCCGTCTTTCGAAAGGAGGAGGGGCTCAGATCAACCGGTCCTGCCGGTTGCGGCAAAAGCCCAGGAAGGCGGCGACGGGGTCGCGCGGCGCCTCGGTGATCCAGTCGCGCCATTCGCGCTCCACTGCGGCGATGTCGGCGCGAGGCAGGATCTCGCGCGCCGCCTCCAGCGCCGTCTCGGGCAGCGGCGGCAGATCGGCCTCGGGGGTGACGGTGCCGCGGTTGCGAAACACCACCATGTCGCTCTCGTCGTCATAGGCGATGTGGTAATCGGGCAGGTGATCGCTCTGCGCCATCTCCTTGACGGTGTGACGAAACCGCTTGAGCTCGGAGCGCGCGCCGGTGCGCATCAAGAGCTTCTCCAGCCCGATCTGCCAGCGCGGCTGGCTGCCGCAGAGCTTGCGCGCGATCTCGTAGACGCGCCGTTCGATCGGCTTGCGCAGGCGGAAATAGTCGCGGTGCAGCGTCAGCACGGATTTGCGGCGGATCGAGTTGTAGACCCATTCGGAAAGCTGGATCTCGGCATGCATGATCCGGCCCGTTTCCTCGTCGCCCTTGCGGATCACGGTGGCGCGCTCGACGAGGTGGAACCAGCCGCGCGCCTCTTCCTCGCTCAGGGGCATGTCGCCGCCGCCGGGCCGGGTGGTGATGTTGGTCTTGATCACCGTGCCCATCAGCCGGTCGAGCGCCTCGCAGAAGGCGTCGTAATCCTTGCCGCCGGTGCCGCGGTTGACGAAGATCAGAAGGTCGCGCGGGTTGAAGCGCAGCACCCGGTCGACCTTCTCGCCGCGGTTGAGCTTGTGCATGATCTGGCTGACCGCGTAGATCAGGATGTCCTTGTCGTAGATCGTCGCCTGGCCTTTGGCCGAGGGCACGATCTCGACCCAGTTGGACCCATGCTCGTAGCGCCGGACCGACATGTCGGGCTTCTTGGAGAGCGCGTAGAACGGATGCTCCATCGAGGGCACCAGATCCTTGAGCACCGCTTCCGCAACGTCGCAGATGCTGTAGTCGATCTGCGGATGGCGCTCGGGCAGCAGATGGTCGATGGCGGATCCGAAATCCTGCGCGCTCTGTGGCATGTCCGGTCTCCTGGGATCCGTTCGGTGCGGATTGATTCGTGGAATCGGGAACCCCAACGCCCATGAGCTGCACCGATCTTCGGGGTATCGGGGACAGCGCGGGATTTCAAGTCACGTTTTTCCCAGCAATTTCGTGGGATCGGGAACAGGGACTCCTTGAAAGAAAGGGGCTTCTAAGCAGCGTTTCGATTTGATTCGGGGTATCCGGAACGGCTCTTCACAGTTTCGAATTCGTGTCAAACGGATTCGGGGTATCGTGAACGTTTACTTTGATGCCCTCCCTTCGGTCCGGCCAAGGCGAGCGGCTTTCGGGGAGAGTAGGACGGGCAGCGCGAGGGCCCATCTTAAGTGTTATATAGTGTTATAGTGTGTTACGGGCCAAAAAAAGCCCTGTAACACCATGAAAAATATAATATATTCCGAAAGCCCGGTTCCTAATATCCGCGTTTCGGTTCCTGATGTCCGCGTTTCGGTTCCTAATGTCCGCGTTTGGGGTCGTAGATATCCACAGCTTATGCACAGGTTTATACACAGGCTATCGGGGCGGTTCCCGATGTCCGCGAAACGGCCTTCGGTTCCCGATGTCCGCGTTCGGGTTCCTAATGTCCGCGAGATCGCGGTTCCCGATGTCCGCAGACGCCGGTTCCTGATGTCCGCGTTCGGGTTCCCGATGTCCGCAAACCGGGCTCAGGACAGCTGGCGCCGGGGGCGGCGCAGCATCGAGCCGGTGTAGATCACCAGCGCCAGCCAGATCATCGGGAAGGCCACGCGCCGCGCCGGATCGAACGCCTCGCCAAAGATCAGAACCGCCGTGAGGAAGATCATCGTCGGCGCGATGTATTGCAGGATGCCGATGGTCGAGAGCCTCAGCAGCTTGGCGCCATTGGCATAGACGAGGAGCGGCACCGCCGTGACCACGCCCGTGCCCAAGAGCAGCCACAGGTCGCGCGTCGTGCCACCGAGGAAATGCCCCTCTCCTTGCAGGCCGAGCCAGCCCAGATAGGCGAGCGCGGGCGGCATCAGGATCAGCACCTCGAGCAGGAAGCCTTGGTTGGGCCCGATCGGCAGCGCCTTCTTGAAGAAGGCATAGGCGCCCCAGCTCACCGTGAGGCCGAAGGCCACCAGCGGCACCCGCCCCGAGGCCAGCGTCAGGATCAGCACCGCCGCCGCCGCCAGCGCCACGGCCGCGATCTGCAGCCGCGACAGCCGCTCGCCCAGGAGCACCGCGCCCAGGAACACGCTGAACAGCGGGTTGATGTAATACCCCAGCGCCGCGTCGAGCGCATAGCCATTGGCGATGGCCCAGACATAGATGCCCCAGTTGACCGAGATCAGGCAGGCGGTGACCACCGCCATGCCGAGCATCCGCGGGCTGCGGACCGCGATCTTGAGATCCCCGGTGCGCCCGGTGAGCATGAGCACCAGCCCGGCGATCGGGATCGACCAGAGCACGCGGTGCGCGATCACCTCCGCGGGCGGGATATGCGCCAGCGCCTTCATGTAGAGCGGCAGGACGCCCCAGATCAGATAGGCCGTGGTGGCCAGCACGAAGCCGCGCGGGCTGTCCTCGTTCGCTTGCATGACGCATCCTTTCCCTTGGATGCGACAGCAGTCGCGCTTTGCCGCGCGGACGACAAGAGCGCGTAGTCTGCTATCGGATCAGGCAGTCACAACGGCCCCGCGCAGGCTGACCCTGCGTCGCTCGAAGTTTTCCGAAAAAACCTCTTGCGGCCCCCCGCCTCTATCCGTAGAAGGCCCCTCACCGGCGGCGCAGAGATGCACTGACGGGGACACATTCCGAAGGGGACGGGTTGGAGCGCCACAAGTTGGGGCGCTCTGGTTTGGTTTTCTTCCTGCTCTTTGACATTGATGATATCTGAAGAGATATGCGGGCGGCTTCGGTTCATTTCGATGGAT
>NZ_JAMYXC010000191.1 GCF_024159025.1 Limimaricola litoreus
GCCGCCGTGAAGAAGGCGCTGCACTTGGGCGCGGTCGGCTTCGATGCCGTGAAGCACCTCGTTCTCTGCCAGGTCGAGAAACGGCCGCCGAAGCTGGACCTCGACGTCTACCCCTATCTGCCGCGCGAATGTCGGGACCACCTCGACGGCCAGCTACATGTCCCTGCTATCGGGAGATGCGGCATGACCGATACCTCGAAGATCCTGCTCGCGGATCATCTGAAGACACTGAAGCTGCCGACCTTTCTGCGACATCGGTGTGACGCGCGACGGCGACGTTATGTACTTTTGTTATCTCTGAGGTCCCTCCGCTGCCGGGCAGCGGCGATGGCGCCGATCCAGAACACCATGTGGAATAGCACGAAAGGTTTGAGGAAATCTGCCTCAGTCATCGTGCGAACCAGCACGACCACCATGTGAGACATGAAAAAAAGCGATGGCATGGATCCTTCACCAAGTGCCCAACGACCAATCATCCATATCCCCCACAGCATCGCCGGGACCACGAGGCCCAAACCGATCAGGCCTTGGTGAACCGCGATCTCATAGTAGCTGTTGTGAAAATTGAAGATGTCCCAAGGACCTTTGTAGAATTCGAAGTATATTCTTTGAATGAGCGGCGATTCCGAATATCGCCAGAATCCTCCAGCCCCGACGCCAAGCAACGGGCGTTCACGGATTTGGTCTTCGGCGTACTGCCATAATACGGTCCGCCCCGTAAGTGTGCTGTCTTTGCCAAACTGGTTTAGAACTGCATCAACAGGGTCAATCTGCTGATAGGGAAGGTAAGTAAAAGCTGCGCCGAGGACGAGCCCACTGGTCACGAAGAGGACGGCAAGACGACTTGCGCGCAGAAGACCACCGCGCAGGACGATGGCGCCGGCCACGAGCATCAGGGAGGACGCGAAGACCAAAAGCACTGCCGTTGCCGAGTCGCTGATTGCGGCCATGAAGGCCGCGATGCCCGCCATGCCGAGTGCCGCGAGCCGGACGGGCCAATGCGTGCCCGAATCGAGAAAGGTGGCGAAGGCTACGATCCATAAAACCACCATGTTCTTGCCCATGGCGTTCTTAGAAGTGAATATGCCCAAGTCGCCCTGCCCTAGACCGAACGCGGCGACGATATTGACGACCCCGATCACGCTCGCTGCGAGGCAAATCGCATGCATGATCTGCCGCGGCGCCAAATTCGCCGCGACCTGGAGGCAGATGATAATCGTCAGCGAGAGATACAGCGCGTTTTTGAATGCCACGACTGGCAGTTCGGCCCAAAGCGGCGATAGCAGACTCCAAGCGGGGAAAAGCAGGAGCACCCAGGATCGGGCGATCAGCGGAAGGACGGCTCTCTGATCGCGCAGGATCGTGTATGCGTAGTAGAGAGCCAGTGGATACAGCAGCAGATCGTCGCCCCGAAACTGCACGAAGGTCACCATCGACCAGATGGTGAAAATCAAAAAATCCCGCTGCTGCGCCGAGATCCGCAGAGTAGGCCCGGTCGGATTGCCGATGCCAATGTCTGCCACATTGATGCTCCGCCTGAGAGGTCCCGCTATCTTCTCATATAATCGACAAATGACGCTCGGCTGGCAATCGGGCACCGGAAAATAGGCGCGTCGGCAAGGCTGAAACACTCGTCTAGCTTGAGAGACAGCCGTGCAGATAACAGCATCGACAGCCGAAGCCCTGGCTAAACGGTATCAATCTGTGGACGGCGTGTAGCCCATCCTCGGACACGCCGATGCCGCCATCAGCAAAGCAGTCGCCGAAAATTGAGGGGCGCGCGGACCTATCCCACCCGATGGCTGCCTACCCTACAAGGCTAATCGGTGAGCGACCTGATATAACAGTGGAAATGTTCGATCATGTCTGCGCTTACCGATGGTCCGATCGAGCTGGTTTCGAGCCTTAGTCCAGCCTTGCCCGCATTGGGCTAGGGTTGACAAGACATCTATTGTCAAGCCCCATGAGAGGGTCGGTTGGGATCCGTTAGCGATGTCGTCACCGATTTGGCACAGTCATGCGGGGCCGTGGGCTGATTTTACTATGTTTATTGGTGCATTTTTAGGAGGTGATCATGGGGCAGGAGAAATCCGACTCTTTTGACACATTCGACCCAACATTCTGGAATCTCTCGGATTTTGCTGTAGCGGCAACATGGAATCAGACGGCTTGGGAGGTGGATCATGCCCAATATGGTGGCGGCGACCTGACCCTGCGCCTTGACGGAACCGACACAGGCACCAAACCTTTCACCGGCGCCGAGATCCAGTCGCGAGACTCGTTCGGCTACGGCTCGTTTGAAGTGCGCATGAGAGCTTCCGGTGAATCCGGCACCGTATCGGCGTTTTTCCTCTACACCGGCGAATTTTTCGGCGCCGATGCCCACAATGAGATCGACTTTGAATTTCTTGGAAACAACCCATCCCAAGTCAGTATCAACTATTATTACGGCGACGATAAGCTCGCAAACTACATCGAAGAGGACATCAATCTCGGCTTCGATGCCTCCGCCGCGTTCCATGACTATCGGATCGACTGGATGCCCGACGCCATCCGCTGGTTCGTAGACGACAGGCTCTTTTACGAGATACGTTCCGATCAGGCACCTCTGCCCATCCCGAACGAAGACATGAGGGTGATGTCGAGCCTCTGGACCGGGGACACCAATCTTGAGCATTGGCACGGCCCGGTCGACCCAGAAATCGACACTTCGATGCAGCTGACCTCCTTTTCCTATCGCGAGGCCGACATCGATCTTCCGGTGGACCAGACCGGTGCCGTCACCTTCGCCGGAACCTCCAAGGCGTTGGTCATCGACATGGCGGCCGAAACCTATGCCGAGGCGGCGACAGTGCTTCCGATCGGAGATTCGTTGACGGTGGGCTACGTCGACGCCGGCGATCCGAACGAGGCGCCGGAAGAGCGCGATGGCTATCGGTTCGACCTTTTTCAGAACATCGTCGCGGCGGGCGGCTGGATCGACTATGTAGGGTTCCTGCAAAGCGGGCCATCCGACATGTTGGACAGGGACTACAGCGCCATCGGCGGGATGCCCCTGCGCAACATCGTCCGCAATGACAGCATAGCCGGCGAAGCGGACCTGTCCGACAATCTTGACCAGTTTCTACCTGACATCGTCCTCTTCATGGCTGGGACGAATGACTACAATCGTTTCGAAAACGGCTTCTTCAACAACAACTTCCCCTCGATCATGAACAATATCGGCAAGGCGATCGACCAGTTCCTCGCCATGCCGGGCAGCGAGGACTCCTACCTCGTGATCTCGACCTTGGCGCCGAAGATTAAAGCGAACACACCAGAGATCTACGCCGACTATCTGAACGAAGGCTATTCCACTGTGAACGGAAGCCCTGTGGTCGGCGATGCGGGCAACGGAACTTATCAGCCCGGGATCAAGGCGACGGTTCTGGCGCGGGCCGCGAGCACCCCCAACATCCTACTGTTCGAAAACCCCGTCACCGCATCTGGGCTGTCACCAGACGACGTTCACTTCAGCCATGCGTCCTATGCTGCCTACGCCGCGGCGCTCGCCGACTTCCTCGAAGCTGAGATCGGCCTGGCCGCTGGAACTTTCGATGGCGATGCCCACTACATGCAGTCGACCCAGCGGGTCGTCGGCAGCGACGCCGGAGACCGCATTTTGGGGACAGTCGGCGATGATGAAATCGACGGCGGAGGCGGCGGCGATTACATCGACGCGGGGTCTGGAGCAGACACGATTATCTTCGGTGCTGGTGCGCTCGACGGGACGCGGGATGTCATCGCAGGCTTCTCCATCACCGAGGGGGATACCATAAACCTCTCGCGCATGGCGGCGGCTTTGGGCTGGAGCGCGCAGCAGGTGCTCACTGGCCTCGTGTTCGAGGACGGGGAGAATGGCGTCCAGCTGAGTCTGGACACGGGTGGCGGCCTAGTCACATTCGCCGAGATCTTGGGACAGACCGCGGCCGCGGTCGAGCCATCGATCTCAGCAGCACCGCTGCCTTCTGCGGATGATGACGGCAACCTCGCGCTGACGGCGCCCGACCTTCTTATCGACGAGACCGAACTTGGCGCCGTCGACCTAGTGGTGTCAGGTCTGGACGCCGATGCGAGCGGCGCAATCATCATCACCGACGGGGTAAACACTCGGACCCAACAGGTCGCGTCCGACGGGGTGTATTCCTTCGACCTAACTGGGTTCGCCGACGGTGCCGTTATCACCTCGATCACAGCGACGACGGCGACGGGCGAAACCATCACCCTGCCAGGTGACACGCTCTCGGTTTTCGGCCCACCTCCGAACACCGGGGATGACGACGGGAACCTCGTTCTGACTGCGCCCGATGTCGAGATCGACGCGAACGAGGTGAGTGCGGTGGCCTTTGCCACCGCAGGGCTCGACGCCGACGCCACGGCGGTCGTCACCGTGAGCGACGGGGCGAACGAGGTCGTGTCGGGCCTGGTCTCGACGGATGGCACGGTGACGCTGGACCTCTCGACACTGTCGGATGGCCCCTTGACCAGCAGCGTCACCGCGACCGACACGGCCGGAGCCCGCGCAAGCGTGTCGGGCCCCGGCCTTACGCTGGCCACCGCGCCGGACACCTCCGCCGATGAGGATGGCAATCTAGCGCTGTCGGCGCCGGATCTTTCGATCGACGCGACCGAGGTCGGCACGGTGCTGTTCACCCTGTCCGGGTTGGATTCGGACGCGACGGCGGTGATCACGGTCGGCGACGGCGTCGGCACCGTACAATCGGCAGCCATCGGCGCAGACGGGACGGTGTCGATCGATCTCTCGACCTTGCAAGACGGCCCACTGACCAGCAGCGTAACGGCGACAGATGCATCGGCCAACACGGCCAGCGTCGCCGGGCCCGGTCTGACACTCGACACCAGCGCGCCGCCGCCTTCCTCCGGGGCCGAAGTCATCGGCACGGCTGCGGCGGACCGACTGAGTGGCATCGCGGGCGAGGACACCACGATCCTGGGCCTGGCAGGCAGCGATATCATTCAGGGCCGCGATGGCGACGATATCGTCATCGGTGGCGCGGATCCCGACACGCTGCGGGGCGGTGACGGAGGCGACACCTTCGTCTTTCTGGCCGAGGATCTGCTGAACCCGGGCGACGACCTGAAGGACTTTGACCTGCTCGAAGGCGACCGGTTGGAGTTGCGCGACATCCTGACCGGCTATGATGGTCTCGGGATCTTGGGTCACATCCGCATCGCCGCGCAGGGTACGATGGGCCGGCTTGAGGTTGACGTGGACGGTGGCGGCGACAACTTCACCATGCTGGCCTATATCCGCAACGGCCGGGCGCTCGATGCCGAAACCCTTTGGACCAATGGCGATATCCTAATCACCAGTTCCGGCCCACCTCCGAACACCGGGGATGACGACGGGAACCTCGTTCTGACTGCGCCCGATGTCGAGATCGACGCGAACGAGGTGAGTGCGGTGGCCTTTGCCATCGCAGGGCTCGACGCCGACGCCACGGCGGTCGTCACCGTGAGCGACGGGGCGAACGAGGTCGTGTCGGGCCCGGTCTCGACGGATGGCACGGTGACGCTGGACCTCTCGACACTGTCGGATGGCCCCTTGACCAGCAGCGTCACCGCGACCGACACGGCCGGAGCCCGCGCAAGCGTGTCGGGCCCCGGCCTTACGCTGGCCACCGCGCCGGACACCTCCGCCGATGAGGATGGCAATCTAGCGCTGTCGGCGCCGGATCTTTCGATCGACGCGACCGAGGTCGGCACGGTGCTGTTCACCCTGTCCGGGTTGGATTCGGACGCGACGGCGGTGATCACGGTCGGCGACGGCGTCGGCACCGTACAATCGGCAGCCATCGGCGCAGACGGGACGGTGTCGATCGATCTCTCGACCTTGCAAGACGGCCCGCTGACCAGCAGCGTAACGGCGACAGATGCATCGGCCAACACGGCCAGCGTCGCCGGGCCCGGTCTGACACTCGACACCAGCGCGCCGCCGCCTTCCTCCGGGGCCGAAGTCATCGGCACGGCTGCGGCGGACCGACTGAATGGCATCGCGGGCGAGGACACCACGATCCTGGGCCTGGCAGGCAGCGATATCATTCAGGGCCGCGATGGCGACGATATCGTCATCGGTGGCGCGGATCCCGACACGCTGCGGGGCGGTGACGGAGGCGACACCTTCGTCTTTCTGGCCGAGGATATGCTGAACCCGGGCGACGACCTGAAGGACTTTGACCTACTCGAAGGCGACCGGTTGGAGTTGCGCGACATCCTGACCGGCTATGATGGTCTCGGGATCTTGGGTCACATCCGCATCGCCGCGCAGGGTACGATGGGCCGGCTTGAGGTTGACGTGGACGGTGGCGGCGACAACTTCACCATGCTGGCCTATATCCGCAACGGCCGGGCGCTCGATGCCGAAACCCTTTGGGCCAATGGCGATATCCTAATCACCGCGTGACCTGACTGCCTTGTCAAAAACTCGCAGTCTCGCATGACGGACCTGATGTGGCCCGATCTTTCTTGCGGCTGTAGGGCGCAGCCGCGAGCGTGTGATATAGGGCCTCAAGTTCCCGGTCTCGTTTTGAGGCGGCGAACCGATATCTGGCTGTGTCGAACGCGGCGACCGACATCTCTTCGAGCTTCTCCCTGTCGACGGCAAGCGTGGCTAGGTGCGCCAACAGGCGAGCCGCGACCTTCTCGGTCGTGTCGCGAAGAATGCGTATATAGTCGACCCCATCGTGATCATGTGCCCAAAGGGGCGCCCAGACGCCTTGTTCGGTCACTGGCAGATCGATGAGGAAGCCGTTGACCCCCTCTTCAATGATCTCCGGCAGCGCGCAACAGGCAGTGCCGATCACGGGCACTCCCATCGCGAAGGATTCGATCACCGAATACCCGTAGGTGTCCGAGAGTGTTGGTAGCAGGCTGACATCTGAGGTGTGCAGAAGGGCGAGCAGTTCGCTATTTGCCAGTTTCCCGTGATGGTGCAGATTCGGGAGTTTGAGCGCGACTAGGTAGTCGTTTGCAAAATCCAAGGCGTTGGGGTCGGTCCAGACGCCGTTGGCCGCACCCATGGTCATGTCCGACACGATGTGGAATTCGATCGGCAATCCCTCCTCGTGGGCACGCCGCGCTGCATGGAGGACGGAAAGCCCGCCCTTGCGGATGAAATGGCTGCCGACGAAGACACATTTGAGGACGCGCTCGCCGCGCCGGTCCTGTCGTGGCCTTTTCTCCGGAACGCGGATATTGGGGTGTATCGGGTCGGTGAGCTTGTCCTCAAGAACGTCAAGATACGCGCAGCTTCGTTGTTGCCTGAGAAACAACCCGCGTGCGAATTTTGAGATCGGGATGATCGCCCGACATCTGGTGTCGGCCAGCTTCCTCGTAAAATACCGGAACGCCGCACTGCCTTCGTAGCCGAACAGGCGCGGCAAATGGCTTTCGAAAGTGATTGCGAAGGGACGGGTACCGAGCGGGATGCGGTTGAAGGTTGCAATTAGGTCGGCATCGGTGGTCGGCATGAACAGAGCCACCTCTAGCGGCGTCCACAACTTGTGCATCGGAAGCCATCTGCGCGTGATCAGGCGAATGGATTGAGGGTCTCTGGGCGTGTTGAATTGTGCGGGATAACCATAGGGCCGCAGAACTTTTGGTTGCTGTGTCATGACCGTCCCGCTCGAAGGTTCTGAAGTCTCCAACATTCCTGTTCAGGCTATCCGATGCCCCGTATTCTCAAAAGTAGATTCACGAGTTACATCGGATCCCTGCGCGAGAGGCGTCCCCGCGTCCGCCCGGACCGTGACAGCACGCCCGACGCTGTACCACGTCGATGCGGCCCGTAGCTCTTCGTTTCAAAGAGCACGCATTACTGGACCACTGACGGATCGCTCG
Source organism: Limimaricola litoreus (assembly GCF_024159025.1). Classification (GTDB taxonomy): domain Bacteria; phylum Pseudomonadota; class Alphaproteobacteria; order Rhodobacterales; family Rhodobacteraceae; genus Limimaricola; species Limimaricola litoreus. The sequence continues at coordinate 7,900 of NZ_JAMYXC010000191.1, forward strand.
CATCCCGATCAAGATGCGAGCGGCAGTCAGTCCGGGCTACTGGGTATTGTCAGGGGTACAGTTCCTTTGCAGTATGATCCGAGGTGACGGTTCAATCCAGTATGTTTGCCGAGGTGAATTGGTTCTATGGCCTTTGTCGACCTCTCGATGATCTGGCAGCCGCTCGAACAGGCAGCGATGCGGCGGTTGTGGCGGCGGCTCGCTCGCCGTGCCGAGAACCGGACGCAGGAGATGTCGCACGGCGATTGTCTCATCCTTGCCCCCCATCCCGACGACGAAACACTGGGCTGCGGCGGACTCATAATGCGCAAGCGCGAAGCGGGGCAACGGGTCCATGTCGCCGTGGCCACCGACGGGGGTGCGACTGGCGCGACCGGGGCTGTGTCCGGTATGCTCGGAGACGACATGATCAAGCTGCGCGAAGGCGAGACCATCGCCGCCTGCGCACTTCTCGGTGTGAGTGCGTCTCATATCCGGTTCCTGGGCTTCCCCGATGGCGCACTCTCCGCGCAAAGCGTCGGGCTCGAGGCGCAGATTGTCGCGCTCGTGCAGGAGCTGTCCCCCTCAGAAATCTTCGTCTGCGCCTTGCACGACGGCCATCGCGATCACGTCGATTTGGCGCGGGTGGTGCGCCAGCTTCACACCGCGGATCGCCTCGGCGGTGCGACGCTATGGGAATACCCGGTCTGGTTCTGGGACTTTCGGTCTTGGCGTCCTGAAGGGCTTAGCAACAAGGCCGGGTTTGTTGCCGGTCTACGTAACTCAAGCCGGTCGGCGCGGCATCTAAAAGCAGTTGCACTTGACCTTGACGGGATCGTGCAACGCAAGCGCAAAGCGCTTGCTTGTCACCGCTCGCAAACCGGAGCGCTTGAGGGCGAGCTGGGGTGGAGCGGATTGCCGGCATCCTTTCTCGAATTTTTCTTTCGCGATCGCGAGTTGTACTTCGAGATTGCCCGAACGCGGGACGGCGCGACTAAGCGATGAGCGGCGTCGGGCTGATCACGGGGGACACGCCGCTAGGCCGCCACATGGCGGCACGACTTGCGCAGAGGCTGGCTGGGAGTAACGATCCGCTGCGCAGTGTTCTGGTTCTCAAGCCGCCCACGCCTGCCTCTCACCGCAGATTGGCAGGTCGCGTGATCGGGCGATTGCAGCGCCTGCTGGCCGCCGGACAAGACCTGTCCGACACGGTTCACCAGTACGAGAGCGAGGCACGTAAGGCCTTTTTTAATAGCGCTGGCCCGCTGCCCGACTGGCCCGAGGGATGCGAGATTCGGAGCATCGCGCGCGTCGACGTCAACAGCGATGAGACAGTTGCGTGGCAAGCTGCTTTCTCGGCACGGGTGATCGTGTTGACAGGGACGCCGATCGTCCGTGCACCGCTGTTGCGGACAGCATCACTTGGCGTACTGAACATGCATGGCTCCCTTCTGCCCCATTACCGGGGCACCCGCGTCGAGCTTTGGCAGGTGCTCAACGACGATCTCGACAAGGCGGGCCTGACGATTCACTATGTGGACCCCGGCGTCGATACCGGTGATATCATCGCCCAGTTTCCCCAAGCAGCTGCGGCCTCGGATGGGCCCTGGACTATACGGATGCGAAACCAGGTGACTGCACTTGACGCGATGCCTCGGGCAGTTTGTGACGTGCTGGCTGGCACAGCGTCACGGCGCAGGCAGGATCCGGAGCTGGGGGGAAAGATCTATCGCTACGCTGATATCACGCCTGACGTCTTGAAGGAGGTCATTGCGATCATGGACAGGCGGCTTTGCGTTTAAGGTCCAAGGCTACGTCAGCCGCTGGCCATCTGAGTTAGCCTAGGAGGCCGTGGCGTGAATTGCAGATGAGCTGTATGCTTATCAGCTCAACGACGAAGGCAGGGCCGTCTTTGATACTCGTGCCGCATAGAGGCGGCTGGCGAGTGCCACGGCGTGATTTCGTCATATTGCATCCTACTTGGTGAACGGGGGTGCCGGGCTGTGAAGCTACACCCGGTCCCGGCAGCATAACCCACGCCTCGCGGCTTTACTCTGCGAGCTGTTCGGCTCCCTCGGGCGGCGCGGCCTTTGCCTGCACGGATTCATTGGCAACCTCGCGCGTGATCGTTTCTCCAGCAGACGGGGACTTTGCAGGACGCTCGCGCAGGACCCGCGCCGGGGTGCCTGCGACGATGACACCTTCTGGCATCGGGGCCGTGACCACAGAGCCCGCCGCCACAGCGGTGCCGGTACCGATCGTCACTCCATCCATCAGCACTGAATGCGTCCCGATCCAGACATCGTCCGCCAGTTCGATCCCGCGGGCCCGGTCTTCCCGTAAAGAGCGGTTGATCCGCTTTTCTCTTTGGGCGAGATCGTAGTTTCCGCCCCCCACCACGTAGCAATAAGCACTGATCAAGACATCGGCCCCGATGCGAACCCGACTACAGGAGAAGATTTCCGCATTGAAGCCGACATTGGCGCGTTCGCCAAGCTCGATGTTACCGTCTTTACAGCTTAGGATTGAGTTGCGGCCGATGAAGCAGTCCTGTGCGATGCTGATTCCGGTGTTGGTCTTGCCCTTGGCATCCATCAGCACGTTATCGTCGATAATGACCCGGTCCCCAAGCCGGATCTTGTGCGGATGCCGCAGAGTGATGTTGCGCCCGAACACCACGCCCCGCCCGCATTCACCCAAGATCAACGGGTAGAGCTTACCGCGCAGAAACAGGCCGAGCGCGCCCGGTATCGGGCAGACAAAGAGCATGATCAGTTCGTACCGGATCAGGGCCCAAAGACTGCGGGACCCTATAACCATGTCCTGATACTTCTGCATAGTCGAGCTTCGGCGCCCGGCTACCTCGTCTTGCACCTTGTACGATATCTCACCCATGACCGTCTCCTGTCGTTCGATCATACTCTGTTTCGGTGTTTCCAAGCCTCACCGGACCGCCCCCTGCCCCGGGATCGGCGCGCGGCCATCTAAGAGATAGAGAACTCCCCCCAGAAGCGACGTGATCGACAGTTGTGCACGCAGTACGAGGGCAATTGCCAAGCCTTGTTCGAGTCCGGTGCCAATCGGCAAGAGCAGCACAGAGAACGCCCACTCCCACACGCCGATGCCCCCCGGCGTGGTTGGAAGGGCGGCGATCACCAAGATGATCGGTGCGACTGCCGACAACGAAACGATATCGAGATCGACCCCAAGCGCCCAGCCGGTGACGTAGATGTTCACGACCGTCAGCAGGTGATAGAGCAACGAGTAAAGGAAACTGAGCCCAACTATGCGAGGCCTGCCCCAGAACGTCCCCATCGCACGGCGCATTCCCTCGATCTTGCGGATCGGCCGACGCACTAGTGGGACAGTGTCGATATATCCCAACATAGGGCGCGCCACGGGATCGGGCATCCAGATCAATGCCATCAGAACGGCACATCCGGCAAGCATGATTGCAATGGATCCCGCGACCAGAAGATTGTCGTGCAGAGCGGGTGTAAGAGCAAAGCCGATGGCGGCCAGCCCGACCAGCGTTAAAAGCCCGACAAGCCGCTCCAGCACGACCGCGGCGAGAGATTCCGTCTGTGATCCGATGCGCCGCCCGACGAGGTAGGAGCGCGCCACGTCGCCGCCGACGCTACTAGGCAAGAAATTGTTAAAGAAATACCCCATCGTGTAATAGAGCATCAACGAGATGAGGCTCATGTCGATACCGCGATATCGCAAAAGCAGGCGCCATTTCAGACAGCTTGCCCAAATCAATACGACTGGGACCAACAGAACGACCGCGAAGCCACCGAGCGTCAGTTCCATGAGAATAGAGGTGGTCTGCCGCCAGATATCGCCCTGGAACAGGAGCAGAGCGATCAGCGCGAGGCCGATGATCAACTTGATTGATAGAACTCGTGCAGACCGATGCATGCATCATACCCTTTACGTAAGGGACGGTAGCATATCACCGCCGCGTTACAAAGAGCGTTGCCTTTCGGAGTGTCATGTCTGGTCGCTATGGGATCTGCGCTTGTTAATTCGCAACTACATAAAGGCCGAGCACCGGCGCTCGGCCTAGTGGAGAGACGAGAGTAAGGCCGCCCATGGCTGCGGCACACCCTGTCAGTCGACATGTCGAGATCGATCGAATCCCCTCTCTGAAAGAAGAGCGCTCCCGTCACGTCACTCACGAGAACGGTTGCCTCAGAAGACAATTGCCGAGGCATATTAAGGCGAAAGGGTTTGATCACGCACCCTTTTAGGGTGAGTACCCAACGTCATTGCGCTGCATCTCGCGCAGTTTGTTCGACTTGTCAGCATCATCTCGCCCAAGAGTGCATACGTCGTGTTGCACCAAGTCTGCCGAAAGGGCACATGCTTCCGGCAGCCACGGACGACACTCGTCCAGGTACATTAAAACGACGCTAAGACTTGTGGTGCATTACGAGTGACGCTCGGTCAACTGTGACAAACAAAAGCCCTTATCCACACCAACGCCGTTATTCTGCCGTTTGTACCGCCTATCTGAACGTATAGGCGGCCGAAGCGGTGAGTTCTCCCAAACTCACCGCCCCGCGGCAGAACGTCCACCGCTCACAGCCCCCGTACAAGAGGCATATCGATGAACACGACCCACTCTCTCGCCCATGGCATGGAGCAAGCTAACGCCTTGTTCGCTATCGACAAGGCTACCCATGTCGCCGTCAGGGACGGAAACTGGACCGACCCTAATACTTGGGAAGGTGGCAAGGTGCCCAGCGATGAGGCTATGATACACATCCCCGAAGGAATTTCAATCCGTTACGATGCACGGACTTCGCCGGATCTAGGCATGTTACGCGTTGATGGCAATATGAAATTTGCCCGCGATCACAGCACCGAGATGCGGATCGAGACCATCGTGACAACCCCCGGATCGAGCTTCGACATCGGCTCGATGGGCGATCCGATCCCTGCGAGTGTCACAGTGGATATCGTGTTCAGGGATACCCCGATCGACACCGCGGCCGATCCGGAAATGCTCGGCCACGGGTTGGTCGCTTTCGGTGATGTGGATATTCAGGGCGCCGCCAAGCAAGGACACCTGGTTATCAAGGGGGACGTTCCTGCCGGCGCCACTTCGATGGCTGTCGAGGGCGACTTGAACAACTGGAAGGCTGGAGACACCATCCTTGTTGTCGGCACCACCTATCTGGGTGAAAACAGCAAGGGCGTCCTCATGACCGAGGACGAGACTCGCACGATCACCCGAGTCGAGGGTGACACAATCCATTTCGACACACCGCTTGACCATGGGCATTCGCGACCGACCTCTCAAGAGGCGGACATCTATGTCGGCAACCTATCGCGGAACGTGACCTTTAGCTCCGAGAACCCCGAAGGTACGCGCGGTCACGTGATGCTGCATAACGGCATGGCCGACGCCGTAGACGGCTCGGCCAACAACGTTCGCTATGCCGCGTTCGAAGATCTTGGTCGCACCGACAAGACGATGGACATCAGCGCTGCCAACCCCGAAGGCCGCTATCCGCTCCACCTCCATCAGACTGGAACGGACGAGGGCGCGGCCACGAACTATCTGGTCGGCAACGCCGTTTCGGGTGGCCCGGGCTGGGGTATCGTCCAGCACAGCAGCCGGGGCGAGGTAAACGACAACATCGTCTATGACATCGTCGGTGGCGGAATCGTATCTGAGCTCGGTAACGAAACCGGCGCCTGGATGCGCAACCTCGTCTCCAGTGTCACCGGCTACAATGCTGAGAACAAGAATGGCGACGGCGATCAAGGGGCGGCTTACGAGAACCAGTCGCGTATTATTGTCCAGCAGGACAACATCGCTGCAAATTCGAAGCTGGGCTGGAACTTCTCGGGTCAAGAATCTTTTGCCGAAGACGATCCGAGCAAAGCACCGAACGACGGCATCCATCGCAAGATGTTCGAGCGCGATCAGCTGAAATTCGACCCTGATCCGTTCGACGTGGCAATCGATCACGAAGAGCCGGCGATCACGGACTTCGTTGGGAACGAGGTGATGACCTCCACCGAGGCGTTCCGCGTATTCCACCGTCAGTTCGCAAACCACAGCGACACCCTGAGCGTCATAAAGGATTTCGACATTTGGGGCGGTAAGGACGGTGTCAACCTGCAGAACTACGGGTTCAACTACGAGTTCATCGACTCGGACTGGAGCGGCAGCGGCATTGCCTTCACGATGTGGGGCAAGAACTCCTCGGCGGTCATGAATGATATCCGGGCTTCTGATTTCGGTTTGCTCTGGAAGGCGCACGGCATCAGCCACGAAGCAGTGCTCTATGATGTCGTGACCAACGACGTAGACCGAATGTTCGACATTGCCTATGATAACACGCGGGGCGACACCTCCTATTGGAAGCAATACTTTGCCCAATTCGGCATCGACTATGAGAACCCGCTTCCGAAGATCCTGTCGAAGGAGGACGCCGACCCTAACGCGGGCCTAACCTTCACGCTCGGCAGCGACGCGGACAACACCCTCGCGCCGAACGACGACGAAGTGCACATTACCGGAAAGATCGTCGACGGTCTCGGCGAGCGTGTGTTCTATGAAAACATCATCGGCAGCACCAGCAATCAAGCCTCGTCGTATGAGGGTGCGAGCCTTAAGCTCGTGAATTACGACACAACGTGGCATCGCAATTTCTCCCGAGACGAGTTCCTCGAACTGCACGGCACGTGGCAGAAGGAGAACGGCGACTGGGTCGCACCGGTGGTCTTTTGGCTGACCGAACGGCTAAGCGGCGATCAGCATCCAGTGGTCATCGAAATCAACCTCAAGGATTTCGATGACACCTACCTGTCGAAATTCGCTCTTGCGTCCTACCCGACGCCGGAGGTCAACAACCCCGACTTCGAACTCGGCTTTGACGTCACAGGTGGCGGCACGCAGCTTGAGGGTGAGACAGGGGTTACGATGCCACCGGTTTCCGGCGGCTCGGAGACTGACACGCCGGTTGCCGTCCCGACCGAACCCGAGGATGTGCCTACTGAAACGGGCGGTGAGACCCTTACCGGTTCTGACGGCGAACTCGGAGAGGGCGATGCGCCCATCGGTGAGACCCCGGCGCCCACGACCCCTGGCAGGCCCGAAACGATCGACTCGGAAACGGGCGTGACTACTATGCCAAGCGACCCGATATCTGGTGGAGCCGGCGATCCTGGGAGCATGAACCTCGTGGAAGGTACCGCGCGGGACGAGCGTATGGACGGCACGGCCGGTGGCGATATCCTGTTTGCCGGACTCGGCAGCGACATCCTCAGAGGTAAGGCCGGTGCGGACATCTTCGCGCTCGCTGTCGGCGATGCCGGGTCGGGGAAAGTCGATGACGTCAAAGACTTCGATCTACTCGAAGGCGACATGGTGGCACTCGTCGATGTGCCCGGGGCTCTGGCCTCATCCGGCGCGTTCGACTGGGTGCGCTTCGTCAAGTCGGGTACCTTGGGCGAACTTCAAATCGACACGGGCACGGGTTTCGAGTCGCTGGCAAAGTTCCGCTGGGGACGCGATCTCGACGTGGAAGATCTTTATGCAAGTGGCCAGTTCAAAGTGTTCGAGAGTATCGACGCTCTGATCGCTGGCGACGATGCGCCCGTTGATGAGGGGGGCAAAACGCCGGTCGAAACCCCAACCGAGCCGACACCCGTGGTCGAAACCCCAACAAAGCCGAAACCCGTGGTCGAAACCCCGGCCGAGCCGACGCCCGTGGAACCCCAAGATCCGGCGGGTGAAGCAGAGGATATTGTGTCCGAAGGCGGCAGCGTCGAGGGCGACACGCCAGTTAAACTACCGGTAGAGGTCGAGCCGGTCGGCGAGACCGCAACTGCTTCCGAGTTCATCTTTGAACTGACGCACGCCGGTGGCGACACCAATGATTATCTGACGGGCAGCGAAGGCGACGATGTTCTAGTGGGATATGCGGGAACCGACCGGATCTGGGGCGGCAATGGCAACGATATCCTCATAGGTGACCAAGGAAGCGATAAGCTCTTCGGCGGCAGTGGCGCGGATACCTTCGTGCTGAAGACTCGGGATGTCGGTCAGGACGTTGACGACATCAAGGATTTCGACGCTTCCGAAGGGGATATCCTCGCCATCATCGGTGCTGCTGACGATGTACCCGAGGACATGCTTGCCCGGATGCGCGTTGTCGACAAGGGCACCGTTGGGGTGCTGCAATACGACCAGTCCGGCGAGGGCTTCAAAGATATGGCCATGCTGCGCAATGGTCGCGGGCTCGACATCGATACTTTGTACGCCAACGGCGCGCTCGAGCTCTACTCCTAAGCGCGACCCGGCCGAGAGTCGGTACACCATGAGGACAGGAACGCCGCAGCAGGAATGTTGCGGCGTTCGATCGTTTGCAGCCCCGAAGCGCCCCGGCCGCTGATGGGCGACACCAGCCCGGACGAAAGCCGTAAGAGCCGCGCGGCCGTTGTCGCATCACGCTCCCTCACAGCCGCTTTCAGCCGCCATGCCAGCCCCCGCACGAGCGCGTTCGCGATGGAAGCACCGCAGGCGTTTTGCCTAGAAAGCGCCCAAAGCCCGCGTCGCGATGCGGGGCTCATTGCCTCCTCGATACCGTGCTTGCCCGCCATGGCGCGTCGGCAGATGGCCTGTTCGACGGCGCACAGCGGCTTGGCGGGCATGATGGCTGCGGCACGGTCGAAATCTTCACGCGCGGACACCCAGTCCGTTCGCCGCGCATGGACACAGGCCCGCTGTAACAAGGCCGCGCGGGCGACGGCATGCCGGGAATCGGCGTCAAACATTGCCTCGTAGAAATCGAGCGGTATTCGGTTCCGGAACTCGGCAAATATGGTCCGGTCGGCATCCTTCCACACCTCCTCAGATTTCGCGGCAGCGTGACGGGCGCCAGCCGGACCACGATCGCCGTCATGCTTTCGTTGCAGAAACAGTGGCGCATCGGTGAGGACAATCGGCGACAGTGTGGCCAGACGAATGAGCATTTCGTAGTCAATCGAACGGGGCAGATCCTCCCGGAATGGCCCCGCGTGATCATAGATGTTCCGGCGCACCATCATCGCATTCTGGAAGAGGAAAATGTCCTCAAGTAGATGTCGGACCGGGGAGCCGTTGGACAGATCGGGCCAGTAGCCTGGCCCTTCTTCGGATCGCACGCCACCTTGCCCATCTCGAAATCGCCGGTAGCCGCCCCCCGAAATGCCGGCTTGTGGCGCTGCCTCCAGCATACCGGCCAGCATTTCTGCCGCCTGAGGCAAGGCAAGATCGTCATCGTCGCAAATCCAGATCAAATCGCCGCGCGCCTGTCTCATTGCCGTGTTGAGCGCCCTGGATTTTCCACCGTTTTCTATGCGGAAGTATCTGATTTCTCGGCCAAACCTCTTGGCAACCGCCTCGGTCGCGTCGGTCGAGCCGTCGTCGCAGACAATTATTTCGTCGGGGCGGCGAGTCTGAGCGAGCAGAGCATTGACAGCTTCGATCAAATACCCTGCCCTGTTGTAAGTCGGTATAATCGCCGTGATCGAAGACATAATGATGAAAACCCAAATACCTGATCGGATTATGAAAGCCGCTAAGCGTGGCGTAGGCAAGTTCGTGTTTTTGTGCGGATGTGCCGGCGCGCTCGTGCTCTGGTTGGCCGTCGTCCTCTCGGGGCAGGCCGCCTTGGCGCAGCATGGCGGTGGCTATGCCTTGGCGGCCGGCGATCGGATTTCGATCAAGGTGCTGTCGTGGAACGCCGTAACCCTTCAATTCGAAACCTTCGACGCGCTCGCGGGGACGTTCGAGATTGACCAAAACGGTGAGGTCGCGCTTCCCTTGTTGGGATCGGTAGCGGCGGCCGCGCAGACACCGGCGGCCTTGGCTGCGCTACTTCCCGAACTCTACCGCAACCGCCTCGGTCTCGGAACGCCGCCAAGCGTGACAGTCGAGGTCGTGGCGTTCAGACCAATCTACGTGCTCGGTGACGTGGCACAGCCGGGGCGATACGAATTCACGCCGGGGATCACCGTTTTGCAGGCCTATGCCGTGGCGGGGGGCGGTTATCGGTCGGTCGAGGCGCGCAGCGATGTCGTGTCAAACACGATCCGGACCATTGGCAGCATCTCGGAGCTCGAAAGCGAGATCGCCAGGACGCGAATGACAGTCGCGCGGCTCGAAGCGGAGATGAAGGGTGAAACGACGTTCGAGCGGCCGGATCTAGTGCCGCACCCCGAGGGAGAGAAGGCCGAGGAGCTGCTGTTCCTCCTGGAGCGCGACCTGTTCGTCAATCGGTACGAGCGCTTTCAGACCGAGCTTGCCTCGCTAGACGAGGAGCAGGCGCTGTTGGTCAATGAGATATCCTCGCTTGACGAAAAGCTGAGCGGAATTCAGCGCCAACTCGAACTATTGGACGAGTCTCTTGGAAACATGGAGGAGCTGCGCGACCGCGGGCTGGCTAGGTCCCCTGCCCTGATCGATCTGCAGCGTACGCAGATCGAGCTGCAAGCGCGGGAGCTGGATGCGCAGACCGGGATTTTCCGGGCTCGCCAACAACAATCCGAGCTGTCGCGCGCGGCAAATGACCTGCGGACAGGACGTCAGTTGCGAGTCTTGCAGGAATTGCAAGCGGCGCAGGCTCTGACCGAACGGAACGAGACACGATTGGGAACGTTGCAGAATCTCCTTTCGGTGGCCGAACTCCAGATGCTCGGCAAGGACGAGACAGAAGAAACGACGCTGCAGTTTCAAATACTGCGCGATAGCGGCGGTGCACAGGAGACTATGCTCGCCACCCCATCAACTGCCCTGCAGCCGCTCGATGTACTGATCGTGACGCTCGCTTCAACCTCCGAGTGATCCCGGGCCCGCCTGGATCATGTCCGGCCGAGCCTCGATAGGCGAGCGGCCCCAAAGCTTGAGTGTCAGCAAATCAAACTCGCCAGATGGCTCCGTGCCATGCTAGGGTGCATTTGCGCGGCGTGGCCGACGTTCGGTCACCCCCCTGTTACAGCTTTGTTAGGGGACAGGTTTTGGGTGTAAATTGGACCAGCCGACCGGACGTCTCCGTCTGTGTTCCCATCTACAATGAGGAAGACAGTGTCGGCCCTCTGCATGATGTCATCGTGGCCGCCCTCGAACCTAGCGGCTACAGTTTCGAGATCGTACTTGTCGACGATGGCAGTACCGACCAGACCATTCCCAAGCTGCGGTGTATTGCGCAGGATGATCCTCGTGTTGTGATCGTACGATTTCGTCGCAATGCCGGTCAGACCTCGGCGATGCAAGCCGGTATAGACCATGCCTGCGGCCGTTATATTGTCACAATGGATGGCGACCTGCAAAATGATCCTGCCGACATCCCGATGATGATCGACAAGCTCAATGAAGATTACGACCTCGTGGTCGGCTGGCGTGTCAACCGGCAGGACAAGCTTCTGTCGCGCAAGGTGCCGTCCAAACTGGCAAATTTCTTAATCGGCAAAATGACCGGCCTACCCATTCGCGACAACGGCTGCTCGCTCAAGGTCTATCGGGCCGAGGTGATCCGGCGCGTGCCGCTTTATTCGGACATGCACCGCTTCATTCCTGCCATGTCGGTCCCGATGGGGGCGCGGGTGGCAGAGGTCGGCGTACGGCATCATGCGAGACAGTTCGGGGAGTCAAAATACGGCCTGTCGCGGGTCCTGAAGGTGCTGCTCGACCTAATTGTCATCAAGACCCTGCTGATCTTCTCTCGGCGCCCGATGGCCCGATTCAACGGCGTCGCGTCAGTCGCGGCTTTGGTCGCGGTTATCGCCATGCTCTCCATCCCGGCCGCGACACCCGCGGTCGTGCCGATGACCGTGGCGGCACTCGCCGCCTCTCTGGCCGCATTCCTCGTCCTGCTCGGTCTCGCGACTGGCTTGATCCTACAGGTCGAACCTCGCCAACACACTGGTCGTCTAAAGACCTAACTCCGGCGTATTGAAACAGAATGATCCGCAATCCGAGAGGCGCTCATGGCTGATACGATCTATCTGGATGACAGAGCGACCGCGCCCCGACTGACCGTTCTGGTCACTACCGATCAAAAGGAGGGAGCGTCAGAAACCATTGAGACCTACCGGTCCCATCTGGATGCGCTGGAAAAGGCGTACGAGTTCATCGTGATCGTGAACGCCGCGCATTCCGGCCAGATGGCGGGACTGCGCAGGCTGTCGCAGGGCTGGCCAGAATTGACGGTTTTGGGCCAGCAGCCTTGGGTCGGCGAGGATGCCGCCCTAGCCATGGGGCTTCGCCGCAGCCATGCTGAATTGGTCTTGCTGATGCCGGGCTGGCCCCAAGTCGACCCTGCCGATCTTCCCGCCCTGTTTGACGGGCTCAAAGACAACGACATGGTGTCGGCGGTGCGGACCACCGATCCGAAACGGGGCTGGCAGAACTGGCGCAAGGGGTTGTTCGCGAGGTTCCTCATGCGCCTCTTCGGCAGCGCGCCGTCGGACCCGTTCTGCCGGACTCGGCTTGTCCGGCGTGGCGTCCTCGAGGATTCGGCCAACTTCGGCGTGCGCCAGCATTTCCTACCGGTCATCGCTGCACAGCGGGGCTACCGGCTGACCGAGGCCTTTATGAAGCCGGCTTCGAGTGCCGCGCGATCGGATGCACGCTACGTCTTCAAACCGATCGGACATGTGCGGGCGCTGTTCGACGCGCTTGCCCTGTTCGTAGTGTTGAAGTTCCTGCGGCGCCCGCTGCGCTTTTTCGGCGCGATCGGGCTGCCGATCTTCCTCATCGGTGGGATCCTGACGACGATCCTTGTTATCAGTCGCCTGTTCGGTGACACCGCTCTCGCCGATCGCCCTGCCTTGATCTTTTCGGTCATGATGGTCGTGCTTGGGATACAGATCATCGCCATAGGCCTCGTTGGAGAGATCATCGTCTTCTCAGGGGCTCGAGCGCTAAAGCAATATGATGTCGCGGAAATCATCACCACCGGGCATAGGGCGACAGGCACGGAGCGAACGGAAAACAGCGCGGCCACGGGGCGTCGTAAGGCGACGGTTGCTGTGCGAACGCCCGAAGTCCCGCGGCAAAAAACATGAGAAAGCGGGTCATGGCATATGAGCGGATGTTCGAAAGTCATCATGGTGCCTTCACCGTCGATCTTGACCGGGCGGGGAGGCTTGCCGATTAGGGAGAATGAACTGAGTTATTCTGGTCCCGGGTCAGGTCGCCCATAGCTGCGCCTCGGCCGGTCGCAGGGCTTCTCTGCATCCAGCATGCCTGCCGACTCCGACGCACCGCATCATTTGTCGAGACTGCCCCGGAAACTATCGCGCGAACCATGTAACTACCGCCTAAGCGTGATGATGAGAATAGGTCAATGATGTCCTGCCCTTGCGCCGGAAATAGCCGATCGACGTCGATAGCTTTGTGGAAGCCTGACTGATCGGCCAGATCGTCTAGTCACTCCGCCTGATTGCCTTAAAGCTACGCCAAGATTTCACTGGATTGCTGCGGCTCCTTGGCGCAGCCTGTCAGGAAGCAATGGAGTTGCGTTAGCTACTTTGTCCGGGGAAGATGACAGCATAACAGATGAATAGCCGTATCAGAGATCCCCGAAAACTGGAGCTGTGGCCCTATTCGCAGAATACGACGGATATAGCTCTCGATTTCGGTGAGATATTCAACATCCTGAGGAGGGGTTGGTGGATCATCGCCGCGGCGGGTTTTATAGGCACGCTGATCGCTGTCATCCTGGTCCTGCAGGTTCCACCGTCCTACACCGCATCGGCGAAACTTCTTCTCGGACAAAAGGGGCGGGTCGACGACTCGATGGGAACGATCTTTCCCGATTTGAAGTTGGACGACGCCGCCGTATCAGGAGAGATCGCTATACTGACTTCGGGCCGCATGCTCGCTCAGGTCAGCGAAGCGCTCGATTTGCGCAATCGCCCGGAGTTCAACAAGGCCCCCGATTCAAGCTCTCCCAACATCGTGGATGCGGCAACAGATTGGGCCGTGGGTCTCATCAAGGGGGCCATCGGTCCAGCTTCCTCCCCGGGCACCGTCTCCAGCTCTCCATCTGACGTGCCATCCAGCAGTAACGTCGAGACGGCCGCTTTGACCGGGAGAACGACACTCGGTGAACAGGCGGAATATGTCGGCCAGTTGTCCACCGGTCTCCGGGTCAGCCAAGAGGGCCGCTCCAATCTTCTGAACATCAGGTACATATCCGAAAATCGTTTGCTGGCCGCGGCAATACCGAATGCTCTTGTCGACATCTATCTCGAAGATCAACTCAATCGTCGTTTCGGGATCCTATCGCGTATGACCTCGGGCTTGGAGGTGCGACTTGAAACGATGCGCCGACGTCTAGAGGATGCCGAGCGTGCCGTAATCGAAATCCGCAACGAAAACCTAGCCGACGGATTCGGTGATCGAATGCAGCTAGAGCGGCAAATTTCTGAGCTTTCTATACGGCTCGGCGCTGTCACGGCGGAATATGCCGAACAGGTGTCTGAGCTCAGCGGTATCGATGCGATGATCGCCGAGAATGGCCCGCTTTCAACCGTCGGCCTATTTACCTCACCTATGATTGACGGCCTGCAGGCCACCTTGTCCGAACTGCGGGAGCGCGCGTCACGGCTGCGCTCCGAGTTCAACGGCGCGACCCCTTCTCTGGTCAGCGTACGAGCGGAGATAAAGAGGCTCGAGACGGACCTGTCGGAAGAGATCATGCGCATTAGAGATGATCGCGCTAGAATGGTTCAGCTGGCGGCGGGCCGCCGCGCGGCAATACAGGGCGAGTTGCGCGCGCTTGAGCGCCAAGCTATCGCTCAAGCCGATCGTGAGGTGCGGCTGGCGCAACTCGAGCGGGAACAGGACGCCGCCCGCTTAGTTTACGAGACTTTTCTAGATCGCTTCACCGAAACCCGCGAGATCGTGGATATAGATGAAACGGGCGCCGAGATCATCGACTATGCCGCCCCCCCGGCCTCCCCCTTCTCGCCCAATAAGAAACTCTCAGCGGCACTTGGCGGTATTGCAGGAGTGAGCCTTGGGATCGGCTTGGTTTTCCTGCTTCACCTCTCAAGAAACCGCACGACCTCCATGGAAGAACTTCAACGACTGCTTCCAGCCTTCACTGTGCTCTCTATGCCCCGGCTGAAAAGGCTGTTCGGGCGTTCAAACCCACTGATCGTCGCCTTGCGTGACAAACCATCGCCCTTCAGTGAAGCGGTCCGCTCTCTTCGCACCGCCGTGCTGCTGGCATCGCCCACGAAATCGCCGCTCGTCGTTTCGGTGGTCTCTCCACTCGCCGGTGCCGGCAAGACAACCACCGCGATCAACCTCGCACGGTCAGTTTCGAGAATGGGGCGATCTTGCATTCTGATCGACGCCGACCTGCGGCGTGGTGACATCGCCCGACACATGGGTCTCAGGTCACCGTTCGCATTGAATGACCTACTCGAGGATGACAGCGATCTCGCTGCGGCCGTTCGGCGGGATCCAGAGACAAATCTTTGCGTCATCACCGCCAGACACGGCGCGAGAGATCCGAGCGGCGCGTTGCTTGGCAATGGACTTCAGCGGCTCGTTGGTAAGCTCAAGAAACACTTCGAAGTCATCATAATTGATACAGCGCCGCTGTTGAAGGTGTCCGATACCCAGCCGATACTCCACCTGACCGATACCTTGGTGATGGTAATCCCCCATAACAGCCGTGTTGACGAGATCCGCGCCGCGGTCGGCAAGCTTGCCGACATCGAAATCTTTAGCCAGATAGCAGTCTATTCGAAGGTGCCGGAACGCAATCTATCGCCCTACTACTAATAATCACGGCTCCGGCTATGACGCCCGTGGTCTCAATAGGTTCGGTACTCGCGCTACGACAAGGCACTGCGTTACCTAAGAATGGCAGAGGCGATCTCGTCCGGCGTCTGCCGAAATTCTTCTGCAGGCACCTTCAAAATCGCAATGCGGCGGCATATTGCAGCTTTGGCTGTTAGCGCACTGAGCAACCCAATGAGCGCATCAGCCGTCGGATGGGGGATCGTCCAGCCCAGCCCTTGCGCGACCCTGTTTGCGGTCTCGGTGCCCGCCACTGCAACCGAGGGGCAACCAAAATACCCGGCTTCATAGATGCGGTTGGGCAATAGCCAGTTGGAATTAGTGCCCCACTGCCATAGATCCTGCGCCCAAACCAGATCGCAGCCGCGATAGATCGCTTCCAAATCTTCGGGATAACGATATGCCCCAAGGTAGTGAACGTTGTCTCGGTCCTGCACCATGCTCTCGAAATCTGGCAGCATATGGTGGTGTACAATGCCGTGCATCCGGATGGAGATATCCGGACCTAAGGCGTCGGCAGTCTTCAAAAGAAGGTCCAAACTCTGGGGGCAGCGCAGCGTTCCGACCCAGCCCAGAACAAGCGGGCGATCGACGACGGGATTTGCAAACTCCTCAGGGCGCGGCCGAGGTGGGCCGCCTGGGCCGATCCACATCTTGTTCTCGACCAGTTCTACCTTGCCAGTCCAGCCTTGTATGGGTCCGAAATACTCCCGCTGGAACGCCGGTGACGAGATTACCACCGTTTCGGTACTTCGCAGCAGATAACGCTCTACGGCGCGCGCGAGTTTTCCCTTACTGCCCGGATGAGTCATGATATCGTGGATATCGAGCGCCTCATAAATCAGCCTTGGCCGGGGACTGATCATCCGCTGGGCCATGCGGGCGATGATGAGCATATCGAGGTTCCGCGCTACGATGGTTTGGCTTCCGGCTAGGCGCGCGCGATGTTTCCAAAGGATGGGGATGGATGCAAAGATGCGTCCCAAGCGCTGGACCAAGGCAGCGTTTCTAGTCTGACCGAGATCGACATTCTGCCAAAACGGCTCTGCGTCATGGGTCATGTTGGCCCGCCGCATGGTAAAGCCGATCACATTAAAACGGCAGGCCTTGTAGGCATGGATCCGTCTGCGTTGCGCGGCTTCGGCCGCATCGAAGGCGAAGATCAGCAACTTGTGCCGCTTAGGCCATTCCGTAACATATGCCTCGCTCGCCGCCCTCATCGATCCGCAAGTTCTTCCCAAGGAAGTATGTCTCTCCCAAGCAGGTCGCGAAGCTCCGCCATCTCATCGGAGAAGAACCGTCTAAGCCAAGCCGCGGTGTCGGGACGCATGGGTGGGATTTCCGTGCGCATCTCAACACTGTTGGCCTTAAGGATATTCGACACCGGCGGCGCGGCCTTGATCTTAGACAGCACGTGTTCAAGCCCCTGTCGACGCATCCAATCCCCTCCCGCCCGCAGACCGCTCCTCAACAGAGCAAGGCGCGGCCGATCACTCTCGTTGCGCCGCTCGTGCAGGATCGCACTGTCGAAGCCGTCATCAACTCCGAGAAAGCCGAACAGACGCCTCGCGGCTGTGCTGGCATCCGCCGATATCTCCTCGGCGAAGAGGACGAGGACCTGCTCCTCAGGAAAGGCCCGCCTCCATCGTGCGAAATGCGTGGCATACAGGCCTTGCTCCAGATAGGCAGGATTGTTCTTCAGACCGGCTTCGAATTCGATCGCGTCGATATGACCCTTGATGATCTCATGCAGGTGGTTCGAGAAGGCCCGCTTCACCGGGTCCCGCAAGAGTAGTACGATTTTAAGGTCAGGATTGTAGGCTCGCGCGCGTTCGGGTGCTCTGGGGTCGTGGAAATAGGACGGTGAACTTTCGAACCGGACCGTATCTTTGCCTCCGGGCACAAAATGGTTTTCATACCAGCGGTACCCACGATCGAAACAATAGCTGAAGAAATCCAGTTCCTTGTGAGCGCTGATGCTGATGTCTGGATGCGATCCCGCAACAGAATAGACCCAAGAAGATGCGCATTTCTGTGCGCCGATCCCGATGGCATCGACAAGGGGCCGGTGCGTTCCGGCATCGGCGACAGGCCCGCCGTATTGTACCCGCGAGGCGGCAGCTTCGATTATCATATTCACGCGCGGCTCCAGGTCTGGCCAGGGGCTGGCTTCGAATTGGTCATGTCGAGCGCAGACAAAGCAAGGCGGATCGGCGAGGGTCGCTGTATCGGCACTCACCGTTCGGAATCGATACTGTGGGAAACGATGATCGCTGGCAACTTGTTTCGGCCGTCGTCTCTCGAGCGCCTCAGTGGCGCCCTGTCGAGCTCGACAAAGCGCGCTCTCGGAGGCTCAACCGTTACTGTTTCTTCCGCCGACCAAAAGATACGAGGCTCCGAGGACAATGAAGATCGCCGTCGCTGTGTAGAAGCTTGCCGGCACAAATATCCACACCAGAAAGCCAAGAGCCGCAATCGCGACGAGGGTGATTACGAAACGCGCCACGGCCTCAGCAAAGCCCCTGTTGGCGCAGGCTCGCGGCGAGCGCGCAAAGCCGCGCTTCGCTTCTACTCAGGGTCCAACCTGCGACATGCACTGTGTCGCCGGTTGCAAAGTCGCGTCGCATCCGGGCGTTCCAGCGCGGTGTGAACAGTGTGGCAATATCGCGGTCGATCACCCCCAAGGCCGCCCGCAATGCCGCCGCGTCGCTTTCGACCACGCCTGTGCGCAGGACAGCACGGCCAATGTCGATCGCGTCTTCCAGAATGGCGGGTGCTACCGGCACCGCCTGGGCTGCGCCGGCGCCCATCACGCTTCCTACAGCGGCCTTCAGAAAGGCCCGACGTCCCATGTCTGCAAAACGGTCCATCACAACTCTCCGGACATGGCGTGGGTGCGAAACAGGTCCGCCATGCGAATAGACATGGCGCCGATGGTCAGGGTCGGATTTGCGTAGCCCATGGTCGGAAAGACCGATGAGCTGCTGATATAGAGATTGGACATGCCGTGTACCCGGCCATTGGCATCGACGACACCGGTTCGGGGGTCGTCCGACATGCGCGTGGTGCCGCAGTGATGCTTGCCGCGCGCCACGAAGTCCGGCCATGTATAGTCCTCGCGCAATACGTCGGTCCAAGCCCGGCCAATCCCGATCCGTCCGAGCTCCTGAATGAAGAGCTCCGTTCCTCGTTTGACCGCCCGCATCTCAAGCTCTGTCAGCCGCCAGTCGAGCCCGATCCGCAGTTGACCGAAAAGGTCCCGTTCCTCCACAAGGTGAACGGTGCTTTCAGGGTTGGGCGTGCATTCGAAGGTCAGCCAGGGGCTGTACCATGGGCGGTCGATCAGCGGTTCACGATCACCCGACATCTCTCGATAAAAGCTGTTGGTCACCCCATCGAGATCGGTAAAGAGATTGGCGACCTGTCGGGCGAGATAGTCTGGCATCTCGCCCTTTCTCATGCCTTCGCGCAGGTTCCACAGCGAAACCTCGCCGGGTGACACCTCGCTGTCGATGAGATGAAAGAGCACGCCTGGCAGGTGCTCCTTCCTCATGGTAGCTTCGGACAATGCAATGGCGGGAAACACGCCGCCCGTCTCGAAAAAATGCTGCTTCGAGTAAAGATCGAGATCCCTTAGCTTCCGCTGTGCGAGAAATCGCATTGAGGGTCGTACGGCAGCATGATCGCCGAAAAAGCGTCCGACCAGCCCATGACTGTTTCCCAGACCCGCCGCCGCGACCCCGTTCGACAGCAGCAGGAGCCGCGGAATTTCGATCCCTCCCATGCATAGCGCAAAACGTTTGGCGCGGACGGTAAAACGCGGCCCGTCGATGCAGGCCACCTGCGCCGAATTCACTTGTGACGCAGTCTCGTTCGCTTCGAGTTGCAATACGTTTGCGTTCAGATAGCTCGTCACGTTCTCGGCGCGCGACAGGCGGTCGGCATAGGTATGACCGAACAGCGTAGGCGGGCTTTCGTTCATTGGAATGCTGGTGAAGATGTCAGGGTCGAACGGCAACGGGTTTATCCCGATCCGCTTTGCCCAGAAATCGAAGTCGTAAGGTCGCTCGGTCTGCAATTCGAAGTAGGGTTGTGCGCGATCGTAATAGGTGGAGAGATCGTCGAAGGTGATCGGCCAGCCGGAATGTGGTATCCCGGGTCTGGCCTCAAAATCTATGGGGCTTAGGGGAATGCAATGTCCAGCCCAGTGATTGGACGATCCGCCCAGCATGCGGAGTCGCGAGTTCGCTAAGGCATCGTATTGGAAGCCGAGCACTGGTCCGTCGGCTAGAGATTGCGTCCTCTCGTCGTAATGCATTCCCCCGCTTTCGAGCAAAATGACTTGCAGTGGAGACCCGATCAATTCGAGAGCAAGCGTGATGCCTGCGACTCCTCCGCCGACGATGCAAAGATCAGCATCGAGGGTTTCGTTTTCCGGAAGCTGTCGTGCGTCCAGCAACATGAACCAAATCCACCGAGGGTACCATAGAAGGTCGAGCATAGGCGACGCCTAGGCCACTTGTCTATACTAGCCTAGATTGGCGCATCAGAAGTTTGTAAGTTCTTGTTTAAGCCTTATCATGCAACCATATATTACTGAGGCAGCGAATTCTGACCCATACGATACATTTGGTTAGCAGGCCTGCTGCTTTACGACTGTCTTTGCCGCTGGGCCCCAGAGTTCTAGGCTAAATTATCTATCTTGAATTTATCCGTCCCTATATGAGGCGTCAGGCTTTCTTTGCATTCCAGGAATGCATAAAAGGGGTGTCCCTCGTATTTCTGGCGCGAGGTGGCTTTGTTGCGCCCCGGCTACCATGCTGGATTCACGGGGTGAATCCTATCGCAGTCTTTGCGCAACAAAGCCTATTGCGATGGTAACGCACGAATGGTGTCCAGCAGAGCACGGGCTTCGCGTCCATCTTCGAGAAACAATGCATCGCGCAATTTCATTACCTGCTGCCGTTCAGCGCAGTAGTCGGCCGGATCCACATGTTCGAGGAAATGAGCGATGGGCGCGTCGTAAGGCGGTGCAAAGGCATGGCCGACCCCTGCACTACCGAGCCAGCGATCCATCTCCGTGCCCTCCATCACCAGCGGTACCGCGCCGTAATAGCCGCCCTGATAGACCCGGCAGGCACGTAGCAACTGCGAGTTGCCATGCTCGTCGAGCAGGTCGAGGCACCATGAAAAATGCACGCGCCCATACATTTGCTCCAGATCCTCGGGGATGGTATATTCGCCATCGTAGGTCCAATTCGGGTGGCGGTCGACGATCTTCATATAGGCTGCGAGGCCGGTTTCCGTGGGATAGCCACGGGTGTAGATCTCGACCTTCGGCCCAAGCCGCTCAGCAATGTTTTCGAGCAAGGCCATGCTCGCGGGGCAGCGCAGCGTCCCGAACCAGCCGATCACCCAGCGGTCTTTAATCTCTTCCCAAGCCCGTCCTGCGGAGGTCGCGCGTCCGGTCAGTTCACCCGGCTGGATCTTGTTTTCCAACACAAAACTCGGCCCCGTATAGCGCATCACGGGGCCGTAGAACCCGCTGTGAAACCCGGGAGACAGTGGCACAAGCAGGTTGATAAAGCGCAGTGCCAGCCGCTCGGTAGCGCGAAACAGCGCGCCGGTGGCGTCGGCACGAAAATAGACGGCCTGAATGTCCTCCACTTCGTAGACAACCTTTGCCCGGCTCCCGGAGAGCCATTTGCCGATCAATGCCAGCGCAAGCAAATCGATCTGGCGTGCATAGATTGCATCGGCATGCCGGAAACGATCGCGGTGGTGCCAAAGCCGCCGGATTGCCCGCATCAGCCGCGGTAGGCGGTTCAGATAATTGCGATCGACGGTCTCGCCGAGATGGATATTCTCCCATTCGGGCTGGAACTCCGTGTTGTACTTATGACGCCGGAAGGTGAACGCCGTGAGCCCGGCCCCGGCCCGGAGGAACGAGCGTATGCGTAGGATCAAGGTGGGGTTGGTGGCGTCACCACCCAGAACCACCAGTTGCAGAGGACGTGATGCTGTACTGACTCTGTCTGGATGCGCTGGTTCAAGAGCTCGGTCCATCCAATCCTCCTATATTCGCTCTTGTACCGCTGGCCGACGCGCTGCGCCTAAAGACTAGAGGGACGGGGCGCTGCAGAACGATAGGCAGGACATCGCGGCGTCACGATCGTCTGCGACCTCGGGGCACGACCCGACGGCGGGTGCCCGGCACGCTGTTTCAATTCGAGCCTAACCGGGGCCCGTGCGTCGATCTACTTGAAACCGCGCCCCAATCCCAACTGTTGCGCACCGTCACCGGCTATAGCCATATCTCGAGGCGAACCAGATCTGAATCGGCGTCATGCCACTATTGGCGAGCGGCCGCGAGGAACTGGTGCGGATTTCGACGCGACCATTCTCGAAGCGATCAGGGTTACCTTGCAAACTGTGGAACGGCCCAAAATCAATCTCGGAGGTGGTTGCAAACCCGTCCTGCTTGCCGCGCAACGCCGGAACCCATTGCTTGATGTCACGCAGGCTGTCCCGTGGCGCCTCGGTGAAAGTTTCGAACGGCACGCGTCTGTAGGGCACCCGCGCTTGCAACGCCTCGCAGACGAGGTTCTTCAGCATCCAACGCTTGTAGGTCTGCACCTGCGTATAGGTCGGCAGGTTGTCGTCCATTGCACCCTTGCTGCGGCGCCACGACTCTGCGACCGAGACAGGGTTACGCACAAGGTGCAGGCACCAGACATCAAGCCTCGCGTAACGCTTCAGTATCAGCGCACGTGAAGGGTTCTTGGAGGAGTCCACGATAACCGAAACGCCGGCTACCTGCGCAATTCGGCGATAGAGATGCGCCGTGAGCATACCGTACCGCCTAAGCCGAACCCGATCGCTTCGTCCGTAGGCACCCGCCAGCAACCGTAGAGTCTGTCGTGAACCATCGTATCGCTCGAACCCGTCGATAAGTTCGGGCAAGGCGGCCAATAAAATCTGGTCGGCGAAAACCTCGCGCCAGAAGTAGCAGCCCTGCGGAAGCGCACCGCAGCTGCACCGCTTCTGGTTACGTTGAAACTGGTGCACGATCTCATGCATCTCGTTAAACGACGCGGCTCGGTCGATCGACCCAATACACCGGTCGAGCACGGTCGAGCCAGAACGCCCCTCACCTGCGATGAAAACGACCGTAGGCCCTCCTGCATTCTCCATGAATTCATTCCTGTCCTCGACGCACGCAAAATCACGACCGCCGTACTGCCGGCGGCTCCGTGAGTGGGATGCAGGCCCTTCTCCGGACACCGACTAGCTTGCTGCCGGTTTCACGCTAACGTGCCCTGTGGCGAGGATGGAAGCGCGATGTCGAATGTGATCTGAAAACTCTCGGGCTTTCGGGGCTGGACAGCCTTGCCCAGACACCACTTCCGTTTGTCTCAGGGATCGGATCGGCGTGCGCAGAGGATTATGGGTGTTGCGATTGCTGCACCACCCAACGCGGACAGGCCTCGCTCCAGCAGATCCGACAAGGCCGGACGCTTGAGAATGCGGTGCAACACCATCGGCAGAACGAATTGCCCGGCGGACCGGCTCTGTCCAAATCCGGAGGCCCGCAGTAGATTACAGACCTGCTCGGAGCGGAAGAGCCGGTAGCGTCGCGTATCCCCTTCTATGCACTTCTTGAGATCGAACAGCTGTTTTCCGAACAGGTTGCCCGCGCGCTGTGTCGAGAAATTGACGATCACCGCGTAACGTGCCACTCGGCACATTTCCCGCAACATCTCCTCCCACTGACCGATATGGGCGAGTACTCGAAACGCCGTGACCACGTCGAAGCTGCGATCCGGGTGCGGAAGCGCCACCAGTGGTCCCGTCTCGACCGTGAGGCGGTCATCATTGAAATGCCGAACCTGGCCAAGCGCGTCGGGAGTACTAGCGCGGACCCTTATGTAATGGCCATCGACGAGCAGAGCCTTGGCGACATGACCGTGCCCGCCGCCGATATCAAGCACACGGGCCGCGGGCCAAGGCTGCATTATGTCGCGCAGCAGGCTTGACTGTCGTGCCAGCAGCCACTCCTCCGCTGGCCCCTCGAAACGACGGGCATAGCGATTGCTCGAGGAAACGAGGTCGGGGCACGGTGTCCCGATATCGGCAGGCGCCGCCGGGTGCGGCATTGCCAACCTTTGCCCGAAGTGCACAGCCGTCGAGAGAGCCGTGAGCTTTTCGGATTTCATTCGCTTTGCCTCTCTTGACGGTGCGACGTGACCGCACGGCGCCGGCCCGACTTCGCGCAAAGCGGAACTGTCCGGCCTTGCGAAAATACTCGGCGCAAAATTGGCAAATTCGGAGCTAAATGCGACACGATCGTCGAATTGCGACGACAGTTCGAGCAAATTTGCGGCATCTATGATCAGGACGACCGCTTACGGCCTGTGTGCAAGCCTGAAAGCTGGTGGAAGATCAGCCTGCCTCTTGCCTGTTGCCTGCCGGAGAAAGAAGGTTCCTGCTGCGGTAATCAGCAATGATTTCGGCGACCTCGCCCGCGAAATCCTGCCTAGGCGTAAAACCGAGAATACGCTGCGCCTTGCCGATATCATATGCTCGATTTTTCAGGAAAAACGAAACGCGGCGGCGGAATAGTGGCGGCTCCACGCCGATCGGCTTGCAAATCTTTTCCGTCAGAAAGGCCATTGTCATGACCGGCGCAACCGGCAGGTGCAATTTCGGCTCGGGCACCCCGAGTTGCCGGGCTATCTCGCGAACGTTGTCCTTGAGGCAGTGATACCGGGCGCCTCCGATCAAGAAGGCTTCAGCGTTTACATCGGCGCGCTGCATGGCCAGATGAAAGGCTTCGGCAAGGTCTCGCACGTCGACCCAATGGGTCAAGGCAGTGCCCGGTCCGACATAGAAGAACCGCTTGCGGGATATCATGCGAAACAGCTTCAATGTTCGGTCGTCGCCGGGGCCATAGATCATGGTTGGCCGGATCACCACGCCACCGATGCGACCGCTTTCGAAATAGCTGGCGGCGACCTTCTCTCCTTCGAGCTTTGTGATCTGGTAGAGATCGCCTGGCTTGAAGGCTGCGGTCTCGTTGGCTGGCGGATTCTCAATATGGCTGTGCACGCCATTGGTCGAGCAATGTACGACGCGCTCGGCTCCGGCTGCGATGGCGGCCTCGAAGACGTGCCTCACTCCTTCGACATTCACCTCCCAGAAGGCCTGATCAGGAACTCCCTCCTGACGGAACAGGCCAGCGACATGGTACACCCCGGTCACCCCTTCAAAGGCTGGACCTAACGTCTCGGGCTGCGTCACATCACCGATGACGACCTCAGCAAGCTCCTCGAGTGCCGCCGCTTGCTTCGGCTTGCGGACCAGTGCCCGCACCTTTTCACCTCGAGCCGATAGGTGACGCACCAGGTGCCCGCCGACGAACCCCGCCGCGCCCGTCACCAGATAAATCGGCCGTTCTGCTTTTTTTTGGGGCATAGCAGGCTCCGGATCTATTGAAGAACTCACGCCTAAGAGCGAACCGGTGACGCACATCGAAAATGCTGGCCGGACTGGGTCGCAGCGTTGACATTCGTCAAAGCATCGGCCGATCGCATTGCGACCGTCAAGTTCTATGTGAAATACGCCTGGCCAGTGTAGCTGGAATCAACGTCGCATGCGATATCGCGCCAGAACCACAGCCATGGTCAGGAGCGCTCCGACGAAGCCCTGCAGAGGAATGGCCCAGAGCAGCGACAACTCCGCAGCCGAAACGATCCAGAGGGCGATGCTGGCCGAGAGGGGCAGCAGCAGTAGCGCCAGGAATATGACAGGTCGTCTCCGGACGAAGGGTCTGGGTGGGGATACCGTAGCGGGTGCCTCCGCCTCCATATCGGTCTGGGCGTTGATCACGATGCCCCTGCCTTTCGCTGAGTTGAGTAGCGTCATTATGCGGACCCGCAGAACGCATGTTGTGCGGTACCTTCACCGACTTGCTAGATACGCGTTCACTGATAGGACCGCAATGACACGGACCCGCGAGCCAAAAAACCGGCCGAATTCCTCCTATTGAGGGTCGATCCGGCAGGCGGGTTCCATCGGGATGCACCGAAGGTTTGCAATATGGCGATTTTGCGGCTTATAGTAGGGGTAGGTGTTGGGATTATGTTTCACGCGAGGATTGCAGGGTTCCATAGGTAACCGGCAGATACGCGGTTTCCGCTCGAGTTCGGCCAAGGCACCATTTTTGCCGCCGGGCTCCCCCTGCCTCGCAGAAGGTCCTGACCATACGCAAGTCGACCGTGAGAGCCGGCCTTCGCAACGAGGCAGTTTCAGCACCCGCCATGGGGGATGCGGGGTACAGTAAGAAATCAAAAGTGTTTTTAAACGGTTAAATTGTAGGATGTAGTCATGACGGATACTTCTACGGCCGCCCCGCCGGAACGACCGATAAGGGTCGAACGTAGCCGCCACTTTTTTCAGTTTCGGTATGATGGAGCCGTCAAGCGCTGCATTGACCTGTCTCTCGCACTTCTTCTTTTGCCTACACTTGTCCCGATCATTACCATCCTGTGGCTGATCGTGCGGCTGGATGGCGGGCCGGGATTGTTCGGGCATACCCGTGTCGGGCGCGGTGGGCGGATGTTCCGCTGCTGGAAGATCCGCACCATGGTTCCCGATGCTAGCAGGCAATTGGATCAACTGCTGGCAAGCGACCCCGAGGCGCGAGTTGAGTGGGAGCGAGACCGCAAGCTGCGCTGCGATCCGCGGGTGACCCGCCTCGGGACCTTCTTGCGCGAAACCTCGCTTGATGAGCTGCCGCAGATCTGGAACGTGCTGACGGGCGAGATGAGTTTGATCGGCCCGCGCCCGATCACAGTCGATGAGCTGGAACGCTATGGTCGTCAGCGTCTCATTTACCTGTCGCTGCGTCCGGGCGTCACCGGTCTTTGGCAAGTTTCGGGTCGCAACGACATAACCTACGATCAGCGGATCAAGCTCGACGCCGAGTATCTGCACCGGATATCGCCTCGCACGGATCTTTACATTCTGCTGCGCACCATGGCGGTCGTGTTGCGCCGAACTGGTTACTGAAACGGGGGACGGCAGTCCGTGACTGTTCTCAGGGGCCAGACTTCCTTTGCGGATACGCACAGGCCTCCCCTGGACTTGTCACAGCCAAGATGGCCAATCCCCCCCGGCCTGTTGCACCGGGCGGTCGGGTCACAGAAAGGGATGCTATCCATGCACGGGCAGGCCACGCCCTCTGCCGAAGAGTGCGACTGTAGGCTCGACGGCTTCGCGCCCCTGCCCTGCAGCGACTGCGACGTATCAGCTCGCCGCAACGCGTTGAAGATTGGAACGCAGCAGCTTCTTGACGTCTGCAATCTCCTCAGCCAGTCCGGTATCAAAGCACTGCGGCGTGAAACCGATACCGCGCAGCGTCGAGTTGTCGACGTCGAGTTCGTTGCCTTCGGGTTCGCGCCGCTCATTGTCGACGAAGACGATCGGCACGCCAGTCAGCTTGGCGATGATTTCCGCGATATGGAGGACGCAACAGATTTCGGCAACTTGGTTGACGACGCGTACGCGGTCGCCGTTGCGGGGCGGCGTTTCCGCGGCAAAAACCAAACAGCGCAGCATGTCACAGATATGGATGAAGCCGCGCCGTTGAGTGCCGCTCCCGAACACCGTCAGGGGCCGCTGAGCAACGGCTTGGCACATGAAGCGATTGACCACGGTGCCATAGAGCCGGTCATGATCGAACCGGTTCACCAACCGCGCGTCGGTCCGGGTCTCTTTGGTCTGGGTGCACCAGACCACGCCTTGGTGCAGGTCCGTGATGCGGAGCCCGTGGAACCGCGCATAAAAGGCGAAGAGCTGTTGATCAAGCGACTTGGTCATGTGGTAGATCGAGTCCGGCTCACCGGGAAACAGCACCTCTTTCTCAGCCTCGCGGCCATCAGTCCCGAAGGCGCGGACCGACAGATAACCTTCGGGCAAGCGCAACCCGGCGCTGCGATAGCCATAGACCCCGAGAGAGCCAAGATGGATGAGATGCGGATCGCAGCCTGCCTCGACAATCGCGGCCAACAGGTTGTGCGTGGCTCGGAGGTTATTATCAACTGTATAGCGCCCCGCCTCGGGGGACATCATGGAATAGGGTGCCGAGCGCTGTTCGGCAAAATGAATGATGATGTCGGGGCGGGTTTCGGCCAGTAAGATCCGAAGCGCCTTTGGATCGGTAGCAAGGTCAATCTCATGCGACCTGATAGTCCGCCCGGTCTGTTCTTGCCACGCCGCGAGACGCTCTGGCAGGCTGCAAATCGGCAGCAGAGGTGTGGTGCCGAGATCCTTATCGATTCGGCGTCGCGCGCCATTGTCTAGGATCGAAACCTTGGCACCGAGGGTGGAAAAGCGCAGGGCCGTCGGCCAACCACAGAACCCGTCACCTCCAAGAACCAGCACCGTGCGCCCCGAGAAGTCTTCCGACAGACCGGGTGGCGGCGTGTCACTTGCTTCCACGGCATGGCCCCCCTCTCCTGCTTACCTCCAATTGCAGCACGAAGCAGGTCAATCCGGCAAGCACGACAGTGCGTCATTCACCCTAAGGTGTAGAAACTTACTGTTCCCCCGCGATTTGGCGGCCTGTTAAGGAGCTATCCGCAGCGGCAGACCGAGCGTCTGAGCCGCACAAGCGGCTTCGCGCCAAAGGTGCATGCCGGATGCCCCGCGCAGCGCTCCACTTTCCCCAATCGTGGAGCGGCGCCACAGCACGTCGTCGAGGCTCATCGCCATTTCGTCGCGCACAGCCATCTCGATCCGCGCAGCCCAGTTCTGCAGGCCTGCGTGGCTGGGCTCGGAAATGACGGGAAGCCGCGTGGCCAAGCTACGTGCAGCTCCTTGCCGCGGAGGCAGACCTTTGCCGAGCCGCGCCTGTACCAGCGTCACCATGCGTGCGGCGACCAGCCGGGCGGTGGTGTATTTTACCCCCGTACAACTGATCAGCCCACCAACCCCTACCTCGGCCTCGTGGTCGATCACTGTGCCGCTTCGCAGCCGCCGGACCGTGGTGCGTGCGTCGTCGACATCGGCTGGGATCAGTCCGCGATGAACATGCAGCAGCTCGTCAGGGCGCAAATGGAGACCGGGGCAGATCACATTGATCTCATCGAGGAAAGCACTGCTAGCGTCCAGACCATCTCTGAGATCAGTGCCCTCGTGCGGGCTTTCATGCGTGCCGATCATCAAGCGACCGCCCCAAGGCACGAAGAAATACATGCGGCCACCGCGTTTCACTATGGCGTCAGCACGCGACCTGCTGATCACCCCGAGAGCGTATGGCCCGGCAGGCCGGTCGATCACGAGATTCATGGCGCGTGCAAAGCAGGGAAACCGCGACCGCGCCTCGGGGCCGAGTGCCGAGACGGTCAGTCCGGCCGCGGCCGGCCCCGCGCAGCACAAGGTGATGTCGGCCCTGACATCGCCGCGCGTCCCGGCGATCCGGTCGAGCAGCGCTGCGCCTTCTACCCGTCCCGCCGTTCGCAGCAGCGCCTCGGCTTCTACATAGTTTGCGACCAAGGCACCGGCCTGTGTAGCAGCCCGCAGCGCCGCCATCAGCAGGCGCCCGGTGTCCTCGATCTGACCGTCATGCCAGACCCCTGCGCCGGTCATCTCCTCGGGTGCCATAG
This sequence comes from Limimaricola litoreus, assembly GCF_024159025.1. GTDB lineage: Bacteria > Pseudomonadota > Alphaproteobacteria > Rhodobacterales > Rhodobacteraceae > Limimaricola > Limimaricola litoreus. Next base: position 37,366 of record NZ_JAMYXC010000191.1, read on the forward strand.
CCCCGAGCAGGGCCTGCGCGCGCGCGCGCCCCACCACCCGCACGCCCGGCAGGGTTCCGTCGATCCCGACGGTGCCAAGGCCATAAAGCGCGGCGACTGAGGCGAAGGCTGCCGGGCCGCGCGTGCCATGTCCGACGAGCGGAATGACGAATTTCAAGGGTCGTACCAAGTCGGGGGCGGCTCTGAGCCAGAAGGCTCTCTCGCGGGCCGACGCGCGCAGTCGCGCAAAATCGAGGTGCTGCACGTAGCGGATGCCGCCGTGCATGATCTTGAGAGAATTTTGGGAAGTTCCGCTACCAAAATCCGCGCGTTCGACCAGCGCCGTGCGAAGCCCGCGCAGCGCCGCCTCGCGCGCCGCCATGGCACCATAGATGCCGCCCCCGATCACCAGAACATCCCAGCGCGCGGCACCGAGATCGCCAAGCGTGGCGCGCCGCACCGACCTAACCCGCTCTAAGCCGCGCCTGACGGCGCAGGAAGGTCACGGGGCCGCATCGTCGACCGAAGGTGGGGGGCTGGGTGGTCATCCGCATCAGCCGGTCTCGCAAATCGGCGGCGGGGCACGCTGGATCGGGCGCGGGGTCGAGGACGATGCCATACCGCCCCGCGTCCCGCACCGACGCCGCGAGGGGCAGCGGGTCGGTGCCGGGCAGCACCGGCATCCCGCCGAAACAGCTTGGCGCTGGCCAGCCTGCAGGGCGACCGGCGTTGTCTCCGAGAAACAGCCCCCGCCGTGGTCCCGCCTCCAGCAGCCTTTGCAGCACCCGACCGCGACGACCGAGCCATTTGCCCGCCCCCCACGGTAGGACGGCTGGTATGCATGCCTGTCCCAAACTGGCCAATATCTCCTCCGCCGTTTGTCCGCTCAAGCTGGCTGGCCGCGATGCCAGCGCCAGAACCTCAAGCCCCTCCGCGCTCACGATCTGACGCCCCGAGACAATCAGCAACCTCGTCCCGTCCGTTCTTTGCAGCCACACCGCTTCTGGATCGCCCTGGGTGAGCTCGGCCTGCCAGCTCTTCGGCAATCCTTGCCCGGCCGCGAAGGCCTCGAACACGCCGCTTTCAGAGATTTCAGTCAGCACCAGTGCCCCGGGCTCCTCTGAATGGTTGTGAACGCGGGCCGCCTTCGACAGATTGATCACCGCCGCATCGAGAAACACGGCCCGGTCGAAGCATTCGTGTAAATGTACGTGAGTATCGATCAACATGACCCGGCCACCCAGAAAGCACGCCCCGGCCGCCGCCGCGCCGCCGGAGCAGCACAGGCCCCGCCGGTCGACACTAACCGAGTTCGGGCACAAATATAGTCCGGTCGTGCAGGAATCGGTCGTTTCAACCATCGACACCCAGCCGGCAGAGGCGCGATCGCGGCCAATAGACGCTCAGGGTCTCAGGGCCTCCGCCTGACCGAAAGTTCCGGAATTTGCGAGTTCGCCTGCATGTTGCCCCTCCTCATCAGGCGAAGCCGACCCAAGATCCTAATCGGTCGTAAAGTCATGATTGTTGACATGCGCTGGTTCGCCCCCGAAAATCGAAGGCAACTTTGCATGTCAATGGCCGTTGCGGAACGGTCAGATGCGAGGTGCGCACTTTCACCACGAAATGATTTCGAGTGGCATGCAGGATTCTACGGATCTGACAAACTCTGAGCGATATGCTGCTGCCCTTCGTAATGTGCGATGTCCGGGGGCATCAACGTTGCTGTCGGAATCATCCGATTGTGACGACATGCCGGGGCTAGGCGGTATTCGGCCGGACGCCGTTCTGGTGGCGATCCCTACCCTGAACGAAGCGGTGCATATCGAGGCCTGTCTGCGCTCCCTCATTGGGTCGGACGACTTCTGCAAGGAAGTGAGGGTCGCGATTGTCGACGGCGGCAGCAGCGACGACACATGCAAGATCGTTTCGTCCCTTCGCAGGGAGTTCGCCAATATTCATCTCATCGACAATCCTGACAGGATTCAGTCCGCGGCCATTAACAAAGCGGTCCGTGATTTGGGAAGGCCCGAATCGCGGTATCTCATTCGATGCGACGCGCATGCACTCTATCCGAACGGCTATATCCGCCGCGTGATCCAAGCCTTCGCCCAGCATCCCGATGCAGGCTCCATTGTCGGAGTTCTCGATGCCGGGGGGCGGAACTGCTTCCAGCGCGCCAGCGCGTGGCTGATTGATACGCCGCTAGGCTCGGGCGGGTCGGCCCACCGGGGCGGCACGCGGTCGGGCTGGGTAAAACATGGCCACCATGCCGGTTTTCGGCTCGACTGGTTCCGGCGGCTAGGCGGTTACGATCCGACCTTCACCCACAACGAGGATGCGGAGTATGATCACAGGCTGATCACAAGTGGCGGCAGGATTTGGCTCGACGGCGATCTTCGCGTTGACTACGTCATGCGGCCCACGCCAAAAGCGCTGTGGTTGCAGTACTGGCTCTATGGCAAGGGAAGGGCCCGGACGACACGCAAGCACGAGGTACGGTTGCAATGGCGCCAAGCGACCCCGGCGCTGTCGCTCGTGGCGCAACTGGCCGCCCTGCTCATGGCACCGGTCTGGCCGGCCTCGCTGGCGCTGCCGGCCCTGTATCTTTTCGCTCTGGCCACTGCCTCCGGCGTGGCCATGGCGAAGATGCGGAGCCTGTGCGGACTATGGGCCGGCGTGGCGGCCTTCATCATTCATAATGCATGGGCCCTAGGATTTATTTGGGGAAAACCCTTTGGAAAAGCCCGGGTCCGATGACCACTGTCGCGGTCACCATGTGTACGTTTCGTAGGCCGCAGGTCGTCGAGACCTTGCGCTCGGTCGATAGACAGAGGTTGCCGGATAGAATGCGGCTTCGGATCATTGTGGTCGACAATGACACAACCGACACCGCCCGCCCTGCGATCGAAGCGGCCGCGACTAAGGCCATATGGCCGGTGAGCTATGTCCATGCCCCGGCGGGTAACATATCCATTGCAAGGAATGCCGGGCTCGAAGCCGCGGGCGATGTCGACTGGGTCGCCTTTCTCGATGATGACGAGATCGCGGAGCCGAGATGGTTGGCGACGCTGTTGGACTGTGCACAGGCCACGGGCGCCGATGGTGTCTTCGGCCCCTCGCTTGCGAGATACGGCGATCTCGCGCCGCCTTGGATAAGGGCCGGCGACTATCATTCCAACATCCCGACCAGGAACGCGGGCAGCGTCATTACCGGCCATACCTGCAATGCCCTGTTGCGTTGGAACGGCGCCCCCTGGACGGGTGCGCGCTTCGATCTATCACGCGGGCGCTCGGGCGGCGAGGACACCGCGTTTTTTCTTAATTTGTATAAGATCGGTGCCAGATTCGAAATCTGCCTCGATGCTGTGGTGAAAGAAGAAATCGAGGCAAATCGGTTGTCGTTCAGGTGGCTTGCACGGCGAAGATACCGATCTGGGCAAAGCTTCGCCGCGTTCGCCTCCGGGCGCAGGGCAAAAATTTTGATGATCATAACGGCCAGCGCCAAGCTCTTGAGCTGTGGACTGGCTGCGATCCCGACTGCTTTGTCGACCCCGCAGCGCAACTACTGGCTGTTGCGGGGCATCCTGCATGCCGGCGTCGTTGCTGGTTGCATCAATCTTGCGCAAGCGGAACTCTACGGGATCAAAACGGAAGGGCAAATTTGAGAGCTATCCTCCGATCTGCCCCTCGGCTCTCGCTGTCCGAGCCCAGAAGTCGCATGTGGCCGCCGGATTGCACCTTTCTCGTCTCGGCCACTGTCGGCCACAAAACCGGCTCGCGGCCCTTTGGAGGGCGTTGTTGCAGAACTCCCCGCCTGACGGTTTTCGGCGCGGATCGGCCGCATAGATAGGCGGCATGACCATGCCCATGCCTACCCGCTACCGCACGACGAACTGGTCTGC
>NZ_JAMYXC010000139.1 GCF_024159025.1 Limimaricola litoreus
CAGGCTGCGCGCCCGAGGTCGAGCTCGTGCCCGAGACACCACCGCGCAACCAGCCTGTGGCCAAGGCGCCGACCCCCAGCGCCCCGGAGGCGACCCCGGCGCCGCAGCCGCGCCCCGCAACCACCCCCGAGCCCGCCCGCTCGGCCGCGAGCAAGGCCCTGTCGCAGCATTACGCCCGGCTGCAATCCGACCTCGTGGCCCAGGGCCTGCTGCGCGGCGATGGCGGCGGGTCGGACACGCCCTTCACCGACACGATGCTGGCGCGCAATTTCATCCGCATCGCGCTTTACGACGAATACGTGGCCGATGGCGCCAACCTGCGCGCCGAGGCGACGATGAGCCGCCTGCGCCGCTGGGAGACGCCGATCCGCATGGATGTGCAGTTCGGCGAGACCGTCCCCGCCAAACAGCGCGCGCGCGACCGCAACGCCGTCGCCGCCTATGCCGCGCGCCTGTCGCGGCTCACCGGCGTGCCGATTGGCCAGACCGCCGGAGAGGGCAACTTCTCGGTGCTGATCCTCAACGAGGAGGACCGGCTGGGCTACGAGGACAGGCTCAGGCAAATGGTGCCGGGCATCGCCGAAAGCTCGGTGCGGGCCTTTCTCAACCCGCCGCGCTCGACACTGTGCCTCGTCATCGCCTTTTCCGAAGACGGCGGCAACACCTACTCCCGCGCGGTGGCGCTGGTCCGGGGCGAGCATCCCGACATGCTGCGCCTCGCTTGCATCCACGAGGAGCTGGCCCAGGGCATGGGGCTGGCCAATGACAGCCCGCAGGCGCGCCCCTCCATCTTCAACGACGACGAGGAGTTCGGCCTGCTGACCCGGCATGACGAGCTGCTCTTGCGGATGCTCTACGATCCGCGGCTCAGCCCCGGCATGAGCGCCGTTCAAGCCGCGCCGATCGCGCGGCGGATCGCGGCGGAACTGGTCGGCGGCAACAGCTGACCCCTCACGACAGGAGACGACCCATGGGCATTCTCGATTTCCTTTCCGGCCAGTTCATCGACGTCATCCACTGGACCGATGACAGCCGCGACACCATGGTCTGGCGCTTCGAGCGCGAGGGCCACGAGATCAAGTACGGCGCCAAGCTGACGGTGCGCGAGGGCCAGGCGGCAGTCTTCGTGCACGAGGGCCAGCTCGCGGATGTGTTCAAGCCCGGTCTCTACATGCTCGAGACCAACAACATGCCGATCATGACCTCGCTGCAGCACTGGGACCATGGCTTCCGCTCGCCGTTCAAGTCCGAGGTCTACTTCGTCAACACCACCCGGATCACCAACCAGAAATGGGGCACCAAGAACCCGGTGATGTGCCGCGACCCCGAGTTCGGCCCCGTCCGCCTGCGCGCCTTCGGCTCCTACGCGATGCGGGTGAAGGACCCGGCCCTGTTCCTGCGCGAGATCGTCGGCACGGATGGCGAGTTCACCACGCAGGAGATCTCCTACCAGATCCGCAACATCGTCGTGCAGGAGGCGAGCCGCGTGCTCGCGGGCTCCGGCATCCCGGTGCTCGACATGGCGGCCAACACCGGCGATCTGGGCAAGGTGGTGCGCGAGGCGATCACCCCGGTGATCGCGCAATACGGGCTGGAGATCCCCGAGTTCTACGTCGAGAACATCTCCCTGCCCGATGCGGTGGAGCGCGCGCTCGACAAGCGGACCTCGATGGGGATCGTCGGCGATCTGAACCGCTTCGGCCAGTATTCCGCCGCCGAGGCGATGACCACCGCCGCCGCCAACCCCTCTGGCACGATGGGGGCCGGCATGGGCTTCGGTATGGGGATGGTGGCGGGGCAAGGCCCGTGGGGGCCGATGCCCGGCGCGCAACAGCAGCAGCCGCAGCCCCCGCAGGCCGCGCCGCCCCCGCCACCGCCGCCGCCGGCCGAGCATGTCTGGCATCTGGCGGTGAACGGCGAGGTCACGGGTCCCTTTTCCAAGGCGCGGCTGGGCCGCATGGTGACCGAGGGCGGCTTTGGCCGAGACACCCATGTCTGGACCGCCGGTCAGGACGGCTGGAAGCGGGCCGAGGATGTGGACGAGCTGGCGCAGCTCTTCACCGTCATGCCGCCGCCGCCGCCCGCCCCGTGACCTTCGCCGTGAGCCGCCCATGACCGATCTGGCCGATCCCGCCCCCGCGCAGGTCGTCGAGGAGCACCGCTTTCCCTGTCCGGTCTGCGGCAGCGACATGCATTACGCCCCCGGCACCTCGGAGCTGGCCTGCACCCATTGCGGCCACCGCGAGGCGATCGCGCCGCTGCGCGACCCCGAGGCCACGCGCGAGATCGATTTCGAGAGCGCCCAGCGCGGCGAGGTGCCGGCTTCCGAGATCGAGGAGACGCGCATCGCCGCCTGTCCCAATTGCGGGGCGCAGGTGGAGTTCGCGCCCGAAACCCATGCCACGCGCTGCCCCTATTGCGACACGGCGGTCGTGGCCGACACCGGCACGCATCGCCATATCAAGCCGCGCGCGCTGCTGCCCTTCGAGGTCGACGAGACCCATGCGCACGAGGCGCTGACGCGCTGGCTCGGCAGTCTGTGGTTCGCGCCGAACGGGCTCAGGCAATATGCGCGCAAGGGGCGGCGGATGAACGGCATCTACGTGCCCTTCTGGACCTTCGACGCCCAGACCGAGACCGAGTATCGCGGCCAGCGCGGCGACACCTATTACGTCACCCGCACGGTGATGCGCGACGGCAAGCAGGTGCGGGTGCAGGAGCCGCGCATCCGCTGGCGGCGCGTGCGCGGCCGAGTCGCGCGGTTTTTCGACGACATCCTCGTGCTCGGCTCGAACTCCCTGCCCAAGACCCACACCGACAGGCTCGGCCCATGGGATCTTCCGGCGCTGACCCCCTACCGGCCCGAATACGTGGCGGGCTTCATGGCCGAAGGGTACCAGGTCGAGCTCGATGCGGCCTACGAGGAGGCGCGCGGGATCATGGAGGATGTCATCCGCGGCGACGTGCGCCGCGACATTGGCGGCGATCAGCAGCGGATCGAGGCGATGGAGACGCGGATCTCGGACGTCACCTTCAAGCATGTGCTGCTGCCGGTCTGGACCGCCGCCTATCGCTACCGCGGGCAAAGCTACGCCTTCGTGGTCAACGCCCGCTCGGGCAAGGTGCAGGGCGCGCGGCCCTATTCGAAGTGGAAGATCGCCTTCGCGGTGCTGCTTGCGCTGATCGTGGCTGCGATTCTCGGCTATTTCGGCTATCTCAACCAGTGAGCCTGCTTGCACGACCCCGCGTCAGGCGGCATTGTCTGCGCCGATCCAGACGCCCCAAGATCCGGAAGGAAACGGAATGATCCTCGCCTGCGGCGAAGCCCTGATCGACATGCTGCCCCGTCGCACCGAGAGTGGCGAGACCGCCTTTGCGCCCTACGCCGGGGGCGCGGTGTTCAACACCGCCGTCGCCATGGGCCGGATGGGCGCGCCCGCCGGGTTCTTCTCGGGCATCTCCTCGGACATGTTCGGCGATCTGCTGCGCGAATCGCTGGAGGCCTCGAAGGTCGACACCTTCCCGGCGCATATCTCCAACCGGCCGACCACGCTGGCCTTCGTGAAGCTGGTCGAAGGCCATGCCACCTACAACTTCTATGACGAGAACACCGCCGGGCGGATGCTGTCGGAAGACGACCTGCCCGAGCCGGGGGCGGACGCGCTGTTCTTCGGGGGCATCTCCCTCGTGGTCGAGCCCTGCGGCACCGCCTACGAGGCGCTGCAGGCGCGCGAGAGCGAGACCCGCGTCACCATGATCGACCCCAACATCCGCCCCAGCTTCATCCGCGACGAGGCCAGCTACCGCGCCCGGCTCGACCGGATGATCGCGCGGGCCGATATCGTGAAGGTCTCGGACGAGGATCTGCACTGGCTCGAAGGCGAGGGCGAGACCGCCGATCTGGCGCGCAAGATGCTCGCCAAGGGCCCGGCGCTGGTCTGCATCACCGAAGGCTCCAAGGGCGCCACCGGCTATACCGACGATCACACCGTCAGCGTCGCCTCCCACAAGGTCGAGGTGGCTGACACGGTCGGCGCGGGCGACACCTTCAACGCCGGGGTCCTGGTCAGCCTGCACCGCGCGGGCCTGCTCACCAAGGAGGCGATCGACACGCTGACCGAGGCGCAGATCCGCGACGCGCTGGCGCTGGGCGCGCAGGCCGCGGCCATCACCGTCAGCCGCCCGGGCGCCAACCCGCCCTGGGCCGACGAGCTTTGAAGGCCCTGGTCCAGCGCGTCTCGGAGGCCAGCGTCAGCGTCGACGGCACGGTGATCGGGCGCGCGGGGCCGGGTGTGCTCGTGCTGGTCTGCGCGATGCAGGGCGACACCGACGCTCTGCCGGCGCGGATGGCCGCCAAGATCGCGAAACTGCGCATCTTTCGCGACGATGAGGGCCGGATGAACCGCTCCTTGCTCGACACCGGCGGCGCGGCTCTTGTGGTGAGCCAGTTCACTCTGGCCGCCGACACCCGCACCGGCAACCGCCCCGGCTTTTCCGCCGCGGCCGCGCCAGAGATCGGCGAGCGGCTCTATGCCGCGCTGGCCGAGGAGTTGGCAGCGCTTGGCGTGCCGGTCGAGACGGGGCGCTTCGGCGCCGACATGAAGGTGGCTCTGGTCAATGACGGGCCGGTGACCATCCCGCTGGAGATCACCGGCTGAGCCGTCAGCAGGGCTGCGCCATCACCAACACCCAGACCGGCCCCTTGGCGCTTTGCGCGACGCCTACGCCGAACTCCTGCGCGCGGTCGAGCGCCATCACCTTGCGGTGGCCGGGCGAGCCCTGCCAACCGGTGATGATCTGCTGCGCGCGGGGATAGCCCCAGGCGAGGTTCTCGGCGCTGACCCCGGCGCAGTAACCGGTGCGCTCGACCCGGGCCCGGTGGTTCGAGCCGTCGCTGCCGCGATGGCCGAACTGCCCGCTGCGGGCCAGGTCGCAGGCCTGCACCTGCGCCGCGCGCGACAGCGCGCGGTCGTGAGACACCCGGCTCAGGCCCTGCGCGGTGCGAAATGCATTGAGACCGGACGCGACCCGGGTCGCCTTTGCATTGGCTTCCGTAGGCAAAGCGCAGTCGCCCGGCGCGGCGGTGGCGGGCGCGCCGGCAAGCCCGGTGAGAACAGCCGATGCCGCAAGCGTCATGGCCATCAGGTATCGTTTCATCTGCGTCCCTCGAACGATTTTGCGCTAGATCGCAAAATGAATGAGGCAAGGGCAAGGCGTGGCGATTTTTACGGGCAAGCTTGGGCGATCATCCGCGTGCGCCTGCCAGCATCCTGAGCGGCAGGCTGCCAACGAAGAGCGCCACCGCGACGCAGACGATCGACGGCCCCACGGGCGTGTCGAACCAAAGCGCCGCCTGCAGCCCTGCCAGCGCCGCCAGCGCCGCGGCACCGAGCGCCAGCCCCGCCATGGCCTCATCTGGCCGAAAAGTTCGGGGCCTTCCTGCCCAAGGATCCCGGCCAGCGCACCGAGGCGCTGAGCTGGCTGTTCTG
>NZ_JAMYXC010000254.1 GCF_024159025.1 Limimaricola litoreus
AACCCGCGGCCTGCGCGCTTCGCGGTGCTGCGCGCGCGGGTGCTGCGGGTCGAGGCGCTGCACCTGGGCGAGATCCACCGCCGCGCGCGCTATGAGCGCGAGGAGGGCTGGCAGGGCAGCTGGCTGGTGCCATGACCGCGCGCCGCAATGGTCGCTCTGGCCGCTTGATTGCGCGCCGCTCTGGCGCGACGCGGCGCGGCGGGATAGAGCGCCGCGCATGACGCCCCTCATCCCCCTGACCCGAGACCTCGTGCTGATCGGCGGCGGCCACACCCATGCGCTGCTGCTGCGGCGCTGGGGCATGGATCCGCTGCCGGGCGTGCGGCTGACGCTGATCGATCCCGGCCCGCTCACCGCCTATTCCGGCATGCTGCCGGGCTACATCGCCGGGCATTACGACGCCGATACCCCGCAGATCGACCTCGTGCGGCTGGCGCGCTTTGCCGGTGCGCGGCTGGTGATCGGCCGGGCCGAGGGGCTCGATCTGGCGGCGCGCGAGGTGGTGGTGGGCGATCGGCGCATCGGCTTCGACGTGGCCTCGCTTGACATCGGGGTGACCAGCCGGATGCCGCAGGTCGAGGGTTTCGCGGCGCATGGCGTCCCGGCCAAGCCGCTGGGCCAGCTTGCCCGCGCCTGGGAGGGCTACCGCACGGGCGAGGGCCGGGCCCATGTCGCGGTGATCGGTGGCGGCATCGCGGGGGCCGAGCTGGCGATGGCGGCGGCGCATGGGCTGCGGCATCGCGGCGCGCGGGTGACGGTGATCGAGCGCGACCGGCTTCTGCCCGGTGCCAGCGATGCCGCGCGCCGTCTCGTGCGCAACCGGATGACCGCGCTGGGCGTCACGGTGATCGAGGGCACGCAGGTGGCGCGCATCGAGGCCGACCGGGTATGTCTCGACGACGGGCGCGAGGTGGCATCGCATTTCACCATCGGCGCGGCGGGCGCGCGGCCGCAGGGCTGGCTCGCGGAGACGGGGCTGTCGCTCACCGATGGTTTCGTCGATGTCGGGCCGACCCTGCAAAGCAGCGATCCGCGCATCTTCGCGGCGGGCGATTGCGCGCATATGCTTCATGATCCGCGCCCCAAGGCCGGGGTCTACGCGGTGCGGCAGGCGCCGGTGCTGTTCGACAACCTGCGCGCCGCGCTCTCTGGCGGGCGGATGCGCGACTACCAGCCGCAAAAGGACTATCTCAAGCTCGTCTCGCTCGGCGACAGGACGGCCATGGCCGAGAAATGGGGCCGCGTCGTGGCCCTGCCGATGCTCTGGACCTGGAAGGACCGGATCGACCGCAGGTTCATGGACAAGCTTTCGGACCTGCCCGAGATGGCCGCGCCGAAGCTGCCCGACCCGGTGGCCGAGGGCGTGGTCGAGGCGCTGGGCGACAAGCCGATGTGCGGCGGCTGCGGCGCCAAGGTCGGGCGCGGGGCGCTGCGCGAGGCGCTGGCGGGCCTACCCGCGCGCACCCGTGCCGACGTGCTGCCGCTGCCGGGCGACGATGCCGGGCTGATCCTCACCGGCGGGGCGCGGCAGGTGATCTCGACCGACCACTTGCGCACCTTTGTCGAGGATCCGCATCTGATGACCCGGATCGCGGCGATCCACGCGCTGGGCGATGTCTGGGCGATGGGGGCGCGCCCGCAGGCCGCGACGGTCAGCCTGATCCTGCCGCGCATGAGCGCCGAGATGCAGCGCCGCAGCATGGCCGAGATCATGGCGGCGGCGCGCGAGGTCATGGACGCGGCCGGCGCGCATATCCTGGGCGGGCACAGCTCGCTCGGCTCGGAGCTGACGGTGGGCTTCACCGTCACCGGGATTTGCGAGAATGAGCCGGTGACGCTGGCGGGCGCGCGCCCCGGGGCGGTGCTGATCCTCACCAAGCCGGTCGGTTCGGGCACGATCCTCGCCGCCGAGATGGCGCGCGCGGCACCGGGCCGGGTCGTGGCGCGGGCTTGGGAGGCGATGGTGCAGGGGCAGGCACGCGCCTCCGAGATCCTCGCGGGCGCGCAGGCGATGACCGACGTGACCGGCTTCGGCCTCGCCGGGCATCTGTCGGGGATCTGCGAGGCCTCGGGCTGCGGCGCGGAGCTGCACATCGCGGATGTGCCGCTGATGGAGGGCGCGCTGGAGCTGGCCGAGGCCGGAATCCGCTCCACGCTGTTCGCCGACAACATGTCGGGCGCGGGCGCGGCGATCCTCGGCGCGGGCGGCGCGCGGGCCGAGCTGATGTTCGACCCGCAGACCGCGGGCGGGCTGCTCGCCGCGGTAGAGCCCGATCGGGCCGAGGCATTGCTCGCCGAGTTGCGCGCGGCGGGCTACCCGGCGGCGCGGATCGGGCGGATGGTCGAAGGCGCGGGGCTGAAGCTGGTGTGAGCGGCCCGGCCTTGCGCCGCGCCGCGCGCGGGCCTAAGCCCTCGCGCCATGTTCACCGTCGCCGCCCTCTATCATTTCGCCCCGCTGCCCGACGCGCCCGCGCGCCGCGAGGCGCTGCTCAATTTCTGCGCCGCAGGCGGGATTCTCGGCACGCTGATCCTCGCCGATGAGGGGATCAACGGCACCGTCGCCGCCCCCGAGCGCGCGGCGATCCTCGAGCTGATCGCGCATCTGCGCGGCTGGCCGGGGTTCGACGCGCTGGATTGGAAGGAAAGCGCCGCCGACGCCGCGCCTTTCCGCCGTCTCAAGATCCGGCTCAAGCGCGAGATCGTCACCATGGGCCAGCCCGGCGTCGATCCTCTGGGGCAGGTGGGCACCCATGTCGATCCCGCCGAGTGGAACGCGCTGATCGCGGCGTCCGACGTGGTCACCATCGACACGCGCAACGGCTATGAGGTCGAGGTGGGCAGCTTCGAAGGGGCGGTGGACCCCGGCACGCGGAGCTTCCGCGAGTTTCCCGAATGGTGGGAGGCCAACCGCGAGGCTCTTGCCGGTAAGCGCATCGCCATGTTCTGCACCGGGGGCATCCGCTGCGAGAAATCGACCTCCTTTCTCAAGGCGCAGGGGGTGGAGGAGGTCTATCACCTCAAGGGCGGGGTGCTGAAATACCTCGAAGAGGTGCCGCCCGAAGAGAGCCTGTGGCGCGGGGAATGCTTCGTCTTCGACGAGCGGGTCGCGGTGGGCCATGGGCTGACCCCCGGCAGCCACGTGCTGTGCCGCGCCTGCCGGATGCCGGTTTCGCCCGAGGCCGTGACGGACCCGGCCTATGCCGAGGGCATCTCCTGCCCCGGCTGCATCGACGAGCGGAGCGATGCCGACCGCGCCCGCTATGCCGAGCGGCAGCGGCAGATGGGCGGCTGACCCCCCTACACCTCGCCCCCGCAGACCGCTAAGCAGGCGGTATGGATGATATCGTCATGTATCTGCGCGGCCTCGTGCCGGGGCGGCGCGCCGTCCTTGCGCTGTGCATCGGCGCGGTCTCGGGCTGGCTCGCGGCGCTGGCCGGAATGCCGCTGCCCTGGATGCTGGGGCCGATGATCGGCAACACGCTTGCGGCGGTGCTGTCGCTGCCCGTGCGCGGGCCCGACCGGCTGCGCCCGCTGGTGATCCCGGTGATCGGGGTGATGCTCGGCTCGGCCATGACGCCCGAGATGTTCGACGCTGCCGGGCGCTATGCCACGAGCTTCGCGCTGCTTTTGCCGTTCCTTGGCGTGACGGCGCTGGCTTCCTACGCGATCTATCGCCGCGTGGGGCGCTATGACCCCGTGACCGCCTTCTTCTCGGCCATGCCGGGGGGGCTCAACGACATGCTGATCCTCGGTGGTGCCGCGGGCGGCAACGAAAAGCGCATCGCGCTGGCCCATGCGGCGCGGGTGCTGCTCGTCATCCTCTTCGTGGTGCTGTTCTACGGCTATGCGCTCGACGTCAGCTCGACCGAGGTGGCGCGCGGCACCGCGGCCTCGGCGCTCACCTTGCTCGACTGGGCGCTCCTGGCGGGGGCGGCCATCGCGGGCGTGCCGCTGGGCCGTGCCTTGCGCCTGCCCGCGCCGCAGATCACCGGGCCGATGGCACTCTCCGGCGCGCTGCATCTGGCGGGGCTCGTCACCGTGGCGCCGCCGGGGTTTCTCATCGTGATCGCGCAGGTGGTGATCGGCACGGTGATCGGCTGCCGCTTCATCGGGGTGAGTGCGCGGCAGATCGGGCGCGACCTGTCGCTGGGCGCGCTGTCATCGGTGGCGATGATCGCGGTGGCGGTGGGGTTCGCCGCCACGCTCACTGCGCTCACCGGCCTGCCGCTGTCCCTGAGCTTCCTGGGCTATTCGCCCGGCGGGCTCACCGAGATGAGCCTGCTCGCGCTCGCCATGGGACAGGACGTGGCCTATGTCTCGGTGCTGCACCTTGTGCGGATCATGCTGGTGATCTTCGCCGCGCAGCCGGTGTTCCGGGCCACGCGACGCAGGGATCAGAGCGGCACGAAGCGGTCCTGATCGGGGTCGTAGGCATCGAGCCCGCCGCCACCGATGTCGTTCCACAACCCGTGCAGCGTCAGCGTGCCGCGCTCGACCGCCGATTTCACGAAGGGAAAGGTCATCAGGTTGTCGAGCGAGATCAGCACTGCCTGCTTTTCAAGGATCGCGACCCGCTCCTCGGGCGTGCCCTCGGGCAGCCGTTCGAAGCCCGGGCGCAGCAGGTCCATCCAGCGGCCCACGAAGCTCGATTTCTCCTCGAGCGCCGGCGCATCGCCCGAGCACATGTCGTAGCAGCCCTTCACCCCGCCGCAGCCCGAATGGCCCATCACGATCAGATGCGGCACCTTGAGCGCGGTCACGGCGTATTCCACCGCCGCCGAGGTGCCGTGCTGGTTGCCGTCGGGGGCATAGGGCGGCACGAGGTTGGCAATGTTGCGGTGAATGAAGAACTCGCCCGAATCGGCACCGAAGATCGAGGTGACATGCACCCGGCTGTCGCAGCAGGAGATCACCATGGCGCGCGGGTGCTGACCGTCATCGGCAAGCTTGCGGAACCAGGCGCTGTTCTCGGAATAGGCCGTGGCCTTCCAGCCATGGTAGCGCTTCACGAGGTAATCGGGGAGGGGTCTGGCGATGGTCATGTCGGTCTCCATGCGTCGTCATGCCGCGAATAAGCGCAATTGCGACGAGATTCGAGACATATCTCGCCCCGCGGGCAACGGTTTCGGAACGGATTGCCGCCTAGGTTCGGCGCATGAGCTGTCCTGACACACGCCCCGCCCCGCATGCTCTCGTGCCGCTGATGCCGCTGCCGGAGCCTTCGCCACAGGCGCTGCTACGCGCCCGATTGCTGGCCGTGCTTGGCGGCGGTGCCCGGCGCGGCCCGCCGCCCTCGGTCGAATTGCGCACCCGGATGACGCGGCTCGAGGCGCATCTGGGGGCCTGCGCCTTCGGCAGGCTGCGCGCCGATGCGCGGGGGCTGCGCCGGCTGGCCACGCATCTCGGCCTGTCGGAGATGGCGCGCGTCGCGGCGAGCGTCGAGGACTGCGCGAAGC
>NZ_JAMYXC010000203.1 GCF_024159025.1 Limimaricola litoreus
GCGACCGGCCTGAGCTGACAAGCGCGGGCATCGTCGTCTCGGGCGGGCGCGGCGTCGGCTCGGAGGAGAACTTCGCGCTGATCGAAAAGCTCGCCGACAAGCTCGGCGCGGCGGTGGGTGCCTCGCGCGCCGCGGTCGACTCGGGCTTCGCGCCGAACGACTGGCAGGTCGGCCAGACCGGCAAGGTCGTGGCTCCCGCGCTCTACGTCGCGGTCGGCATCTCGGGCGCGATCCAGCACCTCGCCGGGATGAAGGACTCGAAGGTCATCGTGGCGATCAACAAGGACGAGGAAGCGCCGATCTTTCAGGTCGCCGACTACGGCCTCGTCGCCGATCTGTTCACAGCCCTGCCGGAGCTGACCGAAAAGCTCTGAGCCACATACATGGGGCGGCGCGAGGTCGCCCCATGTCTCAGGCCGCCTGCCGCGCGAAGACCTCGCCGAGCGCCCGTGCCACGGCGCGGTGCCGCGCGGCCTCGGGCAAGTGGGGTCGCGGCGCGGTGACGATGCCATCGACGATCGGGCGCAAGGCCTCGACCATGGCATGGGTCACGAACAGCGGATCCTCTCCCAGCCCGCCATCTCCGCGCCGCTCGGGCAGGACGACCAGCGTCACCGGCGGCGCGAGGCAGCTGATCAGCTTGCGCATTCGCATGGTCCAGGCGGTGCACATCTCTTCTCGCAGCGTCTCGAAGCGTTCGGCGTCGTGGCTCTTGAGCGCCAGCAGCATGTGGCGCGTAAAGCAGAATTCGGTGAAGTCGATATCCGGATAGAGCGCTCTCAGCGCCGGAGAGGCCTTGAGAAACCGGTCGTTGCGGCGCGGATGCACGGTGAAAAGTCGGTTCGACACCCCATGCGCCCCCGTCACCTGCAGCACCACCCGCTCGGCCCGCCCGCAGATGTCGAGCAGCGCCGCCTCGCCCAGATGCGCCCCCGCCCCGGCGTTGAGCGCGCCGAGATTGACGCAGCTCTGGCCAATGCGCCGCTCCAGCAGCGCCGCGAAGGGGGCCTCCAGCCCCGGCCCGAAGGTCTCCGTCCCGCCGGGGCAGGCGATGTAGCGCCCCGTCAGACGCCGCCGCGGCCCCCGCACGTCGAGCCGTGATCCTTCGTAGCGCACGCGCGCGATCGCACCGGCCAATTGGCCGTTTCCGTCATGCCCCATGGCACACCCTCACCCAGTTTCCCGCCTGCCAAGAGACCACGGAAGCCTTGCGATACCGCTAAGCCGCGCGGCTCCCCTTGTGAGGGGGGCGAGGGCGGACCTATGTTGCGCGCAAACAGGAGAGGAAGGCTGGACAATGACGATCGAACGGGTGGGCGTGGTCGGCGCCGGGCAGATGGGCAACGGCATCGCGCATGTCTTTGCCCGGGCAGGCTACGAGGTGCTGATCACCGATGTGCAAGCCGAGGCGCTGGACAAGGCGATCAGGACGATCGAGCGCAACCTCGACCGGCAGGTCGCCAAGGGGGCGCTGGAGGAGGCGCAGAAGACCGAGGCGCTGGGCCGGATCTCGACCACGCAGACCCTGACCGACCTGGGCCCCTGCGACCTGATCATCGAGGCCGCGACCGAGCGCGAGGCGGTCAAGACCGCGATCTTCGAGGAGCTGGTGCCCCATCTGGCGGAGCACACGATCCTGACCTCGAACACCTCCTCGATCTCGATCACCCGTTTGGCCAGCCGCACCGACCGGCCCGAGAAGTTCATGGGGTTCCACTTCATGAACCCCGTGCCGGTGATGAGCCTGGTGGAGCTGATCCGCGGCATCGCCACCGACGAGGAGACCTTCCGCGCCTGCCTCGGGGTGGTCGAGCGGCTGGGCAAGACGGCGGCGACCTCCGAGGATTTCCCGGCCTTCATCGTCAACCGCATCCTGATGCCGATGATTAACGAGGCGGTCTACACGCTCTATGAGGGCGTGGGCTCGGTCTCTTCGATCGACACCTCGCTCAAGCTCGGGGCGAATCATCCGATGGGGCCGCTTGAGCTTGCAGATTTCATCGGGCTCGACACCTGCCTTGCCATCATGAACGTGCTGCATGACGGGCTGGCGGACACCAAGTACCGGCCCTGTCCGCTGCTGACCAAATATGTCGAGGCGGGTTGGCTGGGGCGCAAGACCGGCCGCGGATTTTACGACTACCGCGGCGAGACGCCGGTGCCGACGCGCTGAGCCGGGCGGCGAGGGGGCTCAGCCCCCCTCGCCGAAACAGTCGCCGACCAGCGCCTCGATCGCGTCGGCGAGGCGCTCGGCCTCGGCGCCCGATGTCTCGACCTCGATCCACGTCCCGCGCGAGGCGGCGAGCATCAAGAGCCCCATGATGCTGTCGCCGGTGGTCGAAAGGCCGTCGCGGCTCACGGTCGCCTCGGCGTCGAAGGATTCCACCGTCTCGGCCAGCTTGGCGGAGGCGCGGGCGTGAAGCCCCTTCACGTTGATGATCTGCAGGCGTCTTGAAGTCGTCATGTTCCGGTTCGTGTCTCCGTCTGCAGGTCCGCATCGACGATCAGGCTGTCGATGTATTTGCGTCCCGCGGTGAGGGCCGCGCGCACCGCGTCGGGCACGCTCTTGCCGCGGGATTTGGCAAGCTTGATGAGCATGGGCAGGTTGGCGCCATAAAGGATGCGCCGATCGGCGAAGGAGCAGGCCCTGAGCGACAGGTTCGAGGGCGAGCCGCCGAACATGTCGGTGACGATGACCACGCCGTCGCCGGCGTCGACGCTGTCGGCGGCGACGCAGATCTCGTCCTGCTTGGCGGCGCGGTCGTCGTCGGGCAGGATGGTGATCGCCATGACGCCCGGCTGGTGGCCGACCACATGCTCAACGGCCGAGAGATATTCGCGTGCGAGGCCTCCATGGGCCACGATGACGATTCCAATCACGCGACTTGTCCCCGTGCGGCTGTCGGGCGCCCCGTCCCGGCCCGGCGTTCCAGCTCCCTGTGACGTTTAGACACCTGCCACCCTTCCTGTGCAAGAGCATCGGCCAGACGTTCGGTCACGGCGACCGAACGGTGTTGCCCGCCGGTGCAGCCGAATCCCACGGCGAGATGCGTCTTGCCCTCGGCATGGTAGGCGGGAAGCAGCGGCAGGAGAAAGTCGCACATCGAGGTGAAGAAGCCGTCAAAGCGGGGATCGGCGGCGACATGTGCATCGACCGCCTCGTCACGCCCGTCGAGCGGGCGCAGCTCGGGCTGCCAATGCGGATTGCGCAGAAAGCGGCAGTCGATGACGAGATCGAGCCCGCGCGGCAGGCCCCGCTTGTAGGAAAAGCTCTGCAGCGTCACCGCCAGCTTGCGCCCCTCGGGCGGGGCGAACCAGCGCTCGATCTCGGCGCGGCCCTCATGCGGCGACAGGCCGGTGGTGTCGATCAGCACGTCGGCGCGCGCGCGCACCGGCCCCAGGAGATCGCGCTCGCGCGCGATGCCCGCCGCGGGGCTCTCGTCAGGGGCGAGCGGGTGACGGCGGCGCGTCTCGGAGTAGCGCCGGACCAGCTCGTCCTCGTTGCAGTCGAGATAGAGCACCTGCAGCCGCAGTTCGGGCCGCCGGGCCAGCCGGTCGATCGCGTCGATCAGCGCATCGGTGCTGAAGTCGCGGTTGCGCACGTCGAGCCCCAGCGCCAGCGGGCGCGTCAGCGGCGGCCCCTCGAGCAGCCGCTCCAGCAGCGACAGCGGCAGGTTGTCGATCACCTCGTGGCCGAGATCCTCGAGCACGTTGATGGCGGTGGTGCGCCCGGCGCCCGAGGGGCCGGTGACGAGCACGAGGCTCTGGTCGCCGTCGAGGACGGCGTCGGGGGCTGTGGCAAGGGCAGGGTCGGGTATCATGGCTCTCTCCGTCCTGCCTTCAGATACTGCAGGATCGCGGGCGCGAAATGGCCCGTCCCGACATCGTGAAGCAAGGGGAGGGAACAGCCCAGATAGGCGACGCTGCGTTTCGGCGGAAAGCGCTCGGTTTCCGCAACGTCGAGCGTCACCGCGAGGCGCAGCCGCACCGGCCCCGCCGGCACCGCCGAGAGCAGCCCGACGCCGCGCGCCTCGATCATGCCCGCAATCGCGGCGGGGCACCGCGCGCGCAGGCCGCCATCCGGCAGGAGGCTCAGCTCGGTGCGATCATCGGCCACCAGATCGCAGCCCAGCGCCATCAGCGACAGCGCCAGCGCCGATTTGCCGCTGCCCGAGCGTCCGGTGATCAGGACGCCGCACCCGCGCCATGCGACGCAGCTGGCGTGAAGGCCACCCGTCGCCATCTGCCGTCAGACCGGCAGGCCCACCACGAAGCGCGCACCGAGCGGCTCGGAGGTGGGGTCGGCCTCGGTGGGGCGGATATTCTCGGCCCAGATGACGCCGCCATGCGCCTCGACGATCTGCTTGGAAATGGCGAGGCCGAGGCCGGAGTTGTTGCCGAACTGCTGCTCGGGCCGCTCGGAGTAGAAGCGCTGGAAGATCTTGGTCAGCGCCTCCTCGGGGATGCCCGGCCCGGTGTCCTCGACCACGACGAGCACCCGGTTCTCGCGCTGCCGCGCCCAGATCCGGATCGCGTCGCCATCCTCGCAAAACGAGGTCGCGTTGGTGATCAGGTTGACGAAGACCTGCGCCAGCCGCCCTTCGAGACCCTGGATGTGAATCGGGCGCGAGGGCAGGTCGGTGATGAAATCGATCCCCTTGAGCGCGGCCTCGCGGCCGAGGAAATCGTTGAGGTTCGACAGCATCTTGAGAAGGTCGAAGCTCTCCTCCTCTTCCTTGACCAGCTCGGCGTCGAGCCGCGAGGCGTTGGAGATGTCCGAGACCAGCCGGTCGAGGCGGCGCACGTCATGCTCGATCACGTCGAGCAGCTTTGCGCGGTGATCCTCGCGCTTGACGACCCGCAGGCTGCCCACCGCCGAGCGCAGGCTGGCGAGCGGGTTCTTGATCTCGTGCGCCACGTCGGCGGCGAACTGCTCGTTGCCCTCGATCCGGTCGTAGAGCGCCGCCACCATGCCGCGCAGCGCCGCCGAAAGCCGGCCGATCTCGTCGGGCCGAGCGGTGAGATCGGGGATGCGTACGCGGGTGGGGGCGAACTTGCGGGCATTGCGGTCGCGCCCGGTTTCGGCGGCGGCGGCCAGCTCGGAGAGCGGGTTGGCGATGGTCGAGGCGAGCACGAGGCTCAGGCCGATCGACACGAGGACGCCGACGACGAACATCTGCAGCACCTGCTCGCGCTCGCGCCGCACCAGCGCGTCGATCTCACCCGCAGCCGAGGTGATCGCCACCACGCCCACGGCGCGGCGGCCCTGCTGGATCGGCGTGGCCACGGCAAAGATCGTGCGGCCCTGCGCATCGGTGCGGGTCTGCACCGCCGTGCCGCCCGCCAGCGCCGGGGAGACCAGCGCGCGCGCCGCATCGGCGGTGCCG
>NZ_JAMYXC010000106.1 GCF_024159025.1 Limimaricola litoreus
GGGCTGCGCCGCCTGCCACGTGGCGCCCGAGGCCGAAATCGGCGCGGCGCCGGTGCTCGCGGGCGGGCGGGCTTTCGCCTCGCCCTTCGGCACCTTTCACGCGCCCAACATCTCGCCCTCGCCGCAGGGCGTGGGCGACTGGTCGGACGCCGAGATCATGGATGCGGTGATGCGCGGCGTCTCACCCTCGGGCGCGCATTACTATCCCGCCCTGCCCTATGCCGCCTATGACCGCGCCGATCCGCAGGACATGCGCGATCTGGTGGCGCATCTGCGCAGCCTGCCGCCCTCCGATGCCGAGAGCCTGCCCCATGACGTGCCGTTTCCCTTTTCGATCCGGCGCGGCGTCGGGCTGTGGAAACTTCTGAACCTCGACGAGGGCTGGGTCGTGCAAGGAGAGCTGTCCGAGGCAGCGGAGCGCGGGCGCTACATCGCCGAGGCGCTGGCCCATTGCGGCGAATGCCACACGCCGCGCGGGCCTCTGGGCGGGCTCGATCACGCGCGCTGGCTGTCTGGCGCGCCCAACCCCTCGGGCGAAGGGCGCATTCCTGACATCACCCCCGCCGGGCTCGACTGGTCCGAGGCGGACATCGCCTATTACCTGGAAACCGGCTTCACCCCCGATTTCGATACCGCCGGGGGCGAGATGGCTCTGGTGGTCGAGGAAATGGCGAAGCTGCCGGAGGAGGACCGCATGGCGATCGCCGCCTATCTCAAGGCGGTGCCGCCGGCCGAGTGACCGACGGCGGATTTGCGTATTTGCAGAAAGATGAAACGGATCAGGCGCCCAGACGGGCCAGCCGTGCCGCGCGCAGCTGCGCGAAATCGTCGCCCGCGTGGTAGGACGACCGCGTCAGCGGCGTGGCGGAGACCATCAGAAAGCCCTTGCCGCGCGCTGCCTTCTCATAGCTCGCGAACTCCTCGGGCGTGACGAAACGGTCCACCGCGTGATGCTTGGCGGTGGGCTGCAGGTACTGGCCGATGGTCAGGAAATCGATGTCGGCGGCGCGCATGTCGTCCATGACCTGATGCACGCCCTGCTTGTCCTCGCCGAGGCCCACCATGATGCCCGATTTGGTGAACATCGACGGGTCGAGCTCCTTGACCCGCTGCAACAAACGCAGGCTGTGGAAATAGCGCGCGCCGGGGCGCACCTCGGGGTAGAGGCCGGGCACGGTCTCGAGGTTATGGTTGAACACGTCCGGCTTGGCCGCGACCACCACTTCGAGCGCACCGGGCTTGGCCTTGAGAAAGTCGGGCGTCAGGATCTCGATCGTGGTGCCGGGCGACTGGCGCCGCACGGCGCGGATCGTCTGGGCGAAATGCTCGGCCCCGCCATCGTCGACATCGTCGCGGTCGACGGAGGTGATCACCACGTGATTGAGCCCGAGCTTCTTGACCGCATCGGCGACGCGCCCCGGCTCGAACACGTCGAGCGTGTCGGGCCGGCCCGTCGCCACGTTGCAAAAGGTGCAGCCGCGGGTGCAGATCTCGCCCATGATCATCATGGTGGCGTGGCCCTGGCTCCAGCATTCCCCGACATTGGGGCAGCCCGCCTCCTCGCAGACAGTGACGAGCTTGTGCTCGCGCATGATGTCGCGCGTCGCCTTGTAGCCCTCGGAGGTCGGCGCCTTGACGCGGATCCAGTCGGGCTTCTTGGGCTGCGGCGCGCTGTCGGCGCGGCGCGCCTTTTCGGGGTGGCGGTCGCCGGGGATCTTCAGGTCGCGCACGGTCATGCCTTTCCTCTTGGCCTCACCGATACATAGGCCCCGCAGGCCATGGGCGCAACGCGGCAGGGGCCGGGCGGAGCGCGCCTGCTGCAACCCCGCCATGCATCCCCGGCGGAATGGCGATCTGCCGCATCGCAGCATTGCGGAGCCGCGCCCGATTTCCTAAGTGACGCCCCGAACCCATCGATCAGACAGACAGGAGCATGCCCCATGCAGCCCGGCGCCCGTATTCCCGACGTGACCTTCCGCACCCGCGTGCGCGACGAAAGCATCGACGGCCCCAACCCCTTCCGCTGGGAAGAGCGCGACACCGCCTCCTATTTCGCGGGCAAGCGCGTGGTGCTCTTCTCCCTGCCCGGCGCCTTCACGCCCACCTGCTCGACCTACCAGCTGCCCGGCTTCGAGAAGAACATCGAAGCCTTCCGCGCACAGGGGGTCGACGCGATCTACTGCATGTCGGTCAACGACGCCTTCGTGATGAACCAGTGGGCCCGCGCGCAGAACCTCGAGAACGTCGAGGTCATCCCCGACGGCTCCGGTGAGTTCACCCGCCGTGCCGGCATGCTGGTGCGCAAGGACAACCTGGGCTTCGGCCTGCGCTCCTGGCGCTATGCCGCCGTCATCAACGACGGCCGCGTCGAGGCATGGTTCGAGGAGCCGGGCCTGTGCGACAACCACCCCGAGGACCCCTACGGCGTCTCCTCGCCCGAGAGCGTGCTCGAATGGCTCGAAGCGGCGAACCGCGAGCAGGCCGCCTGATCCGATCCTGATCCCCTAGGGACAGACCGCGCGGGCCGAGTTCAGAAGCTCGGCCCCCGCATCGCGCAGGAGCGCGGCCAATGGCGCGGCCCAGCCTTCCTCGCCGCCCGCCCGATGCACCAGCGCCAGCTCGCGCGCGGGCTCGGGTGCCGCAAAGCGCATCAAGGACAGACCCGGCGCCGCCGCCGTCTCGGCCCTCAGCGCGATCTCGGGCAGCAGCGTCAGCCCGAAGCCCTCGGCCACCAGCCCCGCCAGCGTGGCCAGCGACGACGCCCCCAGATCGACGCGCCCGCGCTCCCTCAGCCCGCAGACCTCAAGCGCCTGATCGGCAAGACAATGGCCCTCGTCGAGCAGCAAGAGCTGGTCGGGTGCCAATTCCGCCGGGTGCCGTGCCTCTGTCCCCTGCGACCAGCTCGCCAGCCGCGCCTGCGTGCCCGCCAGCACGAAGCGGTCCTCGATGAGCGGCTCCACCGCCAGCCCCGCGCCCGGCAGCGGCAGCGCGGCGACCACCGCGTCCACCCGCCCCGCCTCAAGATCGTCGAGCAGTATTTCGGTCTGCGCCTCGCGCACCCGGATGTCGAGCGTGAGATCCTGCGCGCGCAGCCGCGTCAGCGCGCCGGGCAGAAGATAGGGTGCCACGGTCGGGATCACCCCGAGCCTGAGCCGCCCCGTCAGCCCGCGCGACAGCCGCGCCGCGCGCTCCAGATCGGCGACCTCCGACAGGATGCGCCGCGCCCGCTCCAGCACCTCGCGCCCGGCCCGCGTCAGCCTTATGCCGCGCGGCAGCCGCTCCACGAGGACGACGCCGAGAATGGTCTCCAACTCGCGGATCTGCTGGCTCAGCGCCGGCTGCGTGACGAAGACCGTCTCGGCGGCGCGGCCAAAGCCGCCGGTTTCGGCCAGCGCCACGAAATAGCGCAACTGTTTGAGTGATGGTGTCATGCCCTATCCATAAGCCTGCCTTATGGGAATGGCCAGAAAATCCGATTTTGCCTTTTGGCCGCTGCGCGCCATAGTCCTGTCCAAAGCCAACCCCCGGAGGACAGCCATGACCGATCGCCCCCGCCTGACGACATCCGCCGGCGCGCCCGTCGCCGACAACCAGAACGCCAAGACCGTGGGCCCGCGCGGCCCCGTGCTGCTCGAGGATTACCAGCTGATCGAGAAGCTCGCGCATCAGAACCGCGAGCGCATCCCCGAGCGCGTGGTCCACGCCAAGGGCTGGGGCGCCTATGGCACCCTGCGCGTGACCGAGGACATCACCAAGTATTCCCGCGCCGCCGTGTTCAAACCCGGCGCCGAGACCAAGATGCTCGCGCGTTTCTCGACCGTGGCCGGCGAACAGGGTGCCGCGGATGCCGAGCGCGACGTGCGCGGCTTCGCGCTCAAGTTCTACACCGAGGAAGGCAACTGGGACCTCGTGGGCAACAACACCCCCGTCTTCTTCGTGGCCGATCCCTACAAGTTTCCGGATTTCATCCACACCCAGAAGCGCCACCCGCGCACCAACCTGCGCTCGGCCACCGCGATGTGGGACTTCTGGTCGCTCTGCCCGGAATCGCTGCACCAGGTGACGATCCTGATGTCGGACCGCGGCCTGCCGCAGACGCCGATGCACATGAACGGCTATGGCAGCCACACCTTCTCGCTGTGGAACGACGCGGGCGAGCGGTTCTGGGTCAAGTTCCATTTCAAGACCCGGCAGGGCCACAAGCACTTCACCAATGACGAGGCGGTGCAGGTCATCGGCAAGAGCCGCGAGACCTACCAGGAGGCGCTGTTCGGCACCATCGCGAACGGGCATTTCCCGAAATGGGACATGTACATCCAGGTGATGCCCGAGATGGAGGCGATCGAGTTCGAGAAGAAGACCGGCTGGTCGGCCTTCGACCTCACCAAGGTCTGGCCGCATGGCGACTACCCGCTGATCAAAGTCGGCGAGATGGAGCTCAACCGCAACGCCGAGAACTACTTCGCCGAGATCGAGCAGTCGGCCTTCAACCCGTCGAACGTGGTGCCTGGCATCGGCTTCTCGCCCGACAAGATGCTGCAGGGGCGGCTGTTCTCCTATCCGGACGCGCATCGCTACCGGATCGGCACGCATTACGACGCGCTCGAGGTCAACAAGCCGAAATGCCCGGTGCACCACTACCACCGCGATGGCGAGATGCCGATGGGCCTGCGCACCAACCCCGACGCCTATTACGAGCCCAACAGCTTCGGCGGGCCGGTCGAAGACCCGAGCGTCAAGGAGCCGCCGCACCGCTACGAAGGCGAGGTGGGTCGCTACGATTTCCGCTCGGAGGCCGATCACTACAGCCAGCCGCGCGCGCTGTTCCAGATGTTCGACGAGGGCCAGAAGAGCCGCCTCTTCTCGAACATCGCGACCGCGATGACCGGCGTGCCGCAGGAGATCGTCGATCGCCAGCTGGAGCATTTCGACAAGGTCGATCAGGCTTACGGCGACGGCGTGCGCGAGGCGCTGCGCCACGCCAAGACCGAGAACGCGGGCGTCGATACCAGCCACGCCGCCGAGTGATCGGCTGACGCTTTGAGGCGATGGGCGGCGGCGGGGCAACCCGCCGCCGTTTCGCGTCTCAGCCGATCATGTCGCCGCCCGACATGGCGTCGTAATGCCGGCGCAGCCGCTGCAGCGCGATGCGCAGCACGATCTTGCCCGAGCGCGCCGACCAGCCCATGCGCCGCTCCAGCACCTCCATCCCCTCGAGATAGCAACAGCAGCGCAGCGCCACGTCGCCCAGGCCCGGGCCGAGATCGACCAGCGCCGCGGCCAGCCTGCCGCGCGCACCCGACAGGACCTGCCCGCCGCCCTGCCCGCCCTCGCAGCCGCCGGTGAG
>NZ_JAMYXC010000293.1 GCF_024159025.1 Limimaricola litoreus
CCTGCCCAATGCCCGGCTCGACGCGCTGCGCGCGCAGGTCGAGGCGGGCCATGCCGCGCCGGGGGCGGCGGCGCGCGAGGCGCTCAATCCGCTGATGCGGGCGCTTGACGGGGCCATGGAATCCCCGTAAGGCCCCCTGACCGAATTCATGGCCCGGCCCTGTTGCCGACGCCGTATCCCGTGCCTTTCGGGCGCGGGTGACTGCCAGGCCCCGAGACACGAAGGATGAGACCATGTCGCGCCGTTGCGAACTGACCGGAAAAGGCCCGATGACTGGCAACAATGTCAGCCACGCCAACAACAAGACCCGCCGCCGCTTCCTGCCCAACCTGCAGGATGTGACGCTGCTGTCGGACACGCTGGGCCGCGGCTTCAAGTTCCGCGTTTCCTCGCATGCGCTGCGCTCGGTCGACCACCGTGGCGGCCTTGACGCCTTCCTCACCAAGGCGAAGGCCGAGGATCTCTCGGATGCCGCGCTGAAGGTCAAGAAAGAGCTTGCGAAGGCCGCTGCGGCCAACGCCTGATCCTTTTCGGATCGCGATCCCAAAGGCCCGGCTCTCTCGCGAGACGCCGGGCCTTTTCGCGTCTCCCGTTCATCTTTCCCCAAATACGCCGGGGGAGGCCGCAGGCCGGGGGCAGCGCCCCCTCTCCGCTTTACCGACAAGAGGCGTCGCCCCCAAGGTGCTCCGAAGCGGTTCGCCCGGAAGTAAGCGTGCCTTTCGCACGGCCGCAGTCGCGCGACATCGGCGGCCATGACGCCCTGCCTGTCGATAGCCCATTGAAAACCGGGCATCTCCCGATAGGCTCTGCGCCAAGCATGACAGGGAGGAAACCATGCGTCACATCCTAGCTTTCGCCGCGACCGCCGTGCTGGCAGCCGGATCGGCCGCCGCGCAGTCGCAGCTTTCGATCGCGACCGGCGGCACCGGCGGTGTCTACTACCCCATGGGCGGCGGGCTTGCCGAGGTCATCAACAACCATGTCGAGGGCATGAGCGCCACTGCCGAGGTCACCGGCGCTTCGGTGGAAAACATGGGGCTGATCGCCACCGGCGACGCCGACCTTGCCATCGGCCTCGCCGACACGGTGCAGCAGGCCTATTCCGGCACCGGCCGCTTCGAGGGGCAGGAACTGCCGATGATCCGCGCCGTGGGCTCGCTCTATGCCAACATGGTGCAGATCGTGACCGCCGCGGACTCGGGCATCTCCTCCATCGATGATCTCGCGGGCAAGCGGGTCTCGGTCGGCGCGCCGGGGTCGGGCACCGAGGTCAACGCGATGACCCTGCTCGAAGCCAACGGCATGTCCTTCGATGATTTCGAGGCGCAGCGGCTGAACTTCAACGAGACCGCCGACGCGCTCGCCAACGGCGACATCGACGCCGGTTTCTGGAGCGTCGGCGCGCCGACCTCGTCGATTCTCAACCTCGCGACCACGCAGGACGTGCGGATGATCTCGCTCACCGAGGAGCAGGTGACGGCGGCAGCCGAGGCCGATCCGACCTTCGCGGCGCTGTCGCTCGCGGGCGGCACCTATGAGGGCGTCGACGAGGATGTCGCCACGATCGGCGTGCCGAACGTGCTGGTGGTGTCGTCCGAGACCGACGAAGAGACGGTCTACCAGATCACCAAGGCGATGTACGAGAACATTGCCGACCTGCAGGCCGTGCACCCGGCGGCCAACGAGACCACGGTGGAGTTCACCATGGATGCGACCCCGGTGCCGCTGCATCCGGGCGCGCTGCGCTACTTCGAGGAAGCGGGCGCCGAGATCCCGGACGACCTGCGCCCGTGAAGCGACGCCACCTGGCGGGAGGGGCGCTGTCCCTCCTGCTCTTCGCCCATGCCGGCGCCGCACAGACCCGCGCCGGCGCCGCGACCCTGACCGCGACGCTCGATGACGGCACCGAGATCGCCCGCCTCGCCATGCCCGAGGGCGGCGAATGGTGCGTGCTCTGGCGCCATTCGGTGCAGGGCTTCGAGGTCGCCGACTGCTACGAGAACCAAGCCGGGCGCATGGTGCTGATGCGCTCGCACCAGCCCGATTTCGCCGCAGGTCTCGGCCACATCCCCGGCCGCGGCACCCAGGCCTCAGACGGTGACGGCGGCTACTGGATCACCGGCATCGATGAGCCCGTGCCGGAAAATGCCTACGTCCTGCGCGCCGGCTCCATGGCCGTCGACCACCGCCTGAGCGTGGGGGATGCCACCGTCTCGCTCTCCGAACGCGCCGCGCGCGCCCGCATCCGCATCGCATTGGAGCCCAGCCCATGACCCCACCCGAGGAGCGGCCCGCCACCGCCGCGCCCTTGCCGCCCGAACTCCAGCAGGCGCAGCCGAAGCTCGCGCTGCGCGCCATCGCGGTGATCGGGATCGCGCTGTCGCTGTTCCAGCTCTACGCCGCCGGGGTGCAGCCGCTGGGGCTCTTCTTCCAGCGCCCGATCCACCTCGGCTTCATCCTTGTCTTGTGTTTCCTGATCTATCCCGTCACCCGCAACAGGCCACGCGGTGCGCTCGGCTGGGCCATCGACGGGGTGCTGATCCTCGGCGGCGTGCTGGTGGGCTTTTGGGTGCCGTCGAACATCGACGCCATCGCCAACGCCATCTTCCCGCGCACGCAGGACGTGGTCGTGGGGGTGATCACCGCGCTTCTGGTGCTCGAAGCCTCGCGCCGCGCGATCGGGCCGACGATCACCGTGATCGGCGCGGTCTTCGTCGTCTATGCCTTCGCCGGCAACCGCGGCGAGCTGCCCTTTTTCGCCGACTGGCTGCCCGGCATCCTCAACCACCGCGGCTATTCGCTCGACCGGCTGGCCAGCCAGCTGACGCTTGGCGCCGAGGGCATCTACGGCATTCCGCTCGGGGTCGCGGCGACCTTCATCTTCATCTTCGTGCTCTTCGGCGCCTTTCTGGAGGTGACCGGCGCGGGCAAGTTCTTCATCGATCTCGCCTATGCCACGACGGGGCGCCAGCGCGGCGGCCCGGCCAAGGCGGCGGTGATCGCCTCGGCCGGCATGGGCTCGATCTCGGGCTCGGCCATCGCCAACGTCGTCACCACCGGCGCCTTCACCATCCCGCTGATGAAGAAGCTCGGCTACCGCCCGGCGCAGGCTGGCGGCATCGAGGCCGCGGCCTCGACCGGCGGCCAGATCATGCCGCCCCTGATGGGGGCCGGCGCCTTCCTGATCAGCGAATTCACCCGCACGCCCTATATCGACATCGTGCTGGTCTCGATCTTTCCGGCGTTTCTCTATTTCGGCACGGTCTACCTACTGGTCCATATCGCGGCCGTGAAGCGCGGGCTCGAGGGCTTGCCCAAAGAGGAGCTGCCGCGCGTGCGCAGGGTGCTGGCCGAGGGCTGGCATTTCCTCCTGCCGCTGGGGGTGCTGGTCTGGCTGCTGGTCGCGGGCTACTCGCCGATGCGGGTGGGCTACTACGCCATCCTCGCCGTGGTCGCCTCGGCGGTGTTGCGGGCGCTCTTCACCTTCGCCCGCAGCGGCCCGACCATCGCGGGCGGCGTGGCGCTGGCGCGGCTGGGCCTCGCCAAGCTCGCGGAGGCGCTCGAGCTTGGCGCGCGCAACGCGGTGGCGGTCTCGGTGGCCTGCGCGCTGGCTGGCATCATCGTCGGCGTGGTCGGCCTGACCGGGCTCGGGCTCAAGTTCTCGGCCATGATGATCGCCTTTTCGGGCGGCAACATGCTGCTGGCGTTGCTTCTGGTGGTGCTGGCCAGCCTGATCCTCGGCATGGGGCTGCCGGTCACGGCGGCCTATATCGTGCTGATCATCCTGATCGGCCCGGCATTGACCGAGGAGTTCGGCATACCGCTGCTGGTGGCGCATCTGGTGGTGTTCTGGTGGAGCCAGGATTCCAACGTCACGCCACCGATCGCGCTGGCGGGCTTTGCCGGGGCGGCGATCGCCAATGCCCCGCCGATGGAGACCTCGGTGCAGGCGTGGAAATTCGCCAAGGGGCTCTACCTCGTGCCGCTGTTCATGGTGTTCAACGAGCCGATCATCGTCGGCGGGCCGGTGCCCTTGGTGCTGTGGAACGGGTTTCTCGCGATCATTGCGCTGACCGCCTTCGCGGCGGTGCTCGAAGGCCACCTTTTCGCGCCCATGCCTCTTTGGGCGCGGGTGCTGGCCGCCGCGGGCGTGGTCGCGGTGTTCTGGCCGGCGCTGCCGGTCGAGGCCGTGGGCGCCGCGGTGATCGTGGCGGTGCTCGGGCTGAACGCGGCGACGGCGCGGCGGGAGAGCGCCGTGGCGGCAAGCTGAAAAGGGCTCGTCCCGGCGGCACACGCCGCCGGGAGGGGCGCCTTGACAGTTCGCCGTACTCAGGGTCGACAGGCCGACGAGACAAGCTGCAATCAACGGCCCCGGCAGCGCCCCCTGCCCGGCCAGCCCGAGGCGCGCCATGACCCGACTGCCGATCGACGATGCCATTCCCGCGCTGCTTTCGGCAGTGGAGCGCGAGACGCAGGCGGTGCTGATGGCGCCCCCTGGCGCGGGCAAGACGACGCGCGTGCCGCTGGCGATGCTCGATCATGTCGCGGGGCGGATCGTCATGCTGGAGCCGCGCCGCCTTGCCGCGCGCGCGGCGGCGCAGCGCATGGCCGCGACGCTGGGCGAAAGGGTCGGCGAGACGGTAGGCTTTCGCATTCGGGGCGAGGCCAAGGTCTCCACGGCGACCCGGATCGAGGTCGTGACCGAGGGCATCCTGACCCGCATGGTGCAATCCGATCCCGAGCTTTCGGGCGTGGGCGCGGTGATCTTCGACGAATTCCACGAACGCTCGCTCAACGCCGATCTCGGCCTCGCGCTGTGCCTCGAGATCCGCGGCGCGCTGCGCGAGGATCTGGTGCTGGTGGCGATGTCGGCCACGCTCGATGCGCAGCCCGTCGCCGATCTGATGGGCGCGCCCGTCGTGGTCTCCGAAGGGCGCAGTTTCCCGGTCGAGACCTGCTGGCTCGACCGCCCCCTGCCCGCCCGCGCGCGGCTGGAGACCGAGGTGGCAAATCTGGTCGAGCGCGCGGCGCGCGAGAGCGAGGGCTCGATCCTCGTCTTCCTGCCCGGAGAGGGCGAGATCCGGCGCGTGCAGGGAATGCTGGAGGGGCGGCTCGGCTGCCCGGTGCTGCCGCTTTACGGCGCGCTGCCGCCCGCGCGGCAGGCCGAGGCGCTGGAGCCGGGAGAGGGCCGCCGCATCGTGCTCGCAACCGCCATCGCCGAGACCTCGCTCACCATCCCCGACATCCGCGTCGTCGTCGATGCCGGGCGCGCCCGCCGCGCCCGTTTCGATCCCGGATCGGGCATGTCGCGGCTGGTCACCGAAAAGGTCACCCGCGCCGAGGC
>NZ_JAMYXC010000297.1 GCF_024159025.1 Limimaricola litoreus
CAAAGCCCGCGCCCGGATTCGGCGCGCCCAGGTCGAGCCGGGCGGGGCCGCCCCGGCGCATGCGGGGGCGATCCTCCCAAGGGGCGGGAGTATGCGGCTCGGCGCGGTGATCGACGATGTAGAATGGCGGATGCATGTGATGTTCCTTTATCATCCATAGGTTGAGTTTGCGGGCAGGGAGGGTCCTGTCCCGGCGGGAGAAACGGCCACGGCCCGGCCATCCGGTGACGCGGGCGCGTCGCCGGGGGCTTGCTGCGGTCGGTGCGGGCTCGCCCCTAGAGGGGGGAGGCGCGCGGCGGGTGGGCGATCGGTGCACGGCCCCGTCGCCAGGTCTTGGCAACGAAAGCGGTGATGCGATGCGCGCCGGGGCGCGAAACGCGACCGCGGGCGGCGATCGACGGATCGACCACGTCAATACGGGGGGTCATGGGAACAGGACCTGGATCTGCGGGAAGGAAACGGCGAAGGCGGGGGCAAAGCCGGCCTTCCGCGATGGGCGGCGGCGCGGCGACTAGCCGGTAAACGAATATCCTCGAAGCATAAGCCGCCCTCCCGATCCGGGGTTGTCTTTGCGGCATCATGCACGAACACGGCCCCGTGAGAACCCTCTTTTCCAGATTTCTTCCACGCGCGCGCGAAGCGTGACATTTCCGCGCGCATGTCCGCTTGACAGCTTCGGGGCCGCTGCTTACCTCTGCGGTCGTTGGCACTCACCGAGGGAGAGTGCTAATGCCTCCACCGGGGGCATAAGATCACATATACTGCTGAGGAGCTGCAGAGATGGCATTCAAACCGCTTCACGACCGGGTTCTGGTGCGTCGCGTCGAAGGCGAAGAGAAGACCAAGGGCGGTCTGATCATCCCCGACAACGCCAAGGAAAAGCCGGCCGAGGGCGAAGTGATCGCCTGTGGCGACGGCGCCCGCAAGGACAATGGCGAACTGATCGCGATGGCCGTCAAGGAAGGCGACCGCGTCCTGTTCGGCAAGTGGTCCGGCACCGAGGTCACCGTCGATGGCGAAGACCTGCTGATCATGAAGGAAAGCGACATTCTCGGCACCATCGCCTGAGACCTCGCCTGACCTTTTACACCTGAATTCAGATCAAGGAGCATTCACATGGCTTCCAAGGACGTCAAGTTCGACACCGATGCCCGCAACCGCATGCTCAAGGGCGTCAACACGCTCGCGAACGCGGTCAAGGTGACCCTCGGCCCCAAGGGCCGCAACGTGGTCATCGACAAATCCTTCGGTGCGCCCCGCATCACCAAGGACGGCGTCACCGTCGCCAAGGAAATCGAGCTCGAGGACAAGTTCGAGAACATGGGCGCGCAGATGGTGAAGGAAGTCGCTTCCCGCACCAATGACGAAGCGGGCGACGGCACCACCACCGCCACCGTTCTGGCCCAGGCCATCGTCAAGGACGGCCTGAAGTCGGTCGCCGCCGGCATGAACCCGATGGACCTCAAGCGCGGCATCGATCTCGCCACCGCCAAAGTTGTCGAGGCGATCCGCGCCGCCGCGCGTCCCGTCAACGACAGCGACGAAGTCGCCCAGGTCGGCACCATCTCGGCCAACGGCGAAGCCTCGATCGGCCGTCAGATCGCCGATGCGATGCAGAAGGTCGGCAACGAGGGTGTGATCACCGTCGAAGAGAACAAGGGCCTCGAGACCGAGACCGAAGTCGTCGAGGGCATGCAGTTCGACCGTGGCTACCTGAGCCCCTACTTCGCGACCAACCCCGACAAGATGATCGCGGACCTCGAAGACTGCATGATCCTGCTGCACGAGAAGAAGCTCTCGTCGCTGCAGCCGATGGTGCCGCTGCTCGAGCAGGTCATCCAGAGCCAGAAGCCGCTGCTGATCATCGCCGAGGACGTCGAGGGCGAAGCCCTTGCCACGCTCGTCGTGAACAAGCTGCGTGGCGGCCTGAAGATCGCCGCCGTCAAGGCGCCGGGCTTCGGTGATCGCCGCAAGGCCATGCTGCAGGACATCGCGATCCTGACCGGCGGCCAGGTGATCTCGGAAGATCTCGGCATGAAGCTCGAGAACGTCACCATGGACATGCTCGGCACCGCCAAGAAGATCTCGATCACCAAGGACGAGACCACCATCGTCGACGGTGCCGGTGACAAGGCCGAGATCGAGGCGCGCGTCGCCCAGATCCGCACCCAGATCGAGGACACCACCTCGGATTACGACCGCGAGAAGCTGCAGGAGCGGGTTGCCAAGCTCGCCGGTGGCGTCGCCGTCATCCGCGTCGGCGGCATGACCGAGGTCGAGGTGAAGGAGCGCAAGGACCGCGTCGACGACGCGCTCAACGCGACCCGCGCCGCGGTGCAGGAAGGCGTGATCGTCGGCGGCGGTGTCGCCCTCGTGCAGGCTGGCAAGTCGCTCGAAGGTCTCGTCGGCGAGAACTCCGACCAGAACGCGGGCATCGCGATCATCCGCCGCGCGCTCGAAGCGCCGCTGCGCCAGATCGCCGAGAACGCCGGTGTCGACGGCGCCGTGGTGGCCGGCAAGGTCCGTGAATCGACCGACCTGGCCTTCGGCTTCAACGCGCAGACCGAGGAATATGGCGACATGTTCAAGTTCGGCGTGATCGACCCGGCCAAGGTGACCCGCACGGCCCTCGAAGATGCGGCGTCCGTCGCCGGCCTGCTGATCACCACCGAGGCGATGATCGCCGACAAGCCCAAGAAGGACGACGGCGCGGGCGCCGGCGCCGACATGGGCGGCATGGGCGGCATGGGTGGCATGGGCGGCATGATGTAATCTGCCGCGATCCACACCGATCGTTACGGGAAAGGGGGCTCTTCGGAGTCCCCTTTTTTCATTCGCGCAAACGCCCTTGCCCCCGGTGCATGCGCGCGGCATGGATTGGGCGGCCCGCCTTGGGCCAGTGTTTGCCGGCCCGGGACGGGCCAATGTTTGCCGGCCCGCCACGGGCCGAGGGGAGGCCCATGCTGTTCTTCGTCATGCTCACCGTCGCGGGGCTTCTCGCGGGCGCGCTCAATGCCGTGGCGGGGGGGGGCACCTTCCTGACCTTTCCGGCGCTGGTCTGGCTCGGTCTGCCGCCGATCGCGGCCAACGCCACCTCCACCATCGGCGCCCTGCCGGGCTATGCCAGCTCGGCCTGGGGCTACCGCAGCGAGCTGAGCGCCGAAGGCGCGCTGGGGCTGCGCGCAATCATCGCGCTGGGGGCGCTGGGCGGGCTGATCGGCGCGGGGCTTCTCCTGGTGACGCCGGGCGCGGTGTTCGACGGGCTGGTGCCCTGGCTGCTTCTGCTGGCCACCCTCCTCTTCGCGGCGGGCCCGCGCATCCTCGCCTTCGTGCGCGCGCGCGGGCTTGGCCCGGCGGGGCCTGCGCTCTCGGGCGCGGCGGTGCTCGCCGTCTCGATCTATGGCGGCTATTTCAACGGCGGCCTGGGTATCCTGCTGTTGGCGATGCTGGGGCTGATCGGCTTCGTGAACCTGCACGGGATGAACGGCATCAAGGTGCTGCTCTCGGCGGTGCTCTCGCTGGTCTCGGCCGCGGCCTATGCCGCCGCCGGGCTGATCGAATGGGACGCGGCGCTGATCGTCGCCGTGGCGACGACCATCGGCGGCTACCTGGGCGCGCGCGGCGCCCGGCTCATCCGGATGGAGCATCTGCGCATCGGCATCACCGGCGTCGGGCTGGTGATGACGGCGCTGTTCTTCGCGCTCTAGAGGATGATCGGCTCCAGCGGATCGTAGCCCGGCGCATCCGCGTCCCCCCACGCCACGGCGGCGAGGCTGTCGGGCTTGACGCGCAGCGCCGCCATCTCGCCCCGTGTGACCCAGCAGCGATGGCTGACGATGCCCTCGGGATCGGTCCAGTCGCCGTAGGGATCGCCCGAGACGATCTCGCAGCGGAAATAGAGGTCGACCTGATGGAAGCCGCGCCGCGCATGGTGAAACTCGTTGACGAGGCAGGGCGCGCCGACCGAGACCTCCAGCCCGCATTCCTCGCGCAGCTCGCGCGCGAGATTGTCGGGCAGCGAGGCATGCGGCTCCACGCCGCCGCCCGGCGCGCACCACAGATCGTCGCGCCCCTTGTAGGCATTGACCAGAAGCAGGCGGTTCTCGCGCATCAGGATCGCGCGCACGGCAAGGCGGATGGGGGTGTTCATGGCGCGACCATGGACCCGGCGTGCGATCACGCGCAAGTCCGGCCTGTCCGCCGCGCATTCGCCGCCTAGATCAGTGCCATGACACGCCCGCTGATCCTTCTGACCACATGTCTCGCCCTGCTCGCGGGCTGCGTCCGCGCGGCGCCGGAGGCGGCGACGGACTGCGTCGTCTTCCTGCACGGCCTGGCGCGCACCGACCTGTCCTTCGCGCCGATGGCCGAGGTGGTCGAGGCCAATGGCTACAAGGTGGTCAACCGTGGCTATCCCTCGACCGAGGCGCGGATCGAGGATCTGGTCGAGGCGGTGCCGGACGACGTGCGTGCCTGCGGCGACCGCCGCGTGCATTTCGTGACCCATTCGATGGGCGGCATCCTCACGCGGCTCTGGCTCACCGATCACCGGCCCGCGAAGATGGGCCGCGTGGTGATGCTGGCCCCGCCCAACAAGGGCTCCGAGCTGGTCGATGTCTTCGGGGAGTTCGAGCCGTTCGAATGGCTCAACGGCCCCGCCGGGCTGCAGCTCGGCACCGGGCCGCAGAGCCTGCCCAACCGGCTGGAGCCGCTGCCCTCCTACGAGGTCGGCATCATCGCGGGCGATGCCTCGCTCAACCCCGTCTTTTCTGGGCTGATCGAGGGGCCGGACGACGGCAAGGTCTCGGTCGACTCGACCCGGCTGGAGGGGGCGACGGACCACATCGTCCTGCCGGTGAGCCACACCTTCATGATGAACAACCCGCTGGTGATGGCGCAGGTTCTGGAATTCCTGCGCGAGGGGCGCTTCGACCGGTCGCTCAGCCTCGGCGGCGTGCTGTTCGGGCTCGACTGAGCCGGCGGCTCTTCGCGCGGGGAAGGCGGCTTGCCGGAACTTCGCCCCCCGATGCGCGGTTCGACTCCTCGAAACCCGCGCCGCGCGGC
Source organism: Limimaricola litoreus (assembly GCF_024159025.1). Taxonomy (GTDB): domain Bacteria; phylum Pseudomonadota; class Alphaproteobacteria; order Rhodobacterales; family Rhodobacteraceae; genus Limimaricola; species Limimaricola litoreus. The sequence continues at coordinate 5,065 of NZ_JAMYXC010000297.1, forward strand.
ACAGGCCCGGCGCGTTCAACCGTCGAGGAGGCAAGCCCCGAGATGACCTACAGGACCTTTGAGGACGACCGCGCGATGCACCGCGCCCGGCGCGACCGGCGCGCGCCCTATCCCGGCGG
>NZ_JAMYXC010000219.1 GCF_024159025.1 Limimaricola litoreus
GAGACGGCTGGCCCCGTGAAGCCCCCCGTTCCCGCGCCCGCGCCGCCGCCGAGCGGCTTCTCGCGCGCGCTGACGGCGCAGATCCGCGAAACCTCGATCGTCGAGGGCCGCACCAGGATCGCGCTCACCCCCGGGGGGCTGGGCGAAATAGAAATCGAACTGAGCCGCGAGGCAGGCCAGCTCAAGGTGGTCATCCGAGCCGAGAACCAGACCGTGCTGCAGGCGCTGCGGGGCGACCGCGAAGGGCTGATGAGCCTCCTGGCCGAGAGCGGCGCGGCGCAGGACGACGGCCAGCTCAGCTTCGAATCCTTCGAACGTGACGAGCGCGAGCGCCAGGATTCTGCCTTCGGCGCCCCGGCGTCCGGCGCCGCCGACGAGGAGGGCACCGCCCCCGACCTTCCCGCCGCCCCTAAGCCGTTCGAAGGCGGCGCGGCGGGTGACGGACAACTCGACATTCTCACCTAAGGCCGATCGGAGCCCCCAGATGGACAGCGTTTCCGCGCCCAGCGCCACACCGGCAACCGCCACCAGCGCCGCCGCCCAGAGCCGCGACAAGCTCAATGCCGATTACCAGAGCTTCCTGACGCTGCTGATCGCGCAGGTCTCGAACCAGGACCCGCTGGAGCCGATGGATTCGACCACCTTCGTGTCGCAGCTCGCGCAGCTCACACAGGTCGAGCAGTCGATCACCACCAACGAGACCCTCGAGAAGATCGAGACCCGGCTGTCGGCCGCGAATGCGCGCGAGGATGCGGCGCTGCTCGGGCGCGAGGTGCTGGCGCCGACCGACCAGGTCGCGCTGTCTGGCGGCAGGGCGGTGTTCTCCTATGCGCTGAGCGGTACGGCGGCGGCGGTCTCGGCGCGGATCCTGGCCGAGGACGGCACAGAGCTGCGCCGCATCGACGGGCTGCCGGGCGCGCAGGACACGCGCCACGAGGTCGTCTGGGACGGGCTCGACCGCGAGGGGCTGCCGGTGCCCGATGGCAGCTTCACGGTCGAGATCGATGCGATCGACGCCGAGGAGGAGGCGGTGTTCTTCACCACCTATGCCGAGGCGCAGGTCGAGCGGGTGGCCTTCCGCGACGGCGCGGCGGTGCTCGAGCTGGCCTCGGGCGCCGAGATCGCGGCCGACAGCATCGTCAGCATCCGCTGACCTCAAGCACCGTCAGCCTCAACTGAGCCACGTCGCCCTCAGTTGGTCAGCCGCTCCGCCGGGGCGGGTGTCGCTGCGGCCTGCTGCTGGGGCTGCGGAATGTCCTGCCGGGCGACGTCCTGCTTGAAGAGATTCGGAAACAGCACCTCGTCGACAGGCATGCCGATCGCCTTGAGATCGGCCAGGACGCGGGCGGAGAGCGCGTCCGTGTCGATCGCGGGGCCGGCCATCGCCGGGGAGGCGGCCGCCTCGCTGAGCGAGGCGAGCACCGCGTCGCGCATCCGCATCAATGTCTCGGGGCTCTCCTCGACCTGCGCGACCAGATCCGCCTCGGGCAGGGCGAGCGCGATATCGGCCACGACATAGGTGATGCTGCGCGGCTTGAGCACCGGCACCGTCAACCTGCCGATCTGCAGGAGCTGCGCCGTCTCGGTCTGGGCGCCGTCTTTCCCGGCCTTCACCGCATCGGCCCCGCCATCGGGGTCGACCGGTGCCGGGGGGATGCCGGGGGCCGCGTGGATCTCCGCCCCGTTCTGGGGCGGGTCGGTCTCTGGCGTGGCGGCCTCGCCCGCCTGGCTGGCTCCGGCGGGCACGAGATACATCCCGGCCGCGTAGCCGCCCACGAGGGAGGCCAGCGGCAGGGAAACGATCAGGATCATGGATTTCATCGGACCATCGCGTGTTGTGCGTTCGGTCCTTGATGCCCCCTCTTCGTGGCGGCATTTGCCTGTCAGTAGGGCAAGATGATGTCCATCGCATCCTCGCCGTAGCCGCGCTCCTGGGTGCGCGACAGCTGCCCGCGCCCGCCATAGGTGATGCGCGCCTCGGCGATCTTCTCGTAAGGAATGGTGTTGTTCATCTGGATGTCCTCGGGCCGGATGATCCCCGCGACGCGCAGCTCGCGCAGCTCCTGGTTCACCTTGACCTCCTGGCGGCCGGCGATGACAAGGTTGCCGTTGGGCAGCATCTGCACCACCAGCGCCGCGACCTTTAGCTCGATCGATTCGTTGCGGGTGATCGAGCCCGAGCCCGAGACGTCGGTGCTCGACCCGATGTCCACGAGGTCGCCCTGCGGCAGGTCGTCTGGGCCGACGCCGGGCAGGATCTTGTCGATCTGGGTGCCGTAGCCGAACAGGGTCGGGAAAGCGAGCGTGCCTTGCCCGTCGCGCGAGCGCTGGCCCGCGTTGCGCAGCTGGGCGCGGTCGTCGATCTCGATGTCGACGGTGAGGATGTCACCCACCTGTGAGGCGCGCTGATCGGCGAAGAAGCCGCCCGAGCCGCCGCGCTCCCACAGGGAGGCCGCCTCGGCGCGCTGGTAGACGCGCGGGGGGGCAGGCGGCGGCATCGGCACCGAAACGGCGGCGGCCTCGGGGATGGTCGCCGGGTTCACCGCGATGGCGCTGGTCTGCGGGTCGCGGTCGAAACGGTCGCGCGTCGCGCCGCAGCCCGACAGCAGCGCGGCCCCCAGCATCAGGACGGGCAGGGGGCGCAGATGGCTCAGGATCAACGGGTGACCTCCACGATGCCCTCGGCCACGGCGGTGCCGGTGAGGGTGGTGTTGCTGGACGTGTTGACGATGCGGACGTCCTGGCCGCGATGCGCGTCCGACAGCGCCCGACCGGGCGCCGTGAGGCGCATCGCGCCGTCCGAGAAGGTGATGGTGACCTCGTCGCCGCGGTCGATGACCAAAGGCTGCATCACCGACTGCACCATCACCGGGCGGCCCTCGGGCAGCATCCGGCGCACCTGCATGCCGATCACCGCCTCGGGCTCGATCACCGCATAGGGGCCGAGCCGGGCCTGCGGCAGCCGCAGCTCGGTCAGATCCGCGGCCGTGACGATGTCGCCCGGCATCAGCCGCCGGTTGGGCACCGGCAGCGGCACCATCACGGCGGCGAGCCCGCTGACGCGGTGCAGCCCGCCGGTCTCGTCGATGGCATTGGCGACGAAGCGGCCCGAGGAGGGGTCCATCCAGAACTCGGCGATGAAGGCGGCCTCATTGGGCGGCTGCCCGGCAAAGCCGATCTCGAACTCCGCCCGCCCCGGCAGGGCGGGTCCCAGATGGTCGCGCGCGCGCTCCTCGACCAGCACCGGCAGCGGCGCGGCCTGGCCGGTCGCGGCAAGCGCGAGGGGGGCGGCGAGCGCCGCGAGAAGGGCCAGCGCGCGCATCACTTGATCTGGTTGGCGGCGGTCATCATCTGGTCGGCCGTCTCGAGCGACTTGGAGTTCATCTCGTAGGCGCGCTGCGCCGAGATCAGATCGGTGATCTGCTGGATGATGTTAACGTTGGAGTTCTCCAGATAGCCCTGCCGCAGGATGCCGATGCCCTCGTCCCCGGGGTTGGCGGGGACCGCGTCGCCCGAGGCGGTGGTGGCCTCCAGCAGGTTGCCGCCGAGCTGGCGCATCCCCGCGGCGTTGGTGAAGGTCGACATGGTGATCTGCCCCAGCTCGACCGGGGTCGGATCGCCGCCGACATAGGCCATGACCACGCCCTGTTCGGACACCTCGATCTGGGTGGTGTTGTCGGGTACGACGATGCCGGGGTCGAGCTCGTAGCCCTGCATGGTGACGATCTGCCCCTCGGCCGAAAGCTGGAAGGCGCCGTCGCGGGTGAAGGCCTGCCCGCCGTCGGGCAGGTTGACCGCGAAGAAGCCGCGCCCGTCGATCGCGAGATCGAGCTGGTTCTCGGTCGCCAGGAGCCCGCCTTGGGTGTTGAGCCGCACAGTTCCGGCGGTCTCGACGCCAAAGCCGATGTCGACGCCGGTGGGCCGGGCAGTGCCGGCCTCGGAGGTGAGCGCGCCCTCGCGGCGCACCGTCTCGTAGATCAGGTCCTGGAACGCCGCCCGGCTCGACTTGAAGCCGGTGGTGTTGGCGTTGGCGATGTTGTTGGAGATGACGTCGACATTGGTCTGCTGGGCCAGCATGCCGGTCGCGGCGATTCCGAGGGCTTTCATGGTCGGGCTCCTGTGTCGGGTCCGTGAAAAGGGATCAGCTGACGCTGCCGATGCGGCGCAGCATGTCGCGCGTGAGGTCGTCTTCGCCGCTCACCAGCTTGAGCGCGCGCTCATAGGCCTGCTGGATCGACATCAGCCGGGTCATCTCGACCACGGGCTGGATGTTGCTCGCCTCGATCATGCCTTGCATGACGCGGGTGCCGTCGGTGGCGGCGCGCGCGGTCTCGACCCCCTCGGGCGGGACGAACATCCCCGAGCCGAGCCGTTCGTAGGATTGCAGGTCGGGCAGCTCGAACAGGCCGATCCGGCCGATCACACCGCCCGCGGCGGTCGAGATCGCGCCGTCCTGGCTGATCGAGACATCGCCGCCCAGATCGGGCGGCAGCGCGATCGGCGCGCCGCCGGCATCGAGCACCTTGGCGCCCGAGAGCGTCACCAGCGTGCCGTCGGGTTCGAGCGCGAAGCGCCCGTCGCGCCCGTAGGCGGTGCGCCCGTCGCCGGTCTCGTAGCCGAACCAGGCATCGCCCTGCAGCGCGAGGTCGAGCGGGTTGCCGGTGCGGGTCATCGCGCCCTGCTCGGGGTTCATGTAGGAGCCCCGGTCGATCAGGAAATCGGTGTCGCGGCTGCTGTCGAGGCCGGTCTCGCGGTGCAGGTAGCTGTCGAACACCACCCGCTCGCCCTTGAAGCCGGCGGTGTTGGCATTGGCGATGTTGTTGGCCGTCACGTCGAGCGCGTTGTGCATCGCCGTGGCCAGCGACAGCGAAACATAGGTGCCGTTGTCCATCGCCTGCTGTCTCCCGATTCCCACGATTCCCGGCGCTTGTCGGCCGCTGTTGAGCCTGTTGTTGCTTCGTTGCCGGATTCGATCAAGGATAACTCAGATCAATTCATGGGGTCGTGGCGGATTTGCCAAGATTACTGAGCATATGTCTGGGGGTGGCCTTGCTGGCGGATCCGGTGGCGGCGGCGGCAGAAATGCCGTCTGCCGCCACGAGCGCGTCCGGCCATGCCGTGGCTCCGGCGGCGCCGGAGTACCTGGAGCGGCGCGGCGCGCTGATCGCGGCGCTTTC
>NZ_JAMYXC010000040.1 GCF_024159025.1 Limimaricola litoreus
GACCAGGGAGGTCACGTTCGCCTTGCCGAACTCCTTGCGAAACATCACCAGGTCGCACTCCCAATGGCCGAACTGCTTCGGCCCTGCGAAGATCACGTCGCCCTCCACGAGATCCTCGCGCCCCTCGGGCAGGTGATGGCGCACCCGCCCGTTCTGCACCCAGGCCAGCTCGTAGAAGTCATGGCCATGCAGCATCGGGCGCGCTGGGGTGAGCGCGGCGCGGGTCAGCGCGGCGCTGGCGCCGGGGGCGAGGATGTCGGCATGAGAGAGGATCACGGGAGAGTGGTGCATGACGCGAGGGTAGCAGGGATTTCTGCGGATGCGAGAGGCGCCGCGCCGGGGCCGGGTGACGCGGGCGATTTTTCGCGCTAGGGCAGGGCGCATCTGCATGAGGAGCCCTGCCGATGACCGCTTTCGACCGCACTCTCAAGATCGCCCCCTCGATCCTTTCCGCCGATTTCGCGGCCTTTGGCGCGGAGGTCCGCGCCATCGAGGCGCAGGGCGCCGATTGGGTCCATGTCGATGTGATGGACGGGCATTTCGTGCCCAACATCACCTTCGGCCCGCAGCTGGTGCGCGCGATCCGCCCGCATGTGAAGACGGTGATGGACGTGCATCTGATGATCGCGCCGGTCGACCCCTACATCGACGCCTTTGCCGATGCGGGCGCCGACATCCTGACCGCGCATGTCGAGGCGGGGCCGCATGTCCACCGCACGCTGCAGGCGATCCGCGCGGCGGGGATGAAGGCGGGCGTCGCGCTCAACCCCGGCACCCCGGCCGAGGCTGTGGCGCCGCTGCTCGATGACGTGGATCTCGTGCTTGCCATGACCGTGAACCCGGGCTTTGGCGGGCAAAAGTTCATTCACCCCATGCTCGACAAGATCGCCGCCCTGCGCGGGATGATCGGCGACAGGAAAATCCACCTTGAGGTGGATGGCGGCGTCGATGCCACCACCGCGCCGCTGGTGGCCCGGGCGGGCGCCGACGCGCTGGTCGCGGGCTCGGCGGTGTTTCGCGGCGGCTCGGTCGAAGAGGCGCAAATCTACGGCGAGAACATCGCGGCGATCCGGGCGGCGGCGCAGGGCTGAGGCCGCGCGCCATGCGTATTTGAGGAAAGATGAAAGGGAAGGGCGCGCCATCCCCTTCATCGTTCTCTGAAATACGCAAATCCCGACCTCTCCGCCGGCGCAAGGCCGCGGATGGGGCGCCGTCAGCTCCCCTCGCTCATCCGCCGGATCGCCTCGACCCCGCTTTCGCCCAGCGGCACCACCGCGAAGGGACCGCCGAGGCAACGCTGCGACCGGTCCGAGGGATCGGGCGTCTTGGGCGTCGGCAGGAGCCGATCGGCCCAGTCCTCGGCATTGTCGCGCGGGCGATAGCCCAGGAAGGACACCTTGTGGTTCGACACCGACGCGCGGCTGTTGGCCGAGACGCCCCAGGCCACGCTGAAGCCGGTCACCGGCGTGGTGATCGAGGCTTCGACCAGCCGCACCAGATCGCCGTAGGACAGCCATGTGTGCAGCGCGCGGGCGTTCTGCGGCTCGGGCGTGCAGGACATGATGCGCAGGCAGACCGCCTCCAGCCCGCGCTTGTCCCAGAACATCCGGCCCATGTCTTCGGCAAAGCATTTCGACAGGCCGTAGAAGCTGTCGGGGCGGTGGGGCACCTCGGTGTCATGGCCCGCCATCGTCTCCTGCAGGCCCACGGCATGCACGGACGAAGCATAGACCACGCGCCGCGCGCCGGCGCGGTGCGCGGCCTCCCAGACGGTGTAGGCGCCGATGAAATTGGGCCCCAGCAGCTCATCGAAGGGCCGCTCGTCGGGGATGGCGCCGAAGTGCACAACCATCTCGGCGCCCTGCATCAGCGCCTCGACCGCCGCCAGATCGGCGAGATCGGCCTGCACGAAGCGCTCGTTGTCGAGAAGCGAGTCAGGGGCCTCGGCGATGTCGGTCGAGACCAGCTCGTCGGCCAGCTTCGCGAGCGGCGCGCGCAATTGCGAACCAAGCGCGCCGCAGGCGCCGGTGAGAACGATCTTCTTCATGGATACTCCCTAGATCACGGCCGCTTCGGTCAGTGCACGGCCTTCGACGAGGCGCGCCACCGAGAGCGGCGAAAGGTCGAGGCTGCGCCAGCCTCCGTGGATGATGTGCTCGGCGATCCCGCGCCCGACCGCCGGGGCCTGCTGCAGCCCGTGACCGGAAAAGCCGTTGGCGAAATGGAGGTTCGGCACGGCCGGGTGCGGGCCCAGCAGCGCGTTCTGGTCGAGCGTGTTGTAGGCGTAGTGCCCGACCCATGAATTGCGCAGGCGGATCCGCTCGAAGGCGGGCACGCGCGCGGCAAGGAGCGGCCAGATCCGATCCTCCCAGATCGCGTGATCCATCTCGAAATCATCGAAAGCGCAAGGTCCGTCGATCTCGGGCGGGCAGCCCGCCATGTAGAGCGCGCCGTCGCTGCGGTAATGGATGCCGCGCGGATCGACCACCAGCGGCATCCGGCGCGGCAGGCGGTCCTCGGCCTCGAAGATGAAGGTGTAGCGCTTGCGCGGCTCCACCGGCAGCACGATCCCGGCCATCGCCGCCACCGTGGCGGCGCGCGGCCCCGCGGCATTGACGACATGGCCGCAGGCGACGCTGCTGCCGTCGGAGAGCTCGACATGGCTCACGCGACCGCCTGCCATCCGCAGCCCGGTGGCCTCGGCGCGGATCTCCTCGACGCCGAGATGCCGCGCGCGGCGGCGCAGTTCGGAGAACATGGTGCCGCCGTCGAAGCAGCCCTCCTCGCCGGGGTTGTGGCTGCCCAGCAGCACGTCGTCCCACGCCATGAAGGGGAAGGTCGCGGCAAGCTGTGCGGGCGTCAGAAGCCGCGTGCCGGCCTTCATGCGTGCCTGCAGCGCCTGCGCCGCGCGTAGCCGCCCGGCCGAGGCCGCATCACCGGCAAGGTAGAGGTAGCCGAAATCGTCGAAGTGGATCTCCGGCGCGTCCTCGCCCACGAACCGCCTGAAGCCGCGGATGAACTCCAACCCGAAGCGGCCGATCGCGACGTTCACCTGCGTGCCGAACTGCATGCGGATGCAGGAATTGGTGTGGCTGGTCGAGGCATGGGCAAAGGAAGGATCGCGCTCGACCACGAGGATGCGGCCATCGAAGCCCGGATCGCGCGCCAGCCACCAGGCCACGGCGCTGCCGATCATCGCGCCGCCGATGATCACCACGTCGAAGGAGGGGCGCTCGCCTGTCATGCAAGAAGGCTAGAGCCTGGCGCGGCGCGACGAAAGAGGGCTGCTGCACGAAAAAAAAGCGCTCCCGAAGGAGCGCTGGAGTAGGGTCGGACATGGTGTCCGAAGGGGCAGGATGGTCAAACCGGTCGCAGGGCTGCGCCCCGGTCCGTGCGGTGCATCAGCACCGCGAGGTCGAGCGCCATGCCGGCGAGCCGGTTGCGCAAGGCACCGGGACGGGACTGGATGCGGCGCGGCAGGCTGACGAGCAGCGTTTCGCAGCGCACCGGCAGGGCGGGGTGGTAGCGGAAGGTCACGGTCACCATGGCCTCGACACCGCTCGAAAAACGATGCCGCCGGACCTGCGAGAACCGGCTGGAGACAAGCTCTACACGGCGCGACGGCGCCTTGCCCCGGGACGGGGTGGAGGAGGCGGCGGGAACCGTAAAAGCATTTACCTGGTGATACATGCCGCCATCCTCTGAGCTGATCCATGGGCCGGAGAGTTACTTCGGGAAACTGATTAATCGCTGAAACACGATCCGTTTCGAGGTCAATTGTGGCAGGAATGTGGCGGGTTTTCGCTCTTTGGCCGGAACCCCACGTCGCCGGGGTTTCGACCCGACGTAAAAAATATCTGTTGCCTCTCAATAGGTTATGAAACCTATCCGAAAGGCGTACGCGCTCCGTGGCCCTGCCATGGAACGCGTCGTCGGGGAGGCTTCGCAAGGCGGCGCTCAGCCCTTGACCGCCCCGTCCGACAGGCCGGAGACGAGGTGGCGCCGGGCGATCAGGAAGACGCCCGTGATCGGCAGGCCCGACAGGATGGCGGCGGCGGCGAAGTCGCCCCAATGATACTTGAACTCGTTGAGATAGAGCCGCGAGCCCACCGCGAGGGTCATCTGGTCCTCCGAGCGGATCAGCACGGAGGCTATGGGATAGTCGTTGATCACCCCGATGAAGCTCGGCACGAAGATTACCGCCATGATCGGCACCGCCAGCGGCAGGAAGAGATGGCGGAAGGTCCGCCACGGGCTCGCGCCGTCGATCTCGGCGGCCTTGTCGGCGCCATCGAAGGTCACCGCCTCCATCGCGGCGGGCAGGATGCCATCCGCGAAGCCCGCGCCGGGGGTGACCGGGGCGATGATGCCGTCCGTCGCCCATTTGCCAAGCCGGTCATGCGCGAACATCACGATGTCGGGCCCGCCGCCGGTGGCCGCAGCCTGCTGGAACTTTTCGGGCAGCGTCGAGGTGCTGCGCGAGATCGACATCGACATGGCTCCGGGCGAGTTCCTCGTGCTCAAGGGCGGGGTGGTGCAGCAGATCGGCACGCCGCAGGAGATCTACGTCACCCCGGCCAACACCTTCGCCGCCGATTTCATGGGCGCGCCGCCGAGGAACCTCGTGCCGGCGCGCATGACCGGGGCGGGGCTCGACCTCGGCGGCACGCCGCTCGACATGGGGCCGGGCTGGGACGCCGCGGCGCTGCCCGCGCGGGTGACGCTCGGCATCCGGCCCGAGCACCTGGCCCGTGCGACCGCCGCCCCCGATCTCGTGGTCGTGCTGAAGATGATCGAGAACACCGGGGCCGAGGCCTATGTGAGCTTCGATCTCACCGGCGAGACGATCACGGCGCGGCTGTCGGGCCGGATCCCGGAAGATGCGACCGCGCTCAGTGCAGCAGCCGGCTGATCCCGGCGCGGCGCAGGCCGAGGCCCAGCGCCTGGGCCAGCTGCGCGGCCTCGGCGGCCGCCTCGGGACGCAGGAAAGCCAGGGCGAGCATCATCGCCTCCTCGCGCTCCATCAGCGCGCCGTGGCCCACGAGCCGCGCGAACCAGGCTTCGTCGGCGCCAAGGCAGGCGCAGTCCGCGGCAT
>NZ_JAMYXC010000028.1 GCF_024159025.1 Limimaricola litoreus
CTCGTGTTCACCGCACTGTTCTCGGCCGGGATCATCAGCGTCTTCGTGGCGCTCGGGGCCTCGGCCTCACTGGCCGGGCAGCTGCTGCGCGACTGGTTCGAGCCGCTGCGCTGGCTGGCGGCGGGGGTCATCACCCTGATGGGGCTGCATTTCATGGGCGTGCTGCCGATCGGGCTGCTCTACCGGCAGCTTCGGCTGGACCGCGGCGCGGGGCCCGTGGGCGAGGTCGGCCTCGCGGGGGCCTTCGTCATGGGCCTCGCCTTCGCCTTTGGCTGGACACCCTGCGTCGGACCGGTGCTGGGCGTGATCCTGTTCACCGCGGGCAGCCTGCAGACCGCCGCGGAGGGGGCATGGCTGCTTCTGGCCTACGGCATGGGCATGACCTTGCCTTTCCTTCTGGCGGCGGTCTTCATCGCGCCCTTCACGCGGCTCGTGCAGCGGTTTCGCAAGCATCTGGGCCTCGTCGAAACGCTGACCGGCGTGCTGCTCGTGACCTTCGGCCTGCTGATCGCCACCAACTCGGTGAACCTGATCGCGCAATGGATGCTCGATACCTTTCCGGCGTTCTCCCGCTTCGGGTGATCCGCAGCCGGAAGGGCCCGAGTCGTCGCGCCGGAGTGTCCCGACCCCTCCTTGGGGCCGCGCGACCCCGATCGCGCTTCGCGGCCCGGAAGGCCGGAAAACCGGCTCCCGACCGAGGCTTCGTCGCCGTCCCGCCACTCCGTATTCAATAAATCAAATATGATGTTGATTAGAACATATGGACCACGTTAACGTGTCCTCGGAGGACATAATGCCGCAGGGAGGACACATGTCGCGACAATTCACCCTCGCCGTCGCGCTGGCACTGGCCGGCTCGGTCGTGCAGGCCGAGGTCGTGGCGCCGCAGGAGGTCGCCTACGGCGAATACCGCGCCATCGAGACATCGCTGTCCGGCGCGCCGGGCGATCCCGAGGCCGGTGCGGAGGTCATGACCACGCGGGGCCTGGGCAATTGCGTCGCCTGTCACGCGGTCGGCGCGCTCGACGAGGTGCCGTTCCACGGCGAGGTCGGCCCGCCGCTCGACGGCGTCGCCGACCGTTGGACCGAGCCCGACCTGCGCGGGATCGTGGCCAATGCCAAGATGACCTTCCCCGGCTCGATCATGCCGGCCTTCTACAAGACCACGGGCTTCATCCGTCCCGGCGACGGCTTCACCGGCAAGGCCGCCGAGGAGCCGCTCGAGCCGCTGCTGACCGCTCAGCAGATCGAGGATGTGGTGGCCTATCTGATGACGCTGCGCGACGAGTGACGCGCGGCAGGAGAGGAGAGAGATGAAGTTTTCACGCAGACAGAGCCTTGCCGTGCTGGCGGGCAGCGGGCTCGCGGTGATGCTGGGCGGGCGCGCTGCCTTCGCCACGCCGACCGAGGAGCTGATCGCCGAATTCACCGGCGGGGCCGAAATCACCGGTGAGGGGCTGAGCCTGACCGCGCCCGAGATCGCCGAGAACGGCAACACCGTGCCGGTCGAGGTCGAGGCCCCCGGTGCCGAGGCGATCATGCTGCTGGCCACCGGCAACCCCAACCCCGACGTGGGCGTGTTCCATTTCGGCCCGCTCGCGGGCGCGCAGATGGCCTCCACCCGGATCCGTCTCGCCGGCACGCAGGAGGTCGTCGCCATCGCCAAGATGTCCGACGGCAGCTTCGCGCGCGCCGCGCAGGAGGTGAAGGTGACCATCGGCGGCTGCGGCGGCTGAGTTCGGGACAAGGAGCAAGAGACATGGCAGAAAACGTCACACCCCGCGTCCGCGTCCCCAAAGAGGCGACGGCAGGCGAGGTCATCACCATCAAGACCCTGATCAGCCACCCGATGGAATCGGGCCAGCGCAAGGACAAGGAGGGCAACCTCATCCCGCGCTCGATCATCAACCACTTCACCTGCAGCTTCAACGGCGAGACCGTGATCGAGGTGGCGATGGAGCCCGCGATCTCGACCAACCCGTATTTCGAGTTCCAGGCCAAGGTACCCGAGAGTGGCACCTTCACCTTCACCTGGATCGACGATGACGGCTCGACCTACGAGGAAACCAAGGAGATCGCCGTCGCCTGACGGGATCCCCAGGAGAGGGCAAGGGAGGAGACCTTGATGAGACAGACGCTGAGGACCGGCGCCGCATGGGCGGCGCTCGGGCTGGCCGGGTCGGCCGCCCTTGCCCCCGTCGCGACGGCGCAGGAGGCCAACCTCGTCATCAATGACGAGATCGAGATCGTGACGAAGGCGCCCGCGCCCGAGCACATGGACTACGTCCGCGAGATCTTCTCGGGGTGGGAATACCGCTCCCGCGAGACGCAGGACCTGCAGATGGACGATTTCGAGAACCCCGGCATGATCGGCGTCGACAACGCCCGCGCCGATTTCGACACCGCGCTCGGAGATGGCGAGGAGTCCTGCGCCTCCTGCCACGAGAGCCCCGAGGCGCTGGAGGGCGTGCGCGCCGTCTATCCCAAGTGGGACGAGGCCAAGGGCGAGGTGCAGACGCTCGAGATGCAGGTCAACGAATGCGTGACCGAGCGGGCGGGCGCCGAGCCTTGGGACTATACCGGGCAGCGTATGACCGAGATGGTCGCGCTGATCTCCTCGGTCTCGCGCGGCATGCCGGTCGACGTGGCGATCGACGGCCCGGCCGAGGAGACATGGGAGCAGGGCAAGGAGATATACTACACCCGCTACGGCCAGCTCGAACTAGCCTGCGCGAATTGCCACGAGGACAATTACGACAACATGATCCGGGCCGACCACCTGAGCCAGGGCCAGATCAACGGCTTTCCGACCTACCGGCTCAAGAACGGCAAGCTCAACACCGTGCATGACCGGTTCAAGGGCTGCGTGCGCGATACCCGCGCCGAGACCTTCAGCCCCGGCAGCCCGGAGTTCGTGGCGCTTGAGCTTTACGTCGCCTCGCGCGGCAACGGCCTTTCGGTCGAAGGCCCCTCGGTCCGCAACTGACTAGAACGCCCCGCCCGGCCTTGGCCCGGCGGGGCGTTTTCGCCAAAACATATTCAATAATACGCATCTGATGACAGGGAACTGCCCATGATCGCCCGCCGCCACTTTCTTCAGGCCGGTCTCACCGCCTCCGCGCTCTGGGGCGCCTCGGGGTTCGGCAACTGGTCGCGGCTCGCCGCGCAGCAAAGGCTCAGCCAGGACGACCTGATCGGCAGCGGCGGTCCGGGCGCGCTGACGCTGATCCACATCACCGACATCCACGCCCAGTCCCAGCCGATCTGGTTCCGCGAGCCGGAGATCAACCTCGGCGTCGGCGCGGCGCGGGGCCATGTGCCGCATGTCACCGGCGCCGCCTTTCGCAAGCTCTACGGCATCGAGGACGGATCGCCGCTCGATTACGCGCTGACCTATGACGACTTTGTCGCATTGGGCCGCGAATACGGGCGCATGGGCGGGCTCGACCGGATCGCCACGGTGGTCAAGGCGATCAGGTCCGAGCGGCCCGACGCGATCCTGCTCGACGGCGGCGACACATGGCAGGGCTCCCTGCCCGCGCTCAGGACCCAGGGCGCCGACATGGTGCGCCTGTTCAACGCGCTCGGCACGGAGGCGATGACCTCGCATTGGGAATTCACGCTGGGCATCGACCGGGTCACCGAGATCATCGAAAACGAGCTCGACCCCGCCTTCCTCGGCGCCAACATCTTCGACGCGATGTGGGACGAGCCGGCCTATGAGCCGATGAAGATGTTCGAGCGCGCCGGCACCTCGGTCGCGGTAATCGGTCAGGCCTTCCCCTACCTGCCGATCGCTAACCCGAGCTGGATGTTCCCCGATCTGAGCTTCGGCGTGCGGCAGGAGCGCATGGCAGAGGTGGTGCGACAGGCCTGCGACGCCGGGGCCGAGGTGGTCGTGGTGCTGTCGCACAACGGCTTCGACGTCGATCGCAAGATGGCGGCCGAGGTGCCGGGGATCGATGTGATCCTCACCGGCCACACCCATGACGCCCTGCCCGAGCCGGTGCGCATCGGCGACACGCATCTCATCGCCTCCGGAAGCCATGGCAAGTTCGTCTCCCGCGTCGATCTCGACGTCGAGGGCGGCGCGCTCAAGGGGCTGACGCACCGCCTCATCCCGATCTTCTCTGACGTGATCGCGCCCGATGCGGAGATGACGGCGCTGGTCGAGGAGACGCGCGCGCCCTTCGAGGCGGAGATGTCCGAGGTGCTGGGCACGACGGACTCGCTCCTTTACCGGCGCGGCAATTTCAACGGCACATGGGATGACCTGATCTGCAACGCGCTGATCTCCGAGCGCGAGGCCGACATCGCGCTTTCGCCCGGCTTCCGCTGGGGGGCCTCCCTGATGCCCGGTCAGGAGATCACCCGCGAGGACGTCTTCAACTCTACCGCCATGAGCTACCCCGAGGCCTACCGCTCGGAGATGACCGGCGAGACGCTGAAGCTCATCCTCGAGGACGTGGCCGACAACCTGTTCAACCCCGACCCCTATTATCAGCAGGGCGGCGACATGGTCCGCGTCGGCGGCATGGGCTATCGGATCGACATCGCGCAGCCCCAAGGCAGCCGGGTGACCGAGATGACGCATCTTGCCTCGGGCGAGGCGATCGATCCGTCGAAGAGCTATGTCGTCGCGGGCTGGGCCAGCGTCAACGAGGGCACCGAAGGCCCGCCGATCTGGGATGTGGTCGAAAGCCACATCCGCAATCAGGGCACCGTTTCCATCGATCCCAACACAAGCGTCGACGTGGTGGCCGGATGAGCCGCCCTGCCGACATGGACGACAAGAGGACTCCGAGCATGAGCAAAGATCCCGCCCCCTCGCGGCGCGGCTTCCTGACCGGCGCGCTGGCCGCCGGCGGCGCGCTGGCCGGCAGCCGCGTGGC
>NZ_JAMYXC010000146.1 GCF_024159025.1 Limimaricola litoreus
GGCCGCCCGGCTCGACCCGGCGGTGGCAATGGCCCCGGCGCCGCGCTTCGAACATGGGCCGTTCGATCGGTTGATCGGGGCGCTGCGCCTGTCGCAGCCCGCGATGATGATCCTGCGCGGTCTGCTGCGCTGGCCGCTTCGGGCGGCGATGACGACGCTGGGGCTGGCCTTCGGTGTCGCGATCCTCGTGGCGTCCACCTTCTTGACGGATTCCCTCGACGAGGTGATCGACACCGCCTTCTTTCGGGCGAACCGCCAGCACGCAACCCTGATCCTCGCGAACGAAGCGCCGATCGGGGTTGCGCTTGCCGCGCGCGACCTGCCCGGCGTGCTGGCGGTCGAGCCGCAGTTCGACCTGTCCGTGACCCTGCGCCACGGGCCCCGATCCAAGCGCCTCGCGATCACGGCGCGCCCGCCGGGGGGTGATCTTGCCCGCGCCCTCGACGCGCAGGGCCGTGTCGTCGAGATCCCGCGCACCGGGCTCTTGCTGTCGCGGCATCTCGCCGATCAGCTCGGCGTGGAGCGCGGCGACAGCCTGCGCGTCGAGGTCGAGCAGGATCGCGGCCACGGGTTCGACGAGATCGTCACCGCCGTGACGACCCAGTATCTCGGCCTCGGGGCCTACATGGATCTCGATGCCCTCGCCGCGCGGCTCGATGAGGCACCGCGCGCGACCGCGCTGCACCTCGCGCTCGATCCGGCCGAACTCCCCGGCTTTCATGCCGCGATCAAGACGCTGCCCGAGATCGCCTCCTCGGTGCTGCTGACCGAGATCCGCGACAGCTTTCGCGGCACCATTTCCGAGAACATCCGGCGCAACACGATCCTGTTTCTCACCATCTCGGTCCTGATCACCTCGGGCGTCGCCTATAACGGCGCGCGCATCCAATTGTCCGAGCGCGCGCGCGAATTGGCGAGCCTGCGGATCCTCGGCTTCATGCGGATCGAAGCCTCGTCGATCCTGCTGGGCGAGACGGCGGTGCTGGCGCTCTTGGCGCAGCCGGTCGGCTGGGCGATCGGCGCGTGGATTTCCTCGGCCATGGTGGCGGGTTTCGACAGCGACCTCTACCGCATCCCGCTGGTGCTGAAGGCGGCGAATTTCGCGACGGCGAGCCTCGTGACGCTCGCCGTCACCTTGGCCTCGGCGCTGCTCGTGCGTCGACGCTTCGACCGGGCGGACATCGTCGCCGTCCTCAAGACGAGGGAATGACCATGACCCGTCGCAACCGTCTCATCTTGCTGCTCGGCCTCGCGGGGCTGGCCCTTGCCACGCTGACCTGGGTCGCGGTCCGCCCGGTGCCGGTCACCGCCGATCTGGCGCAGGTCACGCGCGGGCCGATGGAGGTGACCGTGGAGGTCGATGGCGAGGCCCGGGTTCGCGAGACCTGGGAGGTGTCCTCGCCCTTCACCGGGACCGCGATGCGCTCGCCCGTGCGGGTGGGAGATCCGGTCGTGCAGGGGGAGACGATCGTCGCCGTGGTGCAACCGATCGCGCCGGGACTGCTGGACCGGCGCAGCCGGCTTCAGGCCGAGGCGGCGGTGCATGAGGCGGAGGCCGGGCTCGCCGCCGCCGAAAGCCGCGTGCAGCAGGCGCTGCAGGATCTGGCTTATGGCAAATCGCAGTTCGACCGGGCGCAGGCGCTGGTCGAGCGCGGCGTCGCTACTTCGGTCCGGCTCGAGGATGCGGCGCAGGCGCTCAAGCTTCGGGAGGCCGCGCGCGACGCCGCCATATCGGCGCGCGCGCTCGCCCAAAGCAGCCTGGAGCGCGCGAAGGCGGCCCTGGTCGGGCCAGACGAGGACGAAGACGATGCCTCGGCCTGCTGCGTCGAGATCCGTGCCCCGGCGAGCGGGGTGGTCATGGCGATCGATCGGCGAAGCGAAGGCCCTGTCACCACCGGCGAGCGGCTTCTCAGCATCGGCGATCCAAACGATCTCGAGATCGTCGCCGACCTGTTGTCGCGCGATGCGGTGCGCATTCCCGAAGGCGCGCCCGCCCGCGTGGATCGGTGGGGCGGCGCGGGCGGTCTGGACGCGCGGCTGCGGCGGATTGTTCCCCTGGCGCATACGGTGGTCTCCTCGCTCGGGATCGAGGAGCAGCGGGTCGAGGCGATCTTCGATCTGGCCGAACCCCTGCCGGAGGGGGCGCGGCTTGGCGATGGCTACGCGGTGCGGCTGGCGATCATCTACTGGCAGGCGCCGAACGTGCTGCAGGTGCCGGTCGGCGCGCTGTTCCGCGATGGCCCCGGCTGGGCGGTCTTCGCGCTGCGGGACGGGCGCGCAGCACGAATGGGCGTGGAGATCGGCCAAAGGAACGATCGCGTCGCGCAGGTGCTGGAGGGGCCGGCCGAGGGCGATGTCGTCGTTGTGCATCCCGGGGAGAAGGTGTCGCAGGGCGTGTCGATCGAAGAGGCCCTGCGCGAATGACGGCGGACCGGGGGCGGTGCGGCCCATGGCAGGACGGCGCATCGCTTCGATCGGGCAAGGCGCATGGAAGAGATTTTCGCCCGCTAGGCCGCATCAGCTTTCGTACCCCCCAACCGCGAGCTGACCGCGTTTGACCTGCATCAATCCGCCCCGGCGCCCGATCCCCGATAGTAGGGCCGACGCGCCAGATGACACGGAAGGGGACGGAGATGCCGGACGATACGGGACACTCGCCGACGCCGGATCCTCCGTGGTCCGCCTTCGGCCAATGGAAATGGGTGGTGGCGTTCTGGCTCCTGATCGGGCTGGGTTCGCTCTGGTTCCTGCCGCCGCAGGAATTGCAGGTCGTGTCCTACAGCGCTCTCAAGCAGATGATCCGTGATGGCGCGGTCGTCAGCGCCGAATTGCAGGACCATGCGATCACCGTCGGCACCCGAGCGCCCGGTGGCGCCGATCCCGTCCGATATCAGGCGGTGACGCCCGTTCAGGCGGACCCGGACCTGTTGCCGCTGCTCGAAAGCGAGGGGGTCGAGATCACCGCGACGAAGCCGCAGGGGATCTCGATCCTGAGCTACCTGCTGCCTTGGGCGGTCATCTTGGGCATCTATTTCTGGTTCCAGCGCCGCATGATGGGCCGCATTGCGGGCGGTCTGGGACCGGGGACCGGCGCGCTGCTGGGGGGCGTTTCGCAAAGCCAAGCACACCCGCCCGGAAGGTGACCTTCGCGGATGTCGCCGGTCAGGATCAGGCCAAGCGCGAGGTCTCCGAGCTTGTCGAATTCCTGCGCGATACCGAACGCTTCCAGAGGGTGGGGGCCGAGGTTCCGCATGGCGTGCTGCTCGTCGGGCCGCCGGGGACGGGCAAGACATTGATGGCGCAGGCCCTTGCCGGGGAAGCCGAGGTGCCCTTTTTCTCCACCTCAGGCTCCGAATTCATCGAGATCTATGTCGGTGTCGGTGTCGGGGCGGGCCGGGTGCGCAAGATGTTCGAGGCAGCGAGACAGGCGGCCCCCGCCATTATCTTCATCGACGAGCTCGACTGCATCGGCCGGACCCGCGGCACCGGGGTCGGGGGCGGGCATGACGAGCGCGAGCAGACGCTCAACCAGATCCTCGCCGAAATGGACGGCTTTGGCGGGCGCGAGGCGGTGGTGGTGCTCGCCGCGACGAACCGCCCCGACGTCCTCGACCCGGCGCTGCTGCGGCCCGGGCGGTTCGACCGGCACGTGACGCTGGAGCTGCCCGACCGCACGGCGCGGCGCGCAATCCTCGACGTTCATGCGAAGACCCTGCCGCTGAAGAGCGCCCCCGATCTCGACCTGACCGCCGCAGGCACTCCGGGTTTCTCGGGCGCCGATCTCAAGAACCTTCTGAACGAGGCCGCGATCAACGCGGCGCGGCGCGGCGGCGCCTTCATCCGGCGGGCCGATCTGGACGACGCGCGCGACAAGATCATGATGGGCACGCTGCGGTCGTTGGCGATCCGGCCGGATGAGCGCCACCGGCTGGCGGTTCACGAGGCCGGTCATACCGCCGTGGCCTTTCACACCGCCGATGCCGATCCGCTCTACAAGGTGACCATCATTCCGCGCGGGCGCACGCTTGGCGGCACGCATATGATGAGGGAAACCGAACGGCACACGCTCGACGAGCCGTATCTTCGTGCGCAGCTCGCGACGCTGCTGGCCGGGCGCGCCGCCGAGAAGCTGCTGATCGGAACGGTCAGCTCCGGTGCCGACGACGATATCCGCCGGGCTACGATGCTGGCCCGGTCCATGGTGGCGCGCTGGGGCATGACGACAGAGCTGGGCCCGATCGACCTGCGCCAGAGCGAGGACCAGCCCTTCATCGGCCAGTCCATCGCGCAACCACGCAACCATGCGGATGAGACGGCGGGGCAGGTCGATCAGGCGCGCCTCGCCGAGGCCGCGCAGATGGTCTCCTCGCTGATCTCGGACCGACGCATCGATGTGGTTTCGGCGGGGCCGCTGGCGCTCGATCTGCCTGCACTGTCGTCGCAGGCGGACTATTCGCGCCAGCTGTCCTGCCAGATCTGGTCGCTCGACGGCGCGCTTCTGGGTGCGTCGGCCAGCGCGCCCTCGGGCCGGCTCGCGGCCGAGCAGCAGGGATTTTCCGACAGCCTCGTCGATGGCGAGGCCTGGCGCGTCTACACCATGGTGAACGAGGGTCCGGGCCTTCGGGTGATGGTCGGCGACCGGCTCACCGTGTGCGAGCGATTGGTCGCAGATGTGGCGCGCGGGCTGCTGCTGCCGGCGCTGGCGATCCTGCCGGTGCTGGCAGCGCTGATCTGGATCAGCGTCGGGCGCGGCCTCGCGCCGCTCGACCGGATGGCGCGGGCGCTC
>NZ_JAMYXC010000160.1 GCF_024159025.1 Limimaricola litoreus
ACCAGGAACTCACGAACAACCCGTTCAATCCGCTGACCCCGGCCAAGACCTTCGACGAGATCAAGGTGAGCCTCGCGTCCCCGGAAAGGATCCTCTCGTGGTCCTTCGGCGAGATCAAGAAGCCCGAAACCATCAACTACCGCACGTTCAAGCCCGAGCGTGACGGCCTGTTCTGCGCGCGCATCTTTGGTCCGATCAAGGACTACGAATGCCTGTGCGGCAAGTACAAGCGCATGAAGTATCGCGGCGTCGTCTGCGAGAAATGCGGCGTGGAAGTCACGCTGCAGAAGGTCCGCCGTGAGCGCATGGGCCATATCGAGCTGGCCGCCCCCGTCGCCCACATCTGGTTCCTGAAGTCGCTCCCGTCGCGGATCGGCCTTATGCTGGACATGACCCTGCGCGATCTGGAGCGGATTCTCTACTTCGAGAACTACGTCGTGATCGAGCCGGGTCTGACCGACCTGACCTACGGCCAGCTGATGAGCGAGGAGCAGTTCCTCGACGCGCAGGACCAGTACGGCTCGGACGCCTTCTCCGCCAACATCGGCGCCGAGGCGATCCGCGAGATGCTGGCCCAGATCGACCTCGAGGGCGAGGCCGAGCAGCTGCGCGCCGACCTCAAGGAGGCCACCGGCGAGCTCAAGCCCAAGAAGATCATCAAGCGCCTGAAGATCGTCGAGAGCTTCATCGAGAGCGGCAATCGGCCCGAGTGGATGGTCCTGACCGTGATCCCCGTGATCCCGCCCGAGCTGCGCCCGCTGGTGCCGCTCGACGGTGGCCGCTTCGCGACCTCGGACCTCAACGACCTGTACCGCCGGGTGATCAACCGCAACAACCGCCTCAAGCGGCTCATCGAGCTGCGCGCGCCCGACATCATCGTGCGCAACGAAAAGCGGATGCTGCAAGAATCGGTCGACGCGCTGTTCGACAACGGCCGCCGCGGCCGCGTCATCACCGGTGCCAACAAGCGCCCGCTGAAGTCGCTGTCCGACATGCTCAAGGGCAAGCAGGGCCGCTTCCGCCAGAACCTTCTGGGCAAGCGGGTCGACTTCTCGGGCCGCTCGGTCATCGTGACCGGCCCGGAGCTGAAGCTGCACCAGTGCGGCCTGCCCAAGAAGATGGCGCTCGAGCTGTTCAAGCCCTTCATCTACTCGCGGCTGGAGGCCAAGGGCCTCAGCTCGACCGTGAAGCAGGCCAAGAAGCTGGTCGAGAAGGAGCGTCCCGAGGTCTGGGACATCCTCGACGAGGTGATCCGTGAGCACCCCGTCATGCTCAACCGCGCGCCGACGCTGCACCGCCTTGGCATTCAGGCCTTCGAGCCGCAGCTGATCGAGGGCAAGGCGATCCAGCTTCACCCGCTGGTCTGCTCGGCCTTCAACGCCGACTTCGACGGCGACCAGATGGCTGTTCACGTGCCGCTGTCGCTCGAAGCCCAGCTCGAAGCGCGCGTTCTGATGATGTCCACCAACAACGTGCTGTCGCCCGCCAACGGCGCGCCGATCATCGTGCCGTCGCAGGACATGGTCTTGGGCCTCTACTACACGACCATTATGCGCGAAGGCATGAAGGGCGAGGGCATGTCGTTCAACTCGATCGACGAGGTGGAGCACGCGCTCAACGCCGGCGAAGTGCACATGCACGCCAAGATCAACGCGCGCATCAAGCAGATCGACGAAGAGGGCAACGAGGTCGTCAAGCGGTTCGAGACCACCCCGGGCCGGCTGCGGCTCGGCGGTCTGCTGCCGCTCAACGCCAAGGCGCCGTTCGAGCTTCTGAACCGTCTCCTGCGCAAGAAGGAGGTCCAGCAGGTCATCGACACCGTCTACCGCTACTGCGGTCAGAAAGAGTCGGTCATCTTCTGCGACCAGATCATGTCCGCGGGCTTCAAGGAGGCCTTCAAGGCGGGCATCTCCTTCGGCAAGGACGACATGGTCATCCCTGACGCGAAATGGACGCTGGTCGACGAGACCCGCGATCAGGTCAAGGATTTCGAGCAGCAGTACATGGACGGCCTGATCACCCAGGGCGAGAAGTACAACAAGGTCGTGGACGCCTGGTCGAAGTGCAACGACAAGGTCACCGAGGCCATGATGACCACCATCTCGGCCAACAAGCGCGACGAGGCGGGGGCCGAGGCCGAGCCGAACTCGGTCTACATGATGGCCCACTCCGGTGCGCGTGGCTCGGTCACCCAGATGAAGCAGCTGGGCGGGATGCGCGGCCTGATGGCCAAGCCCTCGGGCGAGATCATCGAGACGCCGATCATCTCGAACTTCAAGGAAGGCCTGACCGTGCTCGAGTACTTCAACTCGACCCACGGCGCGCGCAAAGGCCTGTCGGACACCGCTCTGAAGACCGCGAACTCGGGTTACCTGACCCGTCGTCTCGTCGACGTGGCGCAGGACTGCATCGTGCGCGAGCACGACTGCGGCACCGAGCGTGCGATCACCGCGGAAGCGGCGGTCAACGACGGCGAGGTGGTCTCCCCGCTCTCCGAGCGCGTTCTGGGCCGGGTCTCGGCCGATGACGTGCTGACGCCCGGCACCGACGAGGTGCTGGTCAAGGCGGGCGAGCTGATCGACGAGCGCAAGGCCGACATCATCGAGCAGGCGGCGGTGCAGAAGATGCGCATCCGCAGCCCGCTCACCTGCGAGGCCGAGGACGGCGTCTGCGCCATGTGCTACGGGCGTGACCTCGCGCGCGGCACCATGGTGAACCAGGGCGAGGCCGTGGGCATCATCGCGGCGCAGTCGATCGGCGAGCCGGGCACCCAGCTGACGATGCGGACCTTCCACATCGGCGGCGTGGCCCAGGGCGGCCAGCAGTCCTTCCTCGAGGCGAGCCAGTCGGGCAAGGTCGAGTTCCGCAACGCCAACCTCCTCGAGAACGCGGCGGGCGAGCAGATCGTCATGGGCCGCAACATGGTCATCGCGATCATGGGCGAGGACGGCGAGGAGCGCGCGAGCCACAAGATCGGCTACGGCACCAAGGTCTTCCTCAAGGAAGGCGCGGATGTCACGCGCGGCGAGAAGATGTTCGAATGGGATCCCTACACCCTGCCGATCATCGCCGAGAAGGCCGGTACCGCGAAGTTCGTGGATCTCGTCAACGGCATCGCCGTGCGCGAGGACACCGACGACGCCACCGGCATGACCCAGCGGATCGTCACGGACTGGCGTTCGGTGCCCAAGGGCAACGAGCTCAAGCCCGAGATCCTGATCGTGGGCGAGGATGGCGAGCCGGTCCGCACCGACAGCGGCAACCCGGTGACCTATCCGATGTCGGTGGATGCGATTCTGTCGATCGAGGACGGCCAGCAGATCCAGGCCGGCGACGTGGTGGCGCGGATCCCGCGCGAGGGCGCCAAGACCAAGGACATCACCGGCGGTCTGCCGCGGGTGGCGGAACTGTTCGAGGCCCGTCGTCCCAAGGACCACGCGATCATCGCCGAGATCGACGGCTACGTGCGCTTCGGAAAGGACTACAAGAACAAGCGCCGCATCGCGATCGAGCCCGCCGAGGAAGGGCGCGACAAGGTCGAGTACATGGTGCCCAAGGGCAAGCACATCCCGGTGCAGGAAGGCGACTTCGTGCAGAAGGGTGACTACATCATGGACGGCAACCCCGCACCGCATGACATCCTCGCCATCATGGGCGTCGAGGCGCTTGCCGATTACATGATCGACGAGGTGCAGGACGTTTACCGGCTGCAGGGCGTGAAGATCAACGACAAGCACATCGAGGTGATCGTTCGTCAGATGCTGCAGAAGATCGAGATCTCGGACTCGGGCGAGAGCACGCTGCTGAAGGGCGAGCACGTCGACAAGGCGGAGTTCGACGAAGCCAACGAGAAGGCGATCTCCAAGGGCGGGCGTCCCGCGCAGGGCAGCCCCGTGCTGCTCGGCATCACCAAGGCGTCGCTGCAGACCCGCAGCTTCATCTCGGCGGCCTCGTTCCAGGAGACCACCCGCGTGCTTACCGAGGCTTCGGTGCAGGGCAAGCGCGACAAGCTGGTGGGCCTGAAGGAGAACGTCATCGTCGGCCGCCTGATCCCGGCCGGTACCGGCGGCGCGACCACCCGCGTGCGCAAGGTCGCCCACGACCGCGACCACTCGGTGATCGAGCAGAAGCGCGAAGCGGCCGAGCAGGCCGCGGCGCTGGCCGCTCCGGCCGAGGCGCCGATGTCGGACGATCAGTTCGACACGATCTCGGCGCGCGACGAGGACAGCCGCGACTGATCGGACCGATCACCGCGAAACGAGAAGGGGCCCTCGGGAAACCGGGGGCCCTTTTCGCGTGCCCCGGCTCGTCGTGGCGCGCCCGGTGGTGTAATCTCGAAGGCGGAGAACGACGCCGTTTCGAGAGGATGTCACCATGACACGCTTGTCCTTCGTCGCCCCCCTGCGCGTGGCCGCGCTCTGCACCATGGGGGTCATCACACCCGCCGCAGCCCAGCCACTCGACGTGCCCTTCGACACCTATTGCCCGCCCGATGCGCAGGCCGCTTGCTTCGGTGTGGCCACGGTGATGGGGCTCGACCCGAACGGGGACGGGTTTCTCGCGGTGCGCACCGGGCCAGGGACGCAATATCCCAAGATCGCCGAGATCCATAACGGCGACCGGGTCGGCACCTACGCGGCGCGGGGCCAGTGGCAGGCGATCTCCTTCGGCTCCCAAGACCGGCTGGGCTGGGTGCATGCCAACTGGCTCGGAAACTACATCCCCTGAAGCCCCCCCCCTAGCGCGCCGCCTCCGCCGCCTCGATCGCGGCGCGCCAGCGCGGGTCGTCGCGCGGCTCGTGGCCCTGATGCGCGCAGACCCGGGCGACGAGATCGGCGCAGCACAGGTGATGCAGCCGCGCGACGCCCGGCAGCGCCATCGCCTGCGCATGGACCCGCTCGAAGGCCGCGGCATGGGCGAGCGCGGCCAGATCGCGCTGCCCGTTGTGATCCCGCCGCTCGAAGAAGGCCTGCGTGTAGCGGTCCTTGGCGGCGGTGGCCGAAGGCGTGCCGCGCTTCATGTCGTATTGCTCGTGCGAGCGCAGCACGTAGTGGTTCATCTGCGCGTAGCGATGCGTCACCTGCTCGACATCGGTGTAGCGCACCGGGTGCGGCCCGGTCAGCAGCTCCTCGATGATCCGCCCCTCGCTGTCGACGATGCGGTTGGCGCCCCGGTCCCATATGCCCTCGAACTCCCACGGCATGTGGTCGCTCCAGCGTCCGAAGCGGTGCGGCGTGCGAAACAGCGTCTTGACCATGACGTTGACCGGCCGCTGCGACGGGCCCCTTCGGCGGAACTGCCGATGCACGAGTCCAGGCTGGTAACGCTTCCAGCCGCCGGTGCCGAAGCACTGCCAGTGGAACGCCACGCCGAGGACATCGCCACCCAGATCGTCGAGATAGGAGGAGATCGTGCCGTCGCCCCGGTGCAGCACCAGAAACTCGTCGACATCGCAGATGAGCAGCCAGTCGGTGCGCGCGATGGCGGGGTGGCGGCGCGCATGGGCATGGGCCGATTGCTTGGGCGGCATGCCCTCGGGCGGGCGGTGCTCGAACCATTCCAGCCAGCCGGCCTCGGCGAAGGCGTCGAGCAGGGCAGGGGAGCGGTCGGTGCAGCCGTTGACCCCGACGAGAATGTCGAATCCCATCATCCGGTACCAGGAGATCCATTCGACCAGAAAGGCGCCCTCGTTGCGCATGCCGGCGAAGACGAGAAAGCGGTCGCGGTGGGCTGTCATGCCGCGATGATGCATGTATTGCACAGCGCGTCCAGACGGGGAGCCGCCGCCGCCCACGGCCTGCCGGCCCCCTGGCCCCGGCCGCAGTTGACACCCCCCGCGACTCCCCCTATACGGCCACCACTTGGGCAGGGGGCAGTCCGCTTTCCGCCCTGATATCAGAGCTGAAGTGGTCACGATCCGGGCCAAGTGCCCCGATCCTCTGGAGACCCACCGCATCGTGTCCGGAAGAGGGGCGCGTTCGCGGGTTTTTGTGCTTTACGGACGCGTGAAGTGCGAGGAATCGAAATCGGCGGGCCGTCCGGTCCGTGACACATGTGCAGGAAACGGGGAAAGACGCCCAATGCCAACGATCCAGCAGCTGATCCGCAAGCCGCGGCAGCCGAAAGTCACCAAGTCCAAGTCGCAGCACCTCGAGTCCTGCCCGCAAAAGCGTGGCGTGTGCACCCGGGTGTATACCACGACGCCCAAGAAGCCGAACTCGGCCATGCGGAAGGTCGCCAAGGTGCGCCTGACCAATGGCTTCGAGGTCATCAGCTACATCCCGGGCGAGAGCCACAACCTTCAGGAGCACTCCGTGGTCCTGATCCGTGGCGGCCGGGTGAAAGACCTTCCGGGCGTCCGTTACCACATCCTCCGCGGCGTGCTTGACACCCAAGGGGTCAAGAACCGCAAGCAGCGCCGCTCGAAGTACGGCGCGAAGCGTCCGAAGTAAGGAGAGAGAGCGCCATGTCGCGTCGTCACGCCGCCGAGAAACGTGAGATCCTGCCCGATGCCAAGTTCGGCGACCGGGTTCTCACCAAGTTCATGAACAACCTGATGATCGACGGCAAGAAGGCCGTCGCCGAGCGCATCGTCTACAACGCGTTCGACCGGGTCGAGAGCCGCCTCAAGAAGGAGCCCGTCGAGGTCTTCCACGAGGCGCTCGACAACATCAAGCCGTCGGTCGAGGTGCGTTCGCGCCGCGTCGGCGGTGCGACCTACCAGGTCCCCGTCGAGGTCCGTCCCGAGCGCCGCGAGGCGCTGGCGATCCGTTGGCTCATCGACGCCAGCGCGAAGCGCAACGAGAACACCATGGAAGAGCGTCTCGCCGGCGAGCTGCTCGATGCGGTCAACGGCCGCGGCACCGCGGTGAAGAAGCGCGAAGACACCCACAAGATGGCCGACGCCAACAAAGCGTTCAGCCACTACCGCTGGTAAGCGGAAGGAGCACCGATATGCCTCGCGACTATCAGCTGCAGCGTTACCGCAACTTCGGCATCATGGCCCACATCGATGCCGGCAAGACCACCACGACCGAGCGGATCCTGTTCTACACCGGCAAGTCCCACAAGATCGGCGAAGTCCATGACGGCGCCGCGACGATGGACTGGATGGAGCAGGAGCAGGAGCGTGGCATCACGATCACCTCCGCCGCCACCACCACCTTCTGGCAGCGCCAGGAAGACCCGACCGCCGAGGGGACTTCGGACACGAAGTACCGCTTCAACATCATCGACACCCCCGGCCACGTCGACTTCACCATCGAAGTCGAGCGTTCGCTGGCGGTGCTCGACGGTGCGATCTGCCTTCTCGACGCCAACGCCGGTGTCGAGCCGCAGACCGAGACCGTCTGGCGTCAGGCCGACCGCTACAAGGTTCCGCGCATCGTCTTCGTCAACAAGATGGACAAGATCGGCGCCGACTTCTTCAACTGCGTGAAGATGATCAAGGACCGCACCGGCGCGACCCCCGTTCCGATCGCCCTGCCGATCGGTGCCGAGGACAAGCTCGAGGGCATCGTCGACCTGATCAAGATGGAAGAGTGGGTCTGGGAAGGCGAAGACCTCGGCGCGAGCTGGGTTCGTCGTCCGATCCGTGCCGAGCTTCAGGACGTCGCCGACGAATGGCGCGCCACGCTCATCGAGAATGCCGTCGAGCAGGACGATGATGCGATGGAGGCCTATCTCGAAGGCCAGGAACCCGACGAGCCGACCCTGCGCAGCCTGATCCGCAAGGGCACGCTGTCGCTGTCCTTCGTGCCGGTTGCCGCGGGCTCCGCGTTCAAGAACAAGGGCGTCCAGCCCCTGCTCAACGCGGTCATCGACTTCCTGCCCTCGCCGCTCGACGTGCCCGCCTACATGGGCTTCTCGCCGGACGACGAGACCGAGACCCGCAACATCCCGCGTCATGCCGACGATAGCGAGCCCTTCTCGGGCCTGGCGTTCAAGATCATGAACGACCCCTTCGTGGGCTCGCTGACCTTCACCCGGATCTATTCGGGCGTGGTGAGCAAGGGCGACACCATGATGAACTCGACCAAGGGCAAGCGCGAGCGCGTCGGTCGGATGATGATGATGCACGCCATCAGCCGCGAAGAGATCGAGAACGCCTATGCGGGCGACATCATCGCGCTGGCCGGTCTCAAGGAGACCACCACCGGCGACACGCTGTGCGACCCCAACAAGCAGGTCGTGCTCGAAACGATGACCTTCCCCGATCCGGTGATCGAGATCGCGGTCGAGCCCAAGACCAAGGCCGACCAGGAGAAGATGTCCGCCGGTCTGCAGCGTCTCGCGGCCGAGGACCCCTCCTTCCGCGTCGAGACCGACCTCGAGTCGGGCCAGACGATCATGAAGGGCATGGGCGAGCTTCACCTCGACATCCTGGTCGACCGTCTCAAGCGGGAGTTCAAGGTCGAGGCGAACATCGGCGCGCCGCAGGTGGCCTACCGCGAGACCATCGGTCACGCCGTGGAGCACACCTACACCCACAAGAAGCAATCGGGTGGTTCGGGCCAGTTCGCCGAGGTGAAGCTGAACATCATGCCCACCGAGGCTGGCGAAGGCTACTCCTTCGAGAGCAAGATCGTCGGCGGCGCGGTGCCCAAGGAATACATCCCGGGCGTCGAAAAGGGCATCAAGTCGGTGATGGACTCCGGTCCGCTCGCGGGCTTCCCGGTGATCGACTTCAAGGTCGAGCTGCTGGACGGCAAGTTCCACGACGTGGACTCCTCGGTCCTCGCCTTCGAGATCGCTTCGCGGATGTGCATGCGTGAAGGTCTGCGCAAGGCCGGCGCCAAGCTGCTCGAGCCGATGATGAAGGTCGAGGTGCTGACGCCGGAAGAGTACACCGGTGGCGTCATCGGTGACCTGACCTCGCGTCGGGGCCAGGTGCAGGGTCAGGACACGCGCGGCAACGCCAACGTGATCGACGCCTTCGTGCCGCTCGCCAACATGTTCGGCTACATCAACACGCTGCGGTCCATGACCTCCGGTCGCGCCCAGTTCTCGATGCAGTTCGACCATTACGAGCCCGTGCCGCAGAACATCTCGGACGAGATCCAGAAGAAATACGCGTGACGGTCGGCGGGGCTCCCGGGCCCCGCCATCACGACGCCAGACAAATTTGAAGGAGCCAATCATGGCGAAGGCAAAGTTCGAACGCACCAAACCGCACGTGAACATCGGGACCATCGGTCACGTGGACCACGGCAAGACCACCCTGACGGCGGCGATCACGAAGTACTTCGGTGATTTCCAGGCCTACGACCAGATCGACGGCGCGCCCGAAGAGAAGGCCCGCGGCATCACGATCTCGACCGCGCATGTGGAGTACGAGACCGAGACGCGCCACTACGCGCACGTCGACTGCCCCGGCCACGCCGACTACGTCAAGAACATGATTACCGGTGCCGCCCAGATGGACGGCGCGATCCTCGTGGTGAACGCGGCCGACGGCCCGATGCCGCAGACGCGCGAGCACATCCTGCTCGGCCGCCAGGTGGGCATCCCCTACATGGTCGTCTACATGAACAAGGTCGACCAGGTGGATGACGAGGAGCTGCTCGAGCTCGTCGAGATGGAAATCCGCGAGCTGCTGTCGTCCTACGACTACCCGGGCGACGACATCCCGATCGTCAAGGGCTCGGCCTTGGCCGCCATGGAAGAGCGCGACGAGGAGATCGGCAAGAACTCCATCGTCGAGCTGCTCAAGGCCGTCGACGAGTACATCCCCACCCCGGCCCGCGCCGTGGACCTGCCGTTCCTGATGCCGATCGAGGACGTGTTCTCGATCTCCGGCCGTGGCACCGTGGTCACCGGTCGCGTCGAGCGTGGCGTGATCAACGTCGGCGACGAGATCGAGATCGTCGGCATCCGCGAGACCAAGAAGTCGACCTGCACCGGCGTCGAGATGTTCCGCAAGCTGCTCGACCGCGGCGAAGCCGGCGACAACGTCGGCATCCTGCTGCGCGGCATCGACCGCGAGGGCGTCGAGCGTGGCCAGGTGCTGTGCAAGCCCAAGTCGGTCCTGCCGCACACCAAGTTCGAGGCCGAGGCCTACATCCTCACCAAGGAAGAGGGTGGCCGTCACACGCCGTTCTTCGCGAACTACCGTCCGCAGTTCTACTTCCGCACCACCGACGTCACCGGCACCGTTGTCCTGCCCGAGGGCACCGAGATGGTGATGCCGGGCGACAACCTGAAGTTCAACGTCGAGCTGATCGCCCCGATCGCGATGGAAGACGGCCTGCGCTTCGCCATCCGCGAAGGCGGCCGCACCGTCGGCGCCGGCGTGGTGTCGAAAATCGTCGAGTAACGACGCCCCCTAGTGGACGTCGCCGCGGGGCGGGTGTAATGCCCGCCCCGCACCACTTTTACGACGGGTTCGATGTGGACCGGCAATCCTGCCCGGCCGACCTCTCAATCCGAACCCTTGAAGGGGAATGTCATGGCCGCCCAAAGCCAGAATATCCGCATCCGGCTCAAGGCTTTCGATTACCGCGTGCTGGATGCCAGCACCGCCGAGATCGTCAGCACCGCCAAGCGCACCGGCGCCTCGGTCCGCGGGCCGATCCCGCTGCCGAACAAGATCGAGCGCTTCACGGTTCTCCGTGGCCCGCACATCGACAAGAAATCCCGCGACCAGTTCGAGATCCGCACGCACAAGCGTCTTCTCGACATCGTCGACCCGACCCCGCAGACCGTGGACGCGCTGATGAAGCTCGACCTCGCCGCCGGCGTCGACGTCGAAATCAAGGTGTGAGGGGAGTGACGATGTTGCGTTCCGGAATCATCGCCAAGAAGGTGGGCATGACCCGCCTGTTCCTCGAGGACGGCAAGCAGGTCCCCGTGACCGTGCTGCAACTCGACAACCTGCAGGTCGTGGCGCAGCGCACGGTCGAGCGTGACGGCTACACCGCCGTGCAGCTCGGTGCCGGCACCGCCAAGGCCAAGCGCGTGAGCGCGCCGATGCGCGGCCACTTCGCCGCCGCCAAGGTCGAGCCCAAGCGCAAGGTCGCCGAGTTCCGCGTCGCGCCCGAAAACCTGATCGAAG
This sequence comes from Limimaricola litoreus, assembly GCF_024159025.1. GTDB lineage: Bacteria > Pseudomonadota > Alphaproteobacteria > Rhodobacterales > Rhodobacteraceae > Limimaricola > Limimaricola litoreus. Next base: position 11,054 of record NZ_JAMYXC010000160.1, read on the forward strand.
TGGGCGAGGAGATCATCGCCGCGCATTACTTCGAAGGCCAGTACGTCGACGTCTCGGGCACCTCGATCGGCAAGGGCTTCGCCGGTGCCATGAAGCGGCACAACTTCGGCGGCCTGCGCGCCACCCACGGCGTGTCGATCAGCCACCGGTCGCACGGCTCCACCGGCCAGTGTCAGGACCCGGGCAAGGTGTTCAAGGGCAAGAAGATGGCCGGCCACATGGGCGCCGCCCGCGTGACCACCCAGAACCTCCAGGTCGTCAAGACCGACGCCGACCGTGGCCTGATCATGGTCAAGGGCGCGGTGCCGGGCGGCAAGGGCGGCTGGGTCACGGTCAAGGATGCCGTCAAGAAGCCGCTGCTCGACACCGTGATCTTCCCGGCCGGGCTGAAGAGCCACGCCGACGAAGCCAAGCGTCTTGCCGACGAAGCCGCGGCCCAGGCCGCCGCCGAGGAGGAAGCCGCCGCGAAGGCTGCCGCCGAGGCCGAGCAGGCCGCGATCGAATCCGCTGAGAAGGATGAGAACAATGAAGGCTGATGCGATCAAGCTGGACGGCGGCTCCGCCGGTTCCGTCGATCTCGACGAGACCATCTTCGGTCTCGAGCCGCGCACCGACATCCTGCACCGCGTCGTGCGGTGGCAGCGCGCGCGGGCCCAGCAGGGCACCCACTCGACGCTGGGCCGCTCCGAGGTCAGCTACTCGACCAAGAAGATCTATCGTCAGAAGGGCACGGGCGGCGCACGCCACGGCTCCAAGGGCGCGCCGATCTTCCGTCACGGCGGCACCTACAAGGGCCCGACGCCCCGCAGCCACGACCACGAGCTGACCAAGAAGTTCCGCAAGCTCGGCCTCAAGCACGCCCTCTCGGCGAAGCTCAAGGCCGGCGAGCTGGTGGTGATCGAGACCGCCGAGACCGAGGGCAAGACCTCGGCCCTGGCCAAGCAGGTCGCCAGCCTCGGCTGGAAGCGGGCGCTGGTCATCGACGGCGCGCAGGTCAACGAGGGCTTCGCCCAGGCCGCGCGCAACATCGCCAACCTGGACGTGCTCCCCTCGATGGGCGCCAACGTCTACGACATCCTCCGCAGTGACACGCTCGTGCTCACCAAGGCGGCTGTCGAAGCCCTGGAGGCCCGCCTGAAATGAGCGCGAAACCCGAACACTACGACGTGATCCGCAAGCCGGTCATCACCGAGAAGGCGACCCTGGCCTCCGAGGCCAACGCGGTGGTCTTCGAGGTGGCGATCGACGCCAACAAACCGCAGATCAAGGAAGCCGTCGAGGCGCTGTTCTCGGTCAAGGTGAAGGCGGTCAACACCGTCGTCACCAAGGGCAAGGTCAAGCGGTTCCGCGGTGTCATCGGCACCCGCAAGGACGTCAAGAAGGCCTATGTGACGCTCGAAGAGGGCAACAGCATTGACGTCTCGACCGGTCTCTAATAGGTGACCCCATCGGCGCGGCCCCGGATTCGTCCGGGGCCGCTCCTTTTACGACAAGCCGGGGACCTTCGGGGCCCTCAACACAACCGGGCCATCCATTCGGGATCGCCCGCAAAGCAACGGAAGACACAAAGCATGGCACTCAAGTCGTACAAGCCGACGACGCCGGGCCAGCGCGGGCTGGTGCTGATCGACCGTTCGGAGCTTTGGAAAGGACGCCCCGTCAAGGCCCTCACCGAGGGCCTGACCAAGTCGGGCGGCCGGAACAACACCGGACGGATCACGATGCGTCGTCGTGGTGGTGGCGCCAAGCGCCTCTACCGGATCGTCGATTTCAAGCGCAACAAGTTCGACATGCAGGCCGTCATCGCCCGCATCGAATACGACCCCAACCGCACCGCCTTCATCGCGCTCGTCCAGTACGAGGACGGCGAGCAGGCCTACATCCTGGCGCCGCAGCGCGTCTCGATCGGTGACAAGGTCGTGGCCGGCGCCAAGGTCGACGTCAAGCCCGGCAACGCGATGCCCTTCTCGGGCATGCCGATCGGCACGATCGTCCACAACATCGAGATGAAGCCCGGCAAGGGCGGCCAGATCGCGCGTTCGGCTGGCACCTATGCCCAGTTCGTCGGTCGCGACGGCGGCTACGCCCAGATCCGTCTCTCCTCGGGCGAGCTGCGTCTCGTGCGTCAGGAGTGCATGGCGACGGTGGGTGCTGTCTCGAACGCGGACCACTCGAACCAGAACCTCGGCAAGGCCGGTCGCAACCGTCACTTCGGCAAGCGTCCCGCTGTCCGCGGTGTCGCGATGAACCCGATCGATCACCCCCACGGCGGTGGTGAAGGCCGGACCTCGGGTGGTCGTCACCCGGTGACGCCCTGGGGCAAGCCGACCAAGGGTGCGCGCACCCGTGACAAGAACAAGGCGTCGTCGAAGCTCATCCTTCGCTCGCGCCACGCTCGCAAGAAAGGCCGTTAACACATGGCTCGTTCTGTTTGGAAAGGCCCTTTCGTCGATGCTTACGTGCTTAAGAAAGCCGAAGCGTCGCGCGAGTCCGGCCGCAACGAAGTGATCAAGATCTGGTCGCGCCGTTCGACGATCCTGCCCCAGTTCGTGGGTCTGACGTTCGGTGTGTACAACGGTCGCAAGCACATCCCCGTCAACGTCAGCGAAGACATGATCGGTCAGAAGTTCGGTGAGTATTCGCCGAGCCGTACCTATCACGGTCACGCCGCTGATAAAAAAGCGAAGCGGAAGTAAGCCATGAGCAAGGACAAGAATCCCCGCCGCGTCGCCGACAACGAGGCGATGGCCAAGACCCGGATGCTGCGCACCAGCCCGCAGAAGCTCAACCTCGTTGCCGCGATGATCCGCGGCAAGAAGGTCGAGAAGGCCCTCACGGACCTGACCTTCTCGAAGAAGCGCATCGCCGGCGACGTCAAGAAGTGCCTGCAGTCCGCGATCGCGAACGCCGAGAACAACCACAACCTCGACGTCGACGAGCTGGTCGTCGCCGAGGCCTGGGTCGGCAAGAACCTGATCATGAAGCGTGGCCGTCCGCGGGCGCGTGGCCGGTTCGGCAAGATCGTCAAGCCGTTCTCGGAACTCACCATCACGGTTCGTCAGGTCGAGGAGCAAGCCTAATGGGTAACAAGGTCAATCCCGTCGGCATGCGGCTCCAGGTCAACCGGACCTGGGACAGCCGCTGGTACGCCGACACCAAGGACTACGGCGATCTTCTTCTCGAAGACCTCAAGATCAAGGACTTCATCAAGAAGGAAGCCAAGCAGGCCGGCATCAGCCGCGTGATCATCGAGCGCCCGCACCGCAAGTGCCGGGTCACGATCCACGCCGCGCGCCCGGGCGTCATCATCGGCAAGAAAGGCGCGGACATCGAAGTCCTGCGCAAGAAGCTGGCGAACCTGACCGCCTCCGAGCTGCACCTCAACATCGTCGAGGTCCGCAAGCCCGAGCTGGACGCCGCTCTCGTCGGCGAGAGCATCGCCCAGCAGCTCGAGCGTCGTGTCTCGTTCCGTCGCGCCATGAAGCGCGCGGTGCAGAACGCGATGCGCATGGGTGCGCTTGGCATCCGCGTCAACGTCGCGGGCCGTCTCGGCGGTGCCGAGATCGCGCGGACCGAATGGTACCGCGAGGGCCGGGTGCCGCTGCACACGCTGCGCGCCGACATCGACTACGCGCTCTCCGAAGCCGAGACCCCCTATGGCATCATCGGGATCAAGGTCTGGATCTTCAAAGGCGAGATCATGGAGCATGATCCGCAGGCGCGTGACCGCAAACAGGCCGAGCTGCAGGAAGGCCCCGTGCCTCGCGGCGCCGGCGGCCGCCGGTAAGGGAGGGCTGAGACATGCTTCAACCGAAGCGCACTAAGTTCCGCAAGCAGCACAAGGGCCGGATCCACGGCGAAGCCAAGGGCGGCTTCAACCTGGACTTCGGCACCTACGGCCTCAAGGCCGTGCAGCCCGAGCGCATCACCGCGCGCCAGATCGAGGCCGCACGTCGTGCCATGACGCGTCACATGAAGCGTCAGGGCCGGGTCTGGATCCGGATCTTCCCGGACACGCCCGTGACCTCCAAGCCCACCGAAGTCCGGATGGGTAAGGGTAAGGGTTCGGTCGACTTCTGGGCCGCCAAGGTCAAGCCGGGCCGCGTGATGTTCGAGATCGACGGCGTCAGCGAAGGCGTCGCCCGCGAGGCGCTCCGCCTTGCCGCGATGAAGCTGCCGATCAAGACCCGCACCGTGGTCCGCGAGGACTGGTAAGGGCAGGGACCTTTCGAGGTCCCGCTCAAGAGATGAAGGCCCCCGCCGAGCGATCGGCGGGGGCTTTTCGTTTGCCGGCCCCGGCGGGGCAGGGGGCAGATCGCGCTCCGTCCGAGAAAGGGTTTGCATCCTGCCCCCATTCCGTCTAGGGACAGCGCTCATTCACCTATCCACCGGAATCAGGGTGACCCTCTCGATGATGAAAGGGGCCTTCCGGTGATGTCGAAAGGACAGGCCCATGGCGCTCCATGCCAAGGAACTCCGCGACAAGTCCGCGGACCAGCTCCGCGAGACGCTCGTCGATCTGAAGAAGGAAGCGTTCAACCTGCGCTTCCAGCAGGCCACCGGCCAGCTCGAGAACACCGCGCGGATGCGCGTCGTCAAGCGCGACGTCGCCCGCATCCACACCATCCTGAACCAGAAGGCGGCCGAAGCCGCCGGCACGGAGGCCTGAGCCCATGCCCAAACGCATCCTGCAAGGCGTCGTGACCTCGAACCAGAACGCGCAGACCGTCACCGTGTCGGTCGAGCGTCGTTTCACGCATCCGGTTCTGAAGAAGACGATCCGTAAGTCCAAGAAGTACCGGGCTCACGACGAGGCGAACACCTTCAATGTGGGCGATTCCGTCCGCATCCAGGAGTGCGCCCCGAAATCCAAGACCAAGCGCTGGGAAGTGATCGCCGAGTAAGGCGCCCATCTTTCAGCTTGTACGAAACCCTGGGGAGAAGGCCATTGCGAGCCCCCCAAAGGTCGGGAGAAACCCATGATCCAGATGCAGACCAATCTGGATGTCGCTGACAACTCCGGCGCACGCCGGGTGCAGTGCATCAAGGTCCTCGGCGGTTCGCACCGTCGTTATGCGTCGGTCGGCGACATCATCGTGGTGTCCGTCAAGGAAGCGATCCCCCGTGGCCGCGTGAAGAAAGGTGACGTCCGCAAGGCCGTCGTCGTGCGCACCGCCAAGGAAGTTCGCCGCGAAGACGGCACTTCGATCCGCTTCGACCGCAACGCGGCCGTCATTCTGAACAACAACAACGAGCCGGTCGGCACCCGTATCTTCGGGCCGGTGGTTCGTGAGCTGCGCGCGAAGAACTTCATGAAGATCATCTCGCTCGCGCCGGAGGTGCTGTAATGGCTGCCAAGCTCCGCAAAGGTGACAAGGTCGTCGTCCTGACCGGCAAGGACAAGGGCAAGACCGGCGAGATCCAGTCCGTCGATCCCAAGGCCGGCAAGGCCGTGGTCGAGGGCATCAACGTCGCGATCCGCCACGTCAAGCAAAGCCAGACCGACCAGGGCGGCCGCCAGCCCAAGGCGATGCCGATCCAGCTGTCGAACCTGGCCATCGTCGATGCCAACGGCAAACCGGCCCGTGTCGGCTTCCGCGAGGAAGACGGCAAGAAGGTCCGCTTCGCCAAGACAACCGGGGACGTGATCTGATGCTCGACACCGCGAACTACACCCCGCGTCTCAAGGCGACCTTCGCCGACGAGATCAAGGCCAAGCTCCGCGAGGAGTTCGGCTACAAGAACGACATGCAGATCCCGCGCCTGGACAAGATCGTCCTGAACATCGGCGCCGGGGCCGAAGCCGTCCGCGATTCGAAGAAAGCCAAGTCCGCCCAGGACGATCTTTCGACCATCGCCGGTCAGCGCGCCGTCGTCACCAAGGCCAAGAAGTCGATCGCCGGCTTCCGCGTCCGTGAAGAGATGCCGCTCGGGGCCAAGGTCACGCTGCGCGGCGACCGGATGTACGAATTCCTCGACCGCCTGATCACCGTGGCCATGCCGCGCATCCGCGACTTCCGCGGCGTGCCGGGCAAGAGCTTCGACGGCCGTGGCAACTATGCCATGGGCCTCAAGGAGCACATCGTGTTCCCGGAGATCAACTTCGACAAGGTCGACGAGGTCTGGGGCATGGATATCATCATCTGCACCACCGCGAAGACCGACGCGGAAGCGAAGGCGCTGTTGAAGCATTTCAACATGCCGTTCAACAGCTGATCCGCGGGAGGAAAGAGAGATATGGCCAAGAAATCCATGATCGAACGCGAGAAGAAGCGCGAGCGTCTGGTGGCTCAGTATGCCGCCAAGCGCGCCGAGCTCAAGGCGATCGCGAACGACAAAGACAAGCCCGTGGAAGAGCGCTTCAAGGCGAACCTGAAGCTCGCGCAACTGCCGCGCAACAGCTCGCCCACCCGTCTTCACAACCGCTGCCAGCTGACGGGGCGTCCGCACGCCTATTATCGCAAGCTGAAACTCAGCCGGATCATGCTGCGCGAGCTCGGCTCGAACGGGGAAATCCCCGGCATGGTCAAGTCGAGCTGGTAAGGAGGGTCCACAGATGAACGATCCCATCGGTGATATGCTGACCCGCATCCGCAACGCGCAGATGCGTCACAAGTCCACCGTCATCACCCCCGCCTCCAAGCTGCGCGGCTGGGTGCTCGATGTCCTCGCCGACGAAGGCTACATCCGTGGCTATGAGTCGACCACCGGCAAGGACGGGCACCCCGCTCTCGAGATCAGCCTGCGTTACTACGAAGGTACGCCGGTGATCCGTGAGCTGAAGCGGGTCTCCAAGCCCGGTCGCCGCGTCTACATGAGCGTCTCCGACCTGCCGGCTCCGCGCCAGGGTCTGGGCGTCTCGATCGTCTCCACGCCCCGCGGCGTGATGTCGGATGCAAATGCACGCGCAGCCAATGTCGGCGGCGAAGTGCTTTGCACCGTATTCTAAGGAGGGTCCGGTAATGTCTCGTATTGGTAAACGCCCGGTCGCCCTGCCCAGCGGCGTGACCGCCAGCGTCTCCGGCCAGTCGGTCGAAGTGAAGGGCCCCAAGGGGACCCGCAGCTTCACCGCCACCGACGACGTCACACTGACGGTCGAGAACGACGCGATCAACGTCGCGCCGCGCGGCCTGTCCAAGCGTGCCCGTCAGCAGTGGGGCATGTCCCGCTCGATGGTGCAGAACCTCGTCACCGGGGTCTCCGAGGGCTTCAAGAAAGAGCTCGAGATCCAGGGCGTCGGCTACCGCGCGCAGATGCAGGGCAAGACCCTGAAGCTTGCGCTCGGCTACAGCCACGACGTGAACTTCGAGGTTCCGGAGGGCGTGACCGTCACGGCCCCCAAGCAGACCGAGATTGTTGTCGAGGGTATCGACCAGCAGCTCGTGGGTCAGGTTGCGGCGAACATTCGCGAGTGGCGCGCCCCGGAGCCCTACAAGGGCAAGGGCATCCGCTACAAAGGCGAGTTCATCTTCCGCAAGGAAGGCAAGAAGAAGTAAGGACGCGAAAAAATGGCAAACAGCAAACGGGATCTGTTCCTGAAGCGCCGTCAGCGCGTCCGGAGCAAGCTGCGCAAGGTGAACGGGGATCGCCCCCGTCTCTCCGTGCACCGCAGCAACAAGAACATCAGCGTCCAGCTGATCGACGACGTGAACGGCGTCACTCTCGCCTCGGCCTCCTCGCTCGAGAAGGATCTGGGCATCGTCGGGAAGAACAACGTCGAGGCGGCCGCCAAGGTCGGTGCGGCGATCGCGGAGCGTGCGAAGAAGGCCGGCGTGTCCGAAGCCTACTTCGACCGCGGCGGCTTCCTGTTCCACGGCAAGGTCAAGGCGCTCGCTGACGCGGCCCGTGACGCCGGCCTGAAGATCTGAGGAGACGTAACATGGCAGAACGTGACAACCGTCGCCGCGACCGCGACGAGAACCCGGAATTCGCCGATCGTCTCGTGGCGATCAACCGGGTGTCCAAGACGGTCAAGGGCGGCAAGCGCTTCGGCTTTGCGGCGCTCGTCGTCGTGGGCGACCAGAAGGGCCGTGTCGGCTTTGGCAAGGGCAAGGCCAAGGAGGTCCCCGAGGCCATCCGCAAGGCCACCGAGCAGGCGCGCCGCAACCTGATCCGCGTGCCGCTGCGCGAGGGTCGGACCCTGCATCACGACATGGAAGGCCGCCACGGCGCCGGCCGTGTCGTCATGCGCTCGGCGCCCGCGGGTACCGGCATCATCGCCGGCGGCCCGATGCGTGCGGTGTTCGAGATGCTGGGCCTTCAGGACGTCGTCTCGAAGTCGCTCGGTTCGCAGAACCCCTACAACATGATCCGCGCCACGCTGGACGGCCTTCGCGCCGAGCAGTCGCCGCGTGCGGTCGCCCAGCGTCGCGGCAAGAAGGTCGCCGACATTCTGCGCAAGCCCGAAGAGGCCAGCGCCGAAGTCGCCGAAGCCTGAGGAGAGCGGACATGGCAACCATCGTCGTCAAGCAGATCGGCTCGCCGATCCGTCGCCCCGCCTCGCAGCGTGCCACGCTGAAGGGCCTGGGCCTCAACAAGATGCACCGCACCCGCGAGCTCGAGGACACCCCCTCGGTCCGCGGCATGGTGAACTCGATCCCGCACCTCGTGCAGATCGTCGAAGAAAAGGCCTGAGCCACCGGCTCAGCGCGGATGGAAGGGGCGTCGCGGGCAACTGCGGCGCCCTTTTCGCATGGGCCTGCCTGACGAGTGGGCGGGCCCGACACGGGGGGCGTGCCTGTCAAGCCGGGACGGATGTTTCGCGCGCGAAACGGTCAGCAACCGTGCCCTTTGTGTCGGCGGGCGCGGGGGGCGTCGGGGGCGTCACGGCGCGCGGCTTGCATGGCCGGGTCATCGGGCGTATACGCCGCCGGTGGCCTCTTCCGGGGCCCCGAATCCAATGTATCAAGCCGCGTTTGCCCGTTCCGTCGCTGGGGGGCAGTTCCGGCATAGGAGAAGCGACATGAAACTCAACGAACTGCGCGACAACCCGGGTGCAGCCAAGAAGCCCAAGCGCGTCGGCCGTGGTCCGGGCTCCGGCACCGGCAAGATGGGCGGCCGTGGTATCAAGGGTCAGAAATCCCGCTCGGGCGTGGCCATCAAGGGCTACGAGGGCGGCCAGATGCCGCTCTACCAGCGTCTGCCCAAGCGCGGCTTCAACAAGCCCAACCGCAAGGAATACGCCGTCGTCAACCTGGGCCTGATCCAGAAGTTCATCGACGCCGGCAAGATCGACGCGGGCCAGGACATCACCGAGGACGCGCTGATCGCGTCGGGTCTGCTGCGCCGCAAGCGTGACGGCGTGCGTGTGCTGTCGAAGGGCGAGTTCACCTCCAAGGCCAACATCGCCGTGACCGGCGCCTCCAAGGGCGCGATCGAGGCGGTGGAGAAGGCGGGCGGCAAGCTCACCACCACCGCGCCGGCGGCCGCCGCCGAATAATCGGTGGCCGGGGGGCCTTGCGCTCCCCGCCCCCGTCACCGACTGTTCCCGCGCCGCCGACCGGAAGACCCCGGTCCGGCGGCGCTGACATGACAAGAGAGCCCCGATGGCATCAGCAGCAGAACAGATGGCCGCCAACATGAGCTGGGGGGCCTTCGGCAAGGCCACCGAGCTCCGTCAGCGGATCCTCTTCACGATCGGTCTCCTGATCGTCTACCGGCTCGGCACCTTCATCCCGGTTCCCGGGATCGACGGCGCCGCGCTGCGCAACTTCATGGAGGGCGCGGCCTCCGGCATCGGCGGCATCCTGTCGATGTTCACCGGCGGCGCGCTCAGCCGCATGGGCATCTTCGCCCTCGGCATCATGCCCTACATCTCCGCCTCGATCATCGTGCAGCTCATGGCCTCGATGTACGAGCCCCTGAAGCAGCTCAAGAAAGAGGGCGAGCAGGGCCGCAAGAAGATCAACCAGTACACCCGCTACTTCACCGTGGTGCTGGCGACCTTCCAGGCCTACGGCCTCGCCGTCAGCCTCGAGGCGGGCGATCTCGTCACCGACCCGGGCCTGTTCTTCCGCGCCTCGACCATGATCACCCTCGTGGGCGGCACCATGTTCCTGATGTGGCTGGGCGAGCAGATCACCGCGCGCGGCATCGGCAACGGCATCTCGCTGATCATCTTCGTCGGCATCATCGCCGAGATCCCCGCCGCGCTGGCGCAATTCCTAAGCCAGGGCCGTTCGGGCGCGATCTCTCCGGCGGTGATCCTGCTGGTGATCGCCATGGTGATCGGGGTGCTGACCTTCGTGGTCTTCATGGAGCGGTCTCTCAGGAAGATCCACATCCAGTACCCGCGCCGCCAGGTCGGCATGAAGGTCTATGACGGTGGCTCCTCGCACCTGCCGATCAAGGTGAACCCGGCGGGCGTGATCCCGGCGATCTTCGCCTCGGCGCTCCTGCTGCTGCCGACCACGCTCTCGACCTTTTCGGGGGGGCAGGGCGGCCCGGTGCTGTCGACGATCCTCGCCTATTTCGGCCCCGGCCAGCCGCTCTACCTGCTGTTCTTCGCGGGCATGATCATCTTCTTCACCTACTTCTACACCCGCGAAGTGGCGTTCAAGACCGATGACGTGGCCGACAACCTCAAGAACCAGAACGGCTTCATCCCCGGCATCCGCCCGGGCAAGCGCACCGCCGAGTATCTCGACTACGTGCTCAACCGCATCCTGGTCCTGGGCTCGGCCTATCTGGCGCTGGTGGCCCTGCTGCCCGAGATCCTGCGCAGCCAGTTGGCGATCCCGTTCTACTTCGGCGGCACCTCGATCCTGATCATCGTCTCGGTCGGGATGGACACGATCCAGCAGGTGCAGAGCCATCTTCTGGCCCACCAGTACGAGGGGCTGATCGAGAAGTCGCAGCTGCGCGGCAAGCGCGGCGGCAAGACCACCAAGACCAAGGCGAGGGGGCCTGCGCGTCGATGAGCACGAATATCATTCTTCTGGGGCCGCCGGGCGCGGGCAAGGGCACACAGGCCAAGCGGCTGGTCGAAGAGCGCGGCATGGTCCAGCTCTCCACCGGCGACATGCTGCGCGAGGCGCGCTCCTCGGGCACCGAGATGGGCCAGCGCGTCGCCGCCGTCATGGACCGCGGCGAGCTGGTGACCGACGAGATCGTCATCGGGCTGATCCGCGAGAAGCTGACCTCGGGCGCGGCTTCGGGCGGCTACATCTTCGACGGCTTCCCGCGCACGCTGGCGCAGGCCGACGCGCTGGCGGCGCTGCTCGACGAGCTCGGCCAGAGCCTCGATCACGTGATCGAGATGCGCGTCGATGACGAGGTGCTGGTCGCCCGCATCACCGGGCGCGCCACCTGCGCCAATTGCGGCGAGGTCTATCACGACGTGACCCGCCCCATCCCGGCGGACGGCAAATGCGCCAACTGCGGCTCGACCGAGATCAAGCGCCGGGCCGACGACAACGAGGACGCGCTGCGCACCCGGCTTCTGGCCTATTACAAGCAGACCTCGCCCTTGATCGGCTACTACCACGCCAAGGGCCAGCTCGAGAGCGTCGACGGCCTGGCCGCGATCGAGGCGGTTTCGGCCGAGATCGCGGGGCTTCTGGGTCAGCAGACGCAGGACGCCTGACCGGTGCCGGGCAGGGGGCTTGACCCTCTGCCCGTCCGCCCATAGACAGCCCCATCCCGAAAGGGAATCATTTCGCGCGAATGGACGGGTCGCCCCCGGGCTCGCGCGGATCACCTCGCAGGATGCGGCCCGGATCTTTCCGGGCCTCAGTTGTGAAAAAAGGCTCCGGAATCACGGAGCCGCAACGAAAGGACGCTAAACGTGGCACGTATTGCCGGCGTGAACATCCCGACCGCTAAGCGGGTTCCGATCGCCCTCACCTACATCACCGGTATCGGTGACACCACCGCCCGCCAGATCTGCGAAGCCGTCGGCATCGACGTCACCCGCCGGGTCAACGACCTGTCGGATGCCGAGGTGCTGTCGATCCGCGAGCACATCGACGCCAACCTCACCGTGGAAGGCGACCTGCGTCGCGAGACCACGATGAACATCAAGCGCCTGATGGACCTCGGCTGCTACCGTGGCCTGCGCCACCGTCGCAACCTGCCGGTCCGCGGCCAGCGTACCCACACCAATGCTCGCACCCGCAAAGGCCCCGCAAAGGCCATTGCCGGCAAGAAGAAATAAGGGGACGCATCAATGGCACGTGATACCCGTCGCGGAGGCAAGAAGAAGGTCTCCAAGAACATCGCCGCAGGCGTGGCGCATGTGAACTCCTCGTTCAACAACACCAAGATCCTGATCTCGGACGTGCAGGGCAACGCGATCTCCTGGTCGTCCGCCGGCACCATGGGCTTCAAGGGCTCGCGCAAGTCGACCCCCTACGCCGCCCAGCTCGCCGCCGAAGACGCCGGCAAGAAGGCGCAGGACCACGGCGTGAAGACGCTCGAGGTCGAAGTGCAGGGCCCCGGTTCGGGCCGCGAGAGCGCGCTGCGCGCCCTGGCCGCCGTCGGCTTCAACATCACGTCGATCCGCGACGTGACGCCGATCGCCCACAACGGCTGCCGCCCGCCGAAGCGCCGCCGCGTCTGAGCCAGCACTACCCGTTCGGGGCCGCGCCTTGCTGCGCGGCCCCGAACCGTCATTTTGAAACCTCGGGCGTCCGGCTCTTCGGGACCATGGAGCACGGACAGGAATGGAGGGACGCATGATCCACAAGAATTGGGCCGAGCTGATTAAGCCGACGCAGCTCGACGTCAAGCCGGGCAACGACCCGTCGCGCCAGGCGACCGTGGTCGCCGAGCCGCTCGAGCGCGGCTTCGGCCTGACGCTGGGCAACGCGCTGCGCCGCGTGCTGATGTCCTCGCTCCAGGGTGCGGCCATCACCTCCGTCCAGATCGACAACGTGCTGCACGAGTTCTCCTCGATCTCGGGCGTCCGCGAGGACGTGACCGACGTGGTGCTGAACCTCAAGGGCGTGGCGATCCGCATGGAAGTCGAAGGCCCCAAGCGCTTGTCCGTCCAGGCGACCGGCCCCGGCGTCGTCACCGCCGGTGACATCTCCGAGACCGCGGGCATCGAGATCCTCAACAAGGATCACGTGATCTGCCATCTCGACGACGGCGCGTCGCTCTACATGGAGCTGACCGTCAACACCGGCAAGGGCTACGTCGCGGCCGACCGCAACAAGCCCGAGGACGCGCCGATCGGCATGATCGCCATCGACGCCATCTACTCGCCGGTCAAGAAGGTCTCCTATGACGTGCAGCCGACCCGCGAGGGGCAGGTGCTCGACTATGACAAGCTGACCATGAAGGTCGAGACCGACGGTTCGCTGACGCCTGACGACGCCGTGGCCTATGCCGCGCGCATCCTGCAGGACCAGCTGTCGATCTTCGTCAACTTCGACGAGCCGGAATCGGCCTCGGCCGGCGCGCTCGACGACGGTCTGGAGTTCAACCCGCTGCTGCTCAAGAAGGTCGATGAGCTCGAGCTTTCGGTGCGCTCGGCGAACTGCCTGAAGAACGACAACATCGTCTACATCGGCGACCTGATCCAGAAGACCGAAGCCGAGATGCTCCGCACCCCGAACTTCGGCCGCAAGTCGCTCAACGAGATCAAGGAAGTGCTCTCGGGCATGGGCCTGCATCTCGGCATGGACGTCGAGGACTGGCCGCCGGACAACATCGAGGACCTGGCCAAGAAGTTCGAAGACCAGTTCTGAGACACACCGGGGGCGGGCGACCGCCCCCGACACGACCCGGGCATCCCGCCCCAAGGAGAGCGGTCGACACGCATCGGCCGCCGGACAAAGCAAAACGCTAAAGGAGACACCCAATGCGTCATGGAAGTGGCTACCGCCGCCTGAACCGGACCCACGAGCACCGCAAGGCGCTCTTTGCCAACCTCGCCGGCTCGCTGATCGAGCACGAGCAGATCAAGACCACGCTGCCCAAGGCGAAAGACCTGCGCCGCGTGATCGAGAAGCTCGTCACCCTCGGCAAGCGCGGTGACCTGCACGCCCGCCGCCAGGCCGCCGCGCAGCTCAAGCAGGACGCGCATGTCGCCAAGCTGTTCGAGATCCTCGGGCCGCGCTACGCCGAGCGTCAGGGCGGCTATGTCCGCGTGCTGAAGGCCGGCTTCCGCTACGGCGACATGGCGCCGATGGCGATCATCGAATTCGTCGATCGCGACGTCGACGCCAAGGGCGCCGCCGACCGCGCCCGGCTCGAAGCGGAAGACGCCGCCGCGGAGTGATAGGGAGCCAATCCCTAAGAATAGAGCCTCACCCCCAAAGGGTGGGGCTTTTTTGGTTAATGCCCTGACGTCAAAGGTTTAGCTCTTGGGAGCCGGGGGTTTGACGACGTAGAAACGTGACGCGCCTGATCCTTTGGAGAATGGAAGAGCCATGTCACGCAGCGACGGCATCGATCTGCATATCGCCAAGCTTTCGACCCTCGCCCCGGCGGGGTTCTGTCTCGCGCTGCACATCCGCTCCGCCGTGCCGTCGCTGACCCACCAGGCCTTTCCGGCGGGCTGGGTCGAGCGCTACGAGGAAGAGGCCTATGCGCTGCGCGACCCGATCATCGCCTGGGGCTTCAGCACCACGGGAAGTTGCCGCTGGAGCGAGATCGAGATCCCCGATCCCTTCGACATACTGGGCCAGGCCCGCGAGTTCGACATGAATTTCGGCGTCTCGGTGTCCTGCGGCCCGCTGCGGTCGCGCAGCATCGCCTCGGCGTGCCGGACCGAGCGCGAGTTCACCGATCTCGAAATCGAGCGGTTCGCCGCGCGCATCACCCATCTGCACGAGCTGACCGAGCCGCCGCGCGCGCTCACCCGGGCGCAGGCCGAGGCGCTGCGCTGCATCGCCGAGGGCGATCGCCACGCCGCCGCCGCCGCACGGCTGGGAATCTCTGAAAGCGCGCTCAAGGCGCGGCTGGCCTCTGCGCGCAGCGCGCTGCTGGCGCGCACCACCGCCGAGGCGATCCAGCGGGCGCGCGACCAGCGGATGCTCTGAGTGATCGCGGCGGGATCCGAGCCGGATCGGGGCCGCCCGTCCCAGATTTCGGCAGCAATACCAAATCTCTTGGAAGTTATCCACAGATACACTAGATTTGGGGCATGGCTGACCTCTTTGATCATCTTGCCGAGCCTGCCCATGTGCAAACGCCATCACAGCCCGAGCCGAAGGCCGCGCATCGGCCGCTGGCGGACCGGCTGCGCCCGCAGCGGCTTAACGAGGTGATCGGACAGGAGCAGGTTCTGGGACCCGACGCGCCGCTGGGGGCGATGCTCGAGGCGGGCTCGCTCTCCTCGTTGATCCTTTGGGGGCCGCCCGGCGTGGGCAAGACCACCATCGCGCGTCTGCTGGCCGATGCCAGCGATCTCGCCTTCGTGCAGGTCAGCGCGATCTTCACCGGCGTGGCCGATCTCAAGAAGGTCTTCGAGGCGGCGAAGCTCAGGCGCGGGCAGGGGCGGGCGACGCTCTTGTTCGTCGACGAGATCCACCGTTTCAACAAGGCGCAGCAGGACGGTTTCCTGCCGCATATGGAGGATGGCACGATCCTGCTCGTCGGGGCGACGACCGAGAACCCCTCCTTCGAGCTGAACGCGGCGCTTCTGAGCCGGGCGCAGGTGCTGGTGCTGACCCGGCTCGACCTGTCGGATCTCGAACGCCTCGCGCAGCGGGCCGAGCAGGAGCTGGGCCGGGCGCTGCCGCTCGACGGGGCGGCGCGCGAGACGTTGCTGGAAATGGCGGATGGCGACGGGCGGGCGCTGCTCAACCTGATCGAGCAGGTGGCGGCGTGGAAGACCGACACCCGGCTCGGGGTCGAGGCGCTGACCACGCGGCTGATGAAGCGCGCGGCGAAATACGACAAGTCGGGTGAAGAGCATTACAACCTCATCTCGGCGCTGCACAAATCGGTGCGCGGCTCGGATCCCGACGCCGCGCTCTACTGGCTGGGGCGGATGCTGGTGGGGGGCGAGGACCCGCGCTACCTCGCGCGGCGAATCACCCGCATGGCGGTCGAGGACATCGGGCTGGCCGATCCGCAGGCGCAGACGATCTGCCTGCACGCCTGGGAGACCTACGAGCGGCTGGGCAGCCCCGAGGGCGATCTCGCGCTGGGGCAGGCGGTGATCTACCTCGCGCTCGCGCCCAAATCCAACGCCGGTTACGCCGCCTTCAAGGCGGCGCTGGCCGAGGCGCGCAAGACCGGCTCCGAGCCGCCGCCCAAGCACATCCTCAACGCGCCGACCCGGCTGATGAAGGAGCAGGGCTATGGCAAGGGCTACGACTACGACCACGACGCGGAGGACGCGTTTTCGGGGCAGAACTACTTCCCCGAGACGATGAAGCGGCCGGTCTATTACACGCCGGTCGATCGCGGACATGAGCGCGAGCTCAGGAAGCGGGTCGAGTTCTTCTCGGGCCTGCGCGAAAAGCGCAGGCGCGGCGAGGGACGCTGACCGGGCAGGGGCGCTGCCCCCGGCCTGCGGCCTCCCCCGGCGTATTTGGGGAAAGATGAAAGGGGCGGCGCTTGACAAGCCGGGGCGGCCCAACGACACCGCGCGGATGATGACATCCCTTGCATTGGTGGCCGCGGGCGGCGCCGCGGGCGCGAGCCTGCGGTTTCTTGTCGGACAGGCGCTGGCCTTTCCGCTGGGCACCCTTGCGGTGAACCTCGCGGGCAGCCTCGCCATCGGCGCGCTGTGGGTGCTGCTCGAGACGCGCGCGGCGCATCTCGCGCCGCTGCTGATCACCGGACTTCTGGGCGGGTTCACTACCTTCTCGGCCTTTTCGCTCGATGCGCTGCGGCTCATGGAGGCGGGGCGCGCGGGCGCGGCGTTGGCCTATGTGGCGGGATCGGTCATTCTTTCAATCGCGGCCTGTGCTTTGGGCCTCTGGATCGCAAGGAGCCTCTCATGAGCGGCGTGCAGACCATTACCGTAGGCGCCGACGAGGGCGATCAGCGGCTCGACCGCTGGCTCAAGCGGCGCTTTCCCCACCTCGTCCAGACCCGGATCGAGAAGATGTGCCGCAAGGGCGAGCTGCGGGTCGAGGGCGGGCGCGTGAAGCCCGCCACCCGGCTGGAGGTCGGCCAGAGCGTGCGCGTGCCGCCCATTCCCGAGGCGCATGAAGTCGAAAGTCGGCCCGTCGACCGCAGTCAGATCTCCAGGAAGGACGCGGAGATGATCCGCGGCTGCGTGATCTATCGCGACGAGCACATCATCGCCATCAACAAGCCCGCGGGCCTGCCGACCCAGGGCGGCTCGGGTGTGTCGAAGCATGTCGATGGCCTTGCCGAGGCGCTGCGCGACGGGTTCGAGGACAAGCCGCGCCTCGTGCACCGGCTCGACAAGGACACCTCCGGCGTGCTGCTTCTGGCGCGCACCCGCATGGCGGCCAAGGGGCTGACCGAGAACCTCAAGCATCGCGAGACGCGCAAGATCTACTGGGCCGCCGTCGCGGGCGCGCCGCAGCCGCGCGCGGGCATCATCAAGTATGGCCTCGTCAAGGCCATGGGCCACGGCAAGGGCGGCGAGGGCGAGAAGATGCAGTGCATCCACCCCGCCGAGGTCGACAAGACGCCGGGCGCCAAGCGCGCCACCACCGAATTCGCCACCATCAGCGCGCTGGGGCAGCGCGTGTCGTGGATGGCGCTGGTGCCGGTGACGGGGCGCACGCACCAGCTGCGCGCGCATATGGCCGAGATGGGCCACCCGGTGGTGGGCGACGGCAAATACGGCGGCTCGGGTCAGGAGAACCTCGGCGATGGCTGGGGCGCGGGGTTGGGCGCGGAGATCGACCGCAAGCTGCACCTGCACGCGCGCTCGCTCAGGATCGAGCATCCGATCACCAAGGCGGTGCTGCAGCTGGTCGCGCCCTTGCCCGATCACATGGCGCGGACCTGGGATTTCCTCGGCTGGGAGCCGCGCGAGGCGCCGCTCGATCCCTTCGATCCGGATGAATTCACCGGATGACCGAGCTGCGGCTGGTGATCTTCGACGTCGACGGCACGCTGGTCGACAGCCAGGCGGACATCCTCGCCGCGATGGGGGCGGCTTTTGCCGCCGAGGGGCTGGAGATGCCTGCGCGCGAGCGGGTGCTGTCCGGCGTCGGCCTATCGCTGCCCGAGACGTTTTTGAGGCTCGCGGGCGAGCAGGGGCAGGACACCCGCGCCCGCATGATCGCGACCTATTGCACCGCCTATGCCGATCTGCGGCAGGCGCATGGGCCCCGGAGCAGCCCCTTCTACCCCGGCGCGCGCGCGGCGCTCGACCGGTTGGCGGGGGAGGAACACACGCTGCTCGCCGTGGCCACCGGCAAGTCGCGGCGCGGGCTCGACCGGTTGATTGAGGCGCATGGGCTGGAGGGGCTGTTTCACAGCCGCCAGACCGCTGATGATCACCCTTCGAAGCCCAACCCGGCGATGATCCGCGCCGCGCTCGACGAGACGGGGGTGGCGGCGCATCGCGCGGTGATGATCGGCGACACCCGCTTCGACATCGACATGGCGCGCGCGGCCGGGGTGGCCTCGATCGGCGTGGCCTGGGGTTATCAGCCGGCGGCGGGGCTCGGCGCCGACCGCATCATCCATGACTGGGCCGGGCTCGCGCCCGCGCTCGACGATCTGACGGAGACGATTTCATGAGCGAATGGAAGGCCAAGCGGTTCTGGACGCAGGCCACGGTCGAACCGGTGGAGGGCGGCTGGCAGGTGCTGCTCGACGGGCGCCCCGTGCGCACGCCCGCCAAGGCGGCGCTGGTGCTGCCCTCCGAGCGGCTGGCGCGCGCCATCGCCGAGGAATGGCAGGCGCAGGGCGAGAAGATCGACCCGCGTGCCATGCCCGCCACCCGCACCGCCAACTCGGCCATCGACAAGGTTTCGGTGCAGCGCGACGAGGTGGCGGAGATGCTGGCGGCCTACGGCGGCTCGGACATGCTGTGCTACCGCGCCGAGGGGCCGGCCGAGCTGGTGGCGCGGCAATCGGCGGAGTGGGACCCGCTGCTCGACTGGGCCGAGGCGCGCTTCGACGCGCGGCTGGTGAGCGTCGCGGGCGTCATGCCGGTGGCGCAGGACGCGGCGGCGCTGGAGCGGCTGGCCGCGCCGCTGCGCGACATGGACCCCTTCGCGCTTGCGGCGTTTCATGATCTCGTGGCGCTCTCGGGCTCGCTCGTGCTGGCCCATGCCGTCACCGAGGGGCATCTGGGCGCCTCCGAGGCCTGGCGGCTGTCGCGGCTCGACGAGGAATGGCAGATCGAGCAATGGGGCGAGGACGAGGAGGCCGAGGCGCTCGCGCAGATGAAGCGCGCGGCGTTCCACGACGCGGCGCGGTTCTGGTCGCTGCTCGGCTGAGGCCGGCGACGACGCGCTGCAAGACCTGCGGGCGGTCCCTTCGGGGCCGCCCGTTTTTCATGCGCGCGTGCGGCCTTACCCGGCGTCCGCGCCATGGCGTGACGGGGGGGTGGGACTTGACCTCTCGGCAAATCATTGCCCAACTGCCCCGGTCGGGGCCCATTGGCTCCAGCATCCCGCCGGGCCGGATCGCGCCCGGCACAAGGAAAGCCGCCCCCGTCAAGAGGGGCCGCTACACAGGAAGAGGTTATTCATGAAGAAATCCGTACTCTTCGGCGCCCTGACCGTCACCGGTCTCGCTGCCGGAGCTGCGCAGGCCGCCACGCTTGACGAGGTCAAGGAACGCGGCGAACTGAACTGCGGCGTGGTGACCGGCCTGGCCGGCTTCGGCGCCCCCGACGCCAACGGCGTGTGGGAGGGCTTCGACGTCTCCGTCTGCCGTGCCGTCGCCGCCGCCGTGCTGGGCGATCCCACGGCCGTCAACTTCGTGCCCACCACCGGGCAGACCCGCTTTACCGCGCTGGCCTCGGGCGAGATCGACCTGCTCGCGCGCAACACCACCTGGACCTTCTCGCGCGACACCGACCTCAAGTTCGATTTCGCCGGCGTCAACTACTATGACGGCCAGGGCTTCATCGTGCCGACCGAACTGGGCGTCTCCTCGGCCAAGGATCTCGACGGCGCGACCGTCTGCATTCAGACCGGCACCACCACCGAGCTGAACCTCGCGGACTTCTTCCGCAACAACAACATCAGCTACGAGCCCGTGCCCGTGGAGACCAACGCCGAGGCGCAGCAGCAGTACCTCGCCGGGGCCTGCGACGCCTACACCACCGATGCTTCGGGCCTCGCCGCGACCCGCGCCACCTTCGAGAATCCGGCCGATCACGTGATCCTGCCCGAGATCATCTCCAAGGAGCCGCTCGGCCCGCTCGTGCGCCACGGCGACAACGAATGGGGCGACATCGTGCGCTGGACGCTCAACGCGCTGATCGCCGCCGAGGAATACGGCGTGACCTCGGCCAATGTCAACGAGTTGGCCGCCGCTCCGGGCACCAACCCCGAGGTGAACCGTCTGCTCGGCACCGAGGGCGAGCTCGGCGCGATGATCGGTCTCGAGAACGACTGGGCCAAGAACGCGATCGCCGCGGGTGGCAACTACGGCGAGATCTTCGAGAAGAACATCGGCGAGAACACCCCGATCGGTCTGGCGCGCGGTCTCAACGCGCAGTGGACCAACGGCGGCCTGATCTACGCGCCGCCCTTCCGCTAAGCACATCGGGAGGGGCGTGCGCGCCCCTCCCCACCAACGAAGGATCAGGCGCGCAGCGCCGCCTTTTCCCCCACGCACAGGGCGCAGCCGGAGCAACCGGCGCGAGGCCGGCACGGGGGACCAACGGGGACCATTTCATGACAACGACCTCGGATGCTCCGAAGGCCGGGTTTCGGCCTAGCCAGCTCATCTACGACACCCGCTACCGCTCCATGACCATCCAGGTGATCGCCTTCATCGCGTTGATGCTGGGGCTGAGCTGGCTGGTGTCGAACACGATCGCCAACCTCTCCGCGCTCGGCAAGGATTTCGATTTCGGCTTTCTGGGTCAGCGCGCTGGCTATGACATCAACCAGCGGCTGATCGACTACGACAGCTCCTCCTCGCATGGCCGGGCCGCCCTCGTGGGCATCCTCAACACGCTTCTGATCGCGGTGCTGGGCTGCGCCCTCGCCACCGTCGTGGGCGTCTTGGCGGGCGTGCTGCGCCTGTCGAAGAACTGGCTCGTGGCCAATCTGATGGCCGTTTATGTCGAGGGCTTCCGCAACATCCCCGTGCTGCTGTGGATCCTGCTGATCTTCGCGCTGATGACCGAAGCCACGCCGCAGCCGCGCGATTTCCGCGAGGGCGGCGATGCCTCGATGATCCTGGGCGACAGCGTGGCGATCACCAACCGCGGCGTCTTCATCCCGGCCCCCGCATGGGGCAACGGCTCGATGATCCTGCTGATCGTGCTGGTGCTGTCGCTCGTCGCGGTCTGGGGCTGGCGGCGCTACGCCCATAAGGTCCAGGAAGACACGGGCCGCATCCTGCCGATCGGCTGGGGCACGCTGGGCCTTCTGATCGTGCCGCTGGCGGTCGCCTTTCTCGCGCTGTCGGCGACCTCGGGCCGGGTGACGCAGCCGATCTACGTCACCGGCGCGGCCGAGGGCACGAGCCTTGCCGATTTCGGCGCGGCACAGCAGGGCATCAACGCCTGCGCCGTGCCCTATTCGACCGAATCGCTGAACCTGCGCCGCGCGCTGCGCGCCGAGGGGCTGCGCTTCAACGTGGTCGACGTGACGAGCGCCGAGGAGGCCATCGCCGCCGCCGAGGAGGGGCGCTGCAACATCCTGTCGCTGCCCGCCTCGACCGAGGCCGCCACGGTGCCCGCGGGCGCCGTGGCGCTGTCGGACACGATCCGGCGCGGCAGCCCGGTGCAGTTCGAAAGCCCCGTGCTCGGCGGCTTCAACTTCGAGGGCGGTCTGCAGCTTCGTAATTCGCTGATCGCGCTGTGGCTGGCGCTGTCGCTCTACACCGGCGCCTTCATCGCCGAGAACGTGCGCGGTGGCATCCTGTCGGTTTCCAAGGGCCAGACCGAGGCGGCCTTCGCGCTGGGCATCAAGCCCTCGCGCACCATGCGCCTCGTGATCCTGCCGCAGGCGCTTCGGGTCATCATCCCGCCGATGATCTCGCAATATCTCAACCTTACCAAGAACTCGTCGCTGGCGATCGCGGTGGGTTACATGGACGTGAGATCGACGCTGGGAGGCATCACCATCAACCAGACCGGCAAGGAGCTGGAGGGGATGCTGCTTCTGGGGCTGTTCTACCTCGTGACCAGCCTGATCATTTCGAGCGCGATGAACCTCTACAATTCCCGCGTCAAGCTGAAGGAGCGCTGAGATGTCGGACACGCATGCGCAGACCGTCTCCTACGTGCGCGAGACCATGCTGCCGGAGGCCGAGCCTCCGGTCGGCAACCGCGGCGCGCTGCTCTGGGTGCGCGAGAACCTCTTCTCGGGCTGGCTCAACATCCTGCTTACCCTGGTTTCGCTCTACGTGATCTGGTGGGCCTTGGCCCACACCATGCCGTGGGTCTTCCGCGGCATCTGGAACGCGGGCTCGCTCTCGGAGTGCCGCGAGATCCGCGACGCCACGCTGCCTGAGGGCACCTCGGCCGCCTGCTGGGCGGTGCTGAGCGACCGCTGGCAGCAGCTGATGTTCGGCTTCTACCCGCGCGAGCTCTACTGGCGCCCGGTGCTGGCGCTGGTGATCTTCCTCGCGGCCATCGCGCCGGTGCTGTTCTCGCACATGCCGCGCAAGGCGCTGTGGCTCACGGCAGCGTCGCCTTTCGTCATGTTCTGGCTGCTCTGGGGCGGCTCGGTCTGGTTTCCCGTCTCGGTCGCGCTCGGCTTCGCGCTGGGCTGGGCCGCGTGGCGGGCGCTGGCGCCGTTGGCGGGCACGCTCATCGCCTCCATCGTCGCGGTGGCGCTGCCCGTCGTCTATTGGCTCTACAGCGCGGGAACGCTGGCGCGCGAGCTCGATCAGGCGATGCCGCTGAGCATCGAATACGTGCCGAGCCAGGATTTCGGCGGCTTCATGCTGTCGTTCATCATCGGCATCGCGGGCATCATCCTGTCGCTGCCGCTGGGCATCCTGCTGGCGCTGGGCCGGCAGTCGGATCTCTTCATCATCAACAAGATCTCGGTGGGCTTCATCGAGATCATCCGTGGCGTGCCGCTGATCGTCTGGCTGTTCACCGCCTCCCTGCTGCTGAACTACTTCCTGCCGCCGGGGACCAACTTCGACCTGATGCTGCGGGTCATCATCATGGTGACGCTGTTTGCCGCGGCCTATATCGCCGAAGTGGTGCGCGGCGGTCTCGCCGCCCTGCCCAAGGGGCAGTACGAGGCCGCCGACGCGCTCGGGCTCGACTACTGGAAGTCGATGCGGCTGATCATCCTGCCGCAGGCGCTCAAGATCTCGATCCCCGGCATCGTCAACACCTTCATCGGCCTGTTCAAGGACACGACGCTGGTGGTGTTCATCGGCCTGCTGGACCCGATCGGCCTGTCGAACGCGATCCGCGCCTCGACCGAGTGGAACGGCATCTACTGGGAGCTTTTCGTCTTCATCGGCCTGCTGTTCTTCATCTGCTGCTTCAGCATGTCCCGCTATTCGCTGTACCTGGAGAAAAAGCTCCAGCGCGGCCACAACTGAGGAGGGTGTGATGACCGACACCACCGCCGCCCGCACCATCGACCGCAGCCACATGCAGGTCTCCGACGAGGTCGCGATCGAGATCTCGAACATGAACAAGTGGTACGGCTCGTTCCACGTGCTGCGCGACATCGATCTCACCGTCTACCAGGGCGAGCGGATCGTGATCTGCGGGCCCTCGGGCTCGGGCAAGTCGACGCTGATCCGCTGCATCAACCGGCTGGAGGAGCACCAGTCGGGCCGGATCGTCGTCGACGGAACTGAGCTGTCCTCGGACCTCAAGAACATCGACAAGATCCGCTCCGAGGTCGGGATGTGCTTTCAGCACTTCAACCTCTTTCCGCATTTGACCATCCTCGAGAACTGCACCCTCGCGCCGATCTGGGTCCGCAAGACACCCAAGCGCGAGGCCGAGGAGATCGCGATGCATTTCCTCGAAAAGGTGAAGATCCCCGATCAGGCGCACAAGTATCCCGGCCAGCTGTCGGGCGGGCAGCAGCAGCGCGTCGCCATCGCGCGCTCGCTGTGCATGAAGCCGCGGATCATGCTCTTCGACGAGCCGACCTCGGCGCTCGATCCCGAGATGATCAAGGAGGTGCTCGACACGATGATCGAGCTGGCCGAGGAGGGAATGACCATGCTCTGCGTGACCCATGAGATGGGCTTCGCGCGGCAGGTCGCCAACCGGGTGATCTTCATGGACCAGGGCCAGATCGTCGAGCAGAACGAGCCGGAGGCCTTCTTCAACAGCCCCCAGTCCGACCGGACCAAGCTGTTCCTCAGCCAGATCCTCGGCCACTGACCGCCCGGTCTGCGTATTTGAAGAAAGATGAAGGGGAGGGGTCGCGAAAGCGGCCCCTTTCGCGCTTTAGAGGTCGGCGGGAATGGCGAAACCCGCGACGCGGCCCCGGGCAATGGCCGACCAGTCGTCCGTGTCGAACTCCAGCACCGTGACGGCACAGGTCGGGTAATCGGCGAAACGCGGATGCGCCGGGGCCTCGGCCGCGAGATCGGCGGCGAGCTGTCCGATGCCCGGGTTGTGGGCAACGATCGCGATGCTGCGCGCGCTCATGCCCTCCAATGCGCTGCGCAGCTTGCGCGGCGGGGCGGCGTAGAGCGCAGGCGCGTGCCGGATCTCGGGCGCGGCGGGCCATTCGGGGCGCATCAGATCGAGCGTCTCGCGCGTGCGGGCGGCGTCCGAGCACAGCACCAGCTCGGGGGTGTGGCCGCCACGGGCCAGCCATGCGCCCATGCGCGGCGCATCGCGCCGGCCGCGCGGGGCGAGCGGGCGCTCGTGGTCGGGCTGGCCGGGATCAGCCCAGTCGGATTTGGCATGGCGGATCAGGATGAGCGTGAGGCTCATGCCGCGCCGCGCGGCTTCATGCTGCTCTCGGTCGAGCGGATGATCGAGCCTGCGCCATGTTCGGTGAAGAGCTCCAAGAGCGCCGCGTTGGGCAGCCGCCCGTCGAGGATCACCACCGCGCGCACCCCGGCCTCGAGCGCGGCGAGCGCGGTCTCGGTCTTGGGGATCATGCCGCCCGCGATCACGCCGTCGGCGGTCAGCTGGCGCACCTGCTCGGGGGAGAGCTGGGTGACGACCTCGCCGCTCGCATCCTTGACGCCGGAGACGTCGGTGAGCAGCAGCAGGCGGTCGGCCTCCAATGCTCCGGCGATGGCGCCCGCGGCGGTGTCGCCGTTGACGTTGAAGGTCTCGTTGGGGTCCATGCCGGTGGCGACGGGGGCGACGACCGGGATGATCCCGGCGGCGAACATGTCGCGCAGCACCTGCACGTTCATCTCCACGGGCCGGCCCACGAAGCCGAGCTCGGGATCGTCGGCCACCGCGACCATCAGGTCGTCATCCTTGCCCGACAGCCCCACGGCGCGGCCGCCCTCGTCCATGATCGCCTGCACAATGCGCTTGTTGACGAGACCGGTGAGCACCATCTCGACCACCTCGACGGTGGCCTTGTCGGTGACGCGCTTGCCGCGCACGAAGCTCGATTCGATGCCGAGCTTGGCCAGCACCTCGTTGATCATCGGCCCGCCGCCATGCACGACGACGGGGTTCACGCCGACCTGGCGCATCAGCACCACGTCTCGGGCGAACTCGGCCATGGCATCGGCGTCGCCCATGGCGTTGCCGCCGAACTTCACCACGAC
Source organism: Limimaricola litoreus (assembly GCF_024159025.1). Taxonomy (GTDB): domain Bacteria; phylum Pseudomonadota; class Alphaproteobacteria; order Rhodobacterales; family Rhodobacteraceae; genus Limimaricola; species Limimaricola litoreus. The sequence continues at coordinate 36,803 of NZ_JAMYXC010000160.1, forward strand.
GATCGCGCCCGAGTAGCGCTGCAGGTAGGGCAGGGCCTCGGAGAGGGTCTTGGCGGTGGCGATCCAGTCTCGGTCCATCTTCTGCGTCCTCATCAGAGGCCCCTGTTCAGTGCGTCAGCCCAGCCCCGCGACGATGGCGCGAAGCGTCTCGATCCCGTCGCCCTTCTCGGAGCTGGTCAGCACCAGCTCGGGGTAGGCGGCGGGGTGCTTGTTCAGCGCCGCGCGGGTCAGGCCGAGGCTCTGCTCCAGCTCGCTCTTCTTCACCTTGTCGATCTTGGTCATCACGACCTGGAACGGCACGGCGGAGCGATCGAGCAGGGTCATGATCTCCTCGTCGACCTTCTTGGCGCCGTGGCGCGCGTCGATCAGCACGAAGGCGCGGCGCAGCGTCGGACGGCCCGAAAGATACTGCTTCAGAAGCCGCTGCCATTTCTCGACCACGGCGACCGGGGCGTTGGCGAAGCCGTAGCCCGGCAGGTCGACGATATAGTGGCTCTCGGCGGCGGTGAAGAAGTTGATCTCCTGCGTCCGCCCCGGCGTGTTCGAGGCCCGCGCGATCGCCTTGCGGCCGGTCAGCGCGTTGATCAGCGAGGATTTCCCGACGTTGGAGCGGCCTGCGAAACAGACCTCGACCCGGTCGGCGGGCGGCAGGCCGGACATGGCGACGACGCCCTTGAGGAACTCGACCTCTCCGGCGAAGAGAAGCCGCCCCGCCTCGGCCTCTTGCGGCTCGGGCGGGGCGGCCTCGGGAAAGGTCATCTTCATGCCGCTCACTTCTTCGGCTTTCCGGGCGCATTGGCGGCGTTGGCGGCCTTGGCCTCGGCGGCCTTCTTGCGATTGAAGCCCGAGCGGATGTTGCCGAAGACGTCCGGCTTGGCGCCATGGCTGCGCATGATCGCGTATTGCTGGATGAAGGTCACCACGTTGTTGGTGATCCAGTAGAGCACGAGGCCCGCGGCGAAGTTGCCCAGCATGAACATGAAGACCCAGGGCATCCAGGCGAAGACCATCTTCTGCGTCGGGTCGGCGGGGGCCGGGTTCAGCTTCTGCTGCAGCCACATCGAGATCCCGAGCAGGATCGGCAGCACGCCCAGCGAGATGATCGCGAGGAAGCTCGACGGATCGGGGGCCGCGAAGGGCAGCAGGCCGAACAGGTTGAGGATCGAGGACGGGTCGGGGGCCGACAGGTCGCGGATCCAGCCGAACCATTCGGCGTGGCGCAGCTCGATGGTGACGAAGATCACCTTGTAGAGCGAGAAGAAGATCGGGATCTGAAGCAGGATCGGCAGGCAGCCCGAGGCCGGGTTCACCTTGTTCTCCTTGTAGAGCTTCATCATGCCCTTTTGCATTTCCTGCCGGTCGTCGCCCGCGCGCTCCTTGAGCGCTTCCATCTCGGGCTGCAGCTCCTTCATCTTCGCCATGGAGACATAGGAGCGGTAGGCCAGCGGGAAGACGATCGCCTTGAGGATCAGCGTCAGCGCGACGATGGCCCAGCCCATGTTGCCGATCACCCCGTTGAGGAAGTGCAGCAGGATGAAGATCGGCTTGGTCAGGAAGAAGAACCAGCCCCAGTCGATGCTGTCGACGAAGCCCTGGATGCCGCCCTCGTTCTGGTAGCCCTTGATCGCTTCCCATTCCTTGGCGCCCGCGAAGAGGCGGGTGTCCGAGGAGGCGGTGGCGCCGGGGGCCACCTCGAGCGCGGGCAGCACGGCGTCGGTCTGGTAGACCTCCGAGCGGTCGGAATAACGCACCACCGAGCGGAACGGCGTGGCGGGCTCGGGGATGAGCGTGGTCATCCAGTACTTGTCGGTAAAGCCGGTCCAGCCGTTCTCGGTCACCTCGGAGACATCGACCCGGCCCGCGCCGCGGGCGTCGGGCTCGAGATCGGGCATGTCGGAGTAGTCGATCTCCTCGAGCGTGCCGTCGGTCATTCGCACCACGCCCTCGTGCAGGATGAAGAAGCCCTGCGTATCGGGCTCGCCATGCCGCGCGACAAAGCCGTAGGGCGCGAGGGTGACGGCGGTCTCGGTGGTGTTCTCGACGGTCTGCTCAACATCGAACATGAACTTGTCATCGACCGAGATGGTGCGACGGAAGATCAGCCCTTCGCCATTGTCCCACGACAGGGTCACCGGGGTCTGCGGCGTCAGCGTCTCGCCCTCCTCCAGCGTCCACAGCGTGTCCGGGCCGGGCAGGGGGGCGGTGGTGCCGCCGGTCGGGGCCCAGCCCCAGACGGCGTAGTAGGGCGTGTCGCTGCCCACGGGCGAGAGCAGCCGCACCAGCGGGCTCTCGGGGTCGAGCGTCTCGTGGTAATCGGTGAGCGACAGGTCGTCGATCCGGCCGCCACGCAGCGACAGCGAACCGGTCAGGCTCGGCGTTTCGACGGCAACGCGCGGGGCTTCCTGCGCCACGGGGGCGGCCTGCTCCAGCGCGCTGCCGGGGACGGAATCATCGGCGGTGCCGGGGCCGAGGCTCTCGGTGGGCGCGGTCGAGATTTCGTCGATCTCGGGCGAGGGGGCCTGCTCCTCGGGCGGAAAGATCAGGAACCAGCCGAGGATCACCACCAGGCTGAGCACTGTTGCCAGGATCAGGTTCTTGTTCTGATCATCCATGAAAAGCCGCCCTCGATCGCCGGAAAAGGTCAGTGGCGGTTCAACAGGGCGAGGGTCGGAAGGTCAAGCTCTTTCGCCCCTGCGGGGCGGTGACGGGCCAGTGGACGCGGCGGTTGACGAGCCGGCAGGCGGGCCGAGGCGGGGCCCGGCTGGGCGGCAGTCTGCCGGGGCT
>NZ_JAMYXC010000150.1 GCF_024159025.1 Limimaricola litoreus
CGGGCGGAGCCTCTGGTTGGCGGTGCCCGCGCTGGCCTGCGCCGGGGCATGGATCGCGCTCGATCCCGGCCCGGCGCCCGCCCCCGATCCGGATGCGCCCGTGGTGCGCCTGGTGCAGCCCAACGCGGTGCAGGCGCTGAAATGGGACCCGGACTGGCTGCCGGTGTTCCACGAGCGGCTGATGTCGCTCACCGGGCAGGGGGCCGTGCCCGATCTCGTCGTCTGGCCCGAGACCGCGCTGCCCTGGCTGCTCGACCAGTCCGATGCGTCACTGGCGCAAGGTGTGGCAGCGGCGCGCGGCGCGCCGGTGGCGCTCGGCATCCAGCGGCGCGAGGGCGCGCGCTACTACAATTCGGCCATCGTGGTCGACGCGGCGGGCGAGGTCGTCTCGCTTTACGACAAGTCGCATCTGGTGCCGTTCGGCGAATACATCCCCTTCGGTGAGACCGCCGCGCGCTTTGGCATCCAGGGCCTGGCTGCGAGCGAGGGCGGCGGCTACACGCCGGGGCCGGGGCTGCACCCGGTCTCGGTGCCCGGCATCGGGTTGGCGCTGCCGCTGATCTGCTACGAAGGGATTTTCGCGGGCGAGATCAACGCCGCAGCCGCCACCGGCGCGTTGCGCCCGCGGCTGATGCTGCTGATGACCAACGACGCGTGGTTCGGTCATTTCTCCGGCCCCTACCAGCATTTCGCGCAGGCTCGGCTGCGCGCGATCGAGCAGCGCATGCCGATGGCGCGTGTCGCCAATACCGGCGTCTCGGGCATGATCGACGCGATGGGACGCGTCACCGCGCGGATCGGCCTTGATGAGACGGGCGCGGTGGACGCGGCGCTGCCGCCGCGGGGGGCTGCGCCCGCCTATGCGCGCTGGGGCGATGCGCCGATGCTGGCGGTGCTGCTGGTGTTCGGATTGGCCGGTATGCGGCGAAACCGGCTTGACCGGGGGCGGGCCGGAGCGTAGCGGGATCGGATTCTCGACACAACGGCTTCCTGGCGTGTCGGGTTAATCTCAATGGAGCGCCTCCCCATGTCCCGCAAGAACTACATCTTCACCTCCGAATCGGTGTCCGAGGGGCATCCCGACAAGGTCTGCGACCGGATCTCCGATGCCGTGCTCGACGCGCTTCTGGCCGAAGAGCCCGAGGCCCGCGTCGCCTGCGAGACCTTCGCCACGACCAACCGTGTCATCGTCGGCGGCGAGATCGGGCTGAAGGACCAGGGGCGGCTCGCGGATATCCTCGGCGGGGTCGAGGGCATCGTGCGCGATTGCATCCGCGACATCGGCTACGAGCAGGACGCCTTCCACCACCGCGACGTCGAAGTGACGAACCTGCTGCATGCGCAGTCGGCGCATATCGCCCAAGGGGTGGATGCCGCCAAGGACAAGGAAGAGGGCGCGGGCGATCAGGGCATCATGTTTGGCTATGCCTGCCGCGAGACGCCCGATCTCATGCCCGCGCCGATCCATTACGCGCACCGCGTGCTCAAGCGGCTGGCCGAGGCGCGCAAGTCGGGCGCGGAACCGACGCTGCGCCCCGACGCCAAGAGCCAGATCTCCCTGCGTTACGAGAACGGCATGCCCGTGGGCGTGACCTCGATCGTGCTCTCGACCCAGCATTCGGACGAGGGCCAGACCAGCGCCGACATCCGCGCCATCGTCGAGCCCTATGTGCGCGAGGTGCTGCCCGAGGGCTGGATCACCGACCAGACCGAGTGGTGGGTGAACCCCACCGGCAAGTTCGTGATCGGCGGGCCGGACGGCGACGCGGGCCTGACGGGCCGCAAGATCATCGTCGACACCTATGGCGGCGCGGCCCCGCATGGCGGCGGCGCGTTCTCGGGCAAGGATCCGACCAAGGTCGACCGCTCCGCCGCCTATGCCGCGCGCTATCTGGCCAAGAACGTGGTCGCCGCCGGGCTGGCGGAGCGCTGCACCATCCAGCTCTCCTATGCCATCGGCGTCGCACGGCCGCTGTCGATCTATGCCGACACGCATGGCACCGGCGAGGTCTCCAACGTCGAGATCGAGCAGGCCATCGCGGGGGCGATGGACCTGACCCCGCGCGGCATCCGCACCCATCTGGGGCTCAACCGCCCGATCTATGCCCGTACCGCGGCCTACGGCCATTTCGGCCGCGCCCCCGAGGAGGACGGCGGCTTTTCGTGGGAGCGCACCGATCTCGGCGAGGCACTCAGGCGCGGGCTCTAGGCGGCGCGACAGCACGGGCAGCGCCGCGCCGGTTGCACCGTCGCGATTGCGTATTTGGAGAAAGATGAACCAGGGGGGGCGCGCCCCTTCGGGTCATCTTTCCGAAAATACGCATGGCGACCGGTCGGGGCACCCGCGTGCCTTCGGGAGATGTTGCGCGGGGGCGCGCCGCGGGTTAACCCGCCCGCCATGACAAAAGGCTCGCACCCCACCGGCGCCCCCTGGCGCAACTTCTACGGCCGGATCCACGGCAAGACCCTGCGCCCGACGCAGAAGGATCACCTCGAGAACGATCTCGACGCGCTGTCGCCCGGACCGGTCGGCTGGGACGTGAACCCCAAGCGCGAGAAGCTCGACCTCGGCGCGCGCTTCGGCGGCAGGCCGGTCTGGCTCGAAATCGGCTTCGGCGGCGGTGAGCACCTCGTCCACATGGCTAGGAGCAACCCGCAGATCGCGATCATCGGGGCCGAGCCCTACATCAACGGCGTCGCCATGCTTCTGGGCAAGATCCGCGACGCGCGCGTGGACAACATCGCCGTGCATCCCGGCGACGTGCGCGATCTCTTTGACGTGCTGCCGGGTGGCAGCGTCGAAAAGGCGTTTTTGAACTACCCCGATCCCTGGCCCAAGGCCCGGCATCATCGCCGCCGCTTCGTCACGCAGGAGCATCTGGAGCCCTTGATGCGGGTGCTGGCTCCCGGTGCGGAGTTTCGCGTGGCAACCGACATCGAGGATTACGTGCGCCAGACGCTCGAGGAGGTGCCTGCCGCGGGCTTTGTGCGCGTCGATCACCCCGATGACGAGGCCTGGTCCGACTGGCCCTCGACCCGCTATGAGCAAAAGGCCCTGCGCGAGGGGCGGCGCCCGCATTACCTCACCTTTCGCCGGCCCTGAACCGACCCCGTCCCCCGGTGCCGGGCAAGGGGCGTGGACGCTGCCGCCGCGTCGGTCTAGGAACGGGCAAGCAATTCACGAGGTGTCCCGATGTCCGGCCATGGCGATCCGATCCCGATGATGTCCCAGCGCGGCCCCGCGCTTTGCGGCGAGGCGCATGTGCCCGGCGACAAGTCGATCAGCCACCGCAGCCTGATCCTCGGCGCGATGGCGGTGGGTGAGACGATGATCGAGGGGCTGCTCGAGGGGCAGGACGTGCTCGACACGGCCAAGGCAATGCGCGCCTTCGGGGCCGAGGTCACGGATCATGGGCAGGGGCGCTGGTCGGTCCACGGCGTCGGTGTGGGCGGCTTTGCAGAGCCCGCGGGCGTGATCGATTGCGGCAATTCCGGCACCGGGGTGCGGCTCATAATGGGGGCCATGGCCACCACGCCGATCACCGTGACCTTCACCGGCGATGCCTCGCTCTGCTCGCGGCCCATGGGCCGGGTGACCGACCCGCTGGCGCTGTTCGGCGCGAAGGCCGAGGGGCGCGAGGGCGGGCGGCTGCCGATGACCATCACCGGCGCGAAGGAGCCGATGCCGGTGCGCTACACCGTGCCCGTGCCCTCGGCACAGGTGAAGTCGGCGGTGCTGTTGGCGGGGTTGGGCGCGCCCGGACAGACCGTGGTGATCGAGCAAGAGGCGACGCGCGACCACACCGAGCGGATGCTCGCGGGCTTCGGCGCGGAGATCACGGTCGAGGAAAGCGATGAGGGCCGGGTGATCACGCTCACCGGTCAGCCCGAGCTGCGCCCGCAGCACATCGTGGTGCCGCGCGATCCGTCTTCCGCCGCCTTCCCGGTCTGTGCGGCGCTGATCGCCGAGGGCTCGGACGTGCTGGTGCCCAATATCGGGCTGAACCCGACCCGCGCCGGGCTGTTCGAGACGCTGCGCGAAATGGGCGCGGATCTGACCTACGAGAACCCGCGCGAAGAGGGCGGCGAGCCGGTGGCCGATCTGCGGGCGAAGTTCTCACCCGACATGAAGGGCATCGAGGTGCCGCCCGCCCGCGCCGCGAGCATGATCGACGAATACCCGGTGCTTTCGGTCGTCGCGGCCTTTGCCCAAGGGCCGACCGTGATGCGCGGCGTCAAGGAGCTTCGGGTCAAGGAAAGCGACCGGATCGACGCCATGGCCCAGGGGCTGCGCGCCGCGGGCGTCGAGGTCGAGGAGGGCGAGGATTGGTGGATCGTCCATGGCCGTGGCCATGGCAACGTCCCCGGCGGCGCCACGGCCGAGAGCCGTCTCGATCACCGCATCGCCATGTCCTTCCTCGTCATGGGGTTGGCCACCACAGAGCCGATGCGCGTCGATGACGGCGGCCCCATCGCGACCTCGTTTCCCGTGTTCGAGCCTTTGATGACGGGGCTCGGCGCCCGGGTGGCGCGGGCATGATCTTCACCGTCGCCATCGACGGCCCCGCCGCCGCCGGCAAGGGCACCGTGGGCCGCGCCGTCGCCGCGCATTTCGGCTTTGCCCATCTCGACACCGGGCTGCTCTACCGCGCCGTGGGCGCGCTGGTGCTCAAGGGCGCGGAGCCGGTCGCGGCGGCGCGCGGGCTGGTGCCAGAGGCGCTGGAGCAGCCGGGTCTCAGGAGCCCCGAGGTGGCGCAGGCCGCCAGCGAGGT
>NZ_JAMYXC010000188.1 GCF_024159025.1 Limimaricola litoreus
GGGGTCGGCCGCTCGGGGCGGGCCGTCTTCGGCTGCGACACCGCAGCGCCGCCGAGCGCGGCTTGGATCTCGCGGGTCGCGCCCATCGGGTCCTGCGCCCGGACCTTGTCCAGCGCGCGCCGCATCGCGGCATTCATGTCGAACGTCATCGGGGTGGTCCTTTCGCGGCCCGCGGAGGGCTCATGTGATCCGGTCCGCAAGGGCGGATTTGATGGCCGGGCTCGCCTGCAGCGCGCCCAGAACGGTCAGGGAGGCGATGGTCTGCCGGGCAAGATCGGCGTCGATGTCGGGGGCGAAGCGGGCGAGGCCGATCACCCGGATATGGAGAACCTCGCCCCTGTCGCGCAGCGCCTCGAGATCGGCGCGCAGGACATCATGCAGCCCCAGCTCCAGCCGGTGCCGTTCGATCGAGCGCTCGATCTCGTTCGCCTGCGTGGCGAGTTGGGTACGGATCGCCGTGCGGATGAAATCGGTCCGGTTGCTGAAGAACCCCTCCTGCACCAGCAGGTCGATCCGCCCCAGATCGACGGGCCCGAGGTTGATGGTGATCTTTTCCGTCTCGGCACTGCGCTCTTTCTTCGGCATAAAACATCCTCTTGCCATCCATATGGATGGTTTTTCTGCGAACGCAATGCCGGGTGCGGATTTTTGCCGCCGCTGGGCGGAACTGCGCTCTTCTGTCAGGGGCTGTTCCGGCCCGCAGTCCTGACGCGCCGCCGCCTCGGACCGAAAGCCGCGCCTTTTCCACGCCATAGAGACAACCACCCCCGGTTCGGCCAGAGTTTGCCTTACTGCCTCCCCAATCTCGCGGTCCATTGGCCGCGACGATCAGTGGCGGGGGCTCACACATGGCGACCTATCTTTTCTCGGGCTTCACCGAATCGGACCTGGTGAGCACCGACTCCATCGACATGGGGCAGAGCTTCACCGTTCCGGCCGCCCCGACGCACAGCTTCCAGGTCGAGGATGATGACGCCCGCATGTCGGGCGACACCGTTACCGAAGGAACGAGCGACGACCGCAGCCAGACCGTGTCGATCCGGCGCGGCAGCTCGAACGCGGGTTCGGGCCATGTCTACCTCGACGAGGTCTACACGCTGCAGGACGAGGCGGGCCACCAGTACACCATGTACGAGCTCGAGGTGGAGGGCACGGGAGAGGACTTCTACGTCTTCCAGGATCCGCCGCCCGCCCCCGGCACCCATCTCACCGTCGTCCGCATCGAGGACGCGACCGCGGGCGAGGTCACCTATGACGAGTTCGCGGGCGATGATGGATTCGACGAGAACGACAGGGATGTCTCGACGATCTATGGCGGCGCGGGCGACGATACGATCACCCACCGCGGCGGAAACGACACGATCTATGGCGGCACGGGCAACGACACGCTCACCGGCAGCGATGGTGAGGATCTCATCTACGGTGGCGCCGGGCAGGACACCATTCGCGGCGATGGCGGCGCGGACCGGATCTATGGCGGCGCGGGCGACGACTGGATCGACGGCGGCAACCAGAGCGACCAGCTCTATGCCGGCGCGGGCGACGATCACGTCGAGGGCGACAAGGGCAACGACACCTTCTACGGCGGGCACGGCGCCGATACGCTCTATGGCGGCGAGGGCGACGACCTCTTCGTCTTCGAGGACGGCTTCGGCAATGACGTCATCGACGGCGGGACCAGCTCGTTTCACATCGACACCGACCGGATCGATCTCACCGGGCTGAGCCAGGGCGTCGAGATCACCTATACCGACGCCGAATCCGGCACCATCCGCCAGGGCAGCAGCACCGCGACCTTCGAGGAGATCGAGGAGATCGACGCGAGTGAGCAGTCCGACGTCATCGATGCCTCGGCCCTGTCCTCCGGCATGACGATCTCGGGCAACGGCGGCGATGACACGATCGCGGGCGGCGCGGGCGATGACAGCCTCTCGGGCGGCACGGGCGACGACACCCTTTCGGGCGGCGCGGGCAATGACACGCTCGAAGGCGACGCGGGCGCCGACAGGCTCGACGGCGGCGCGGGCGACGACACCATCGATCTGGGCGCACAGTCCGGTGAAGCCGACACGGTGGTCCTGTCCGACGGCGGCGGCAATGACGTCGTACTCAACTTCGAGGCGCCGGTCGAAAATGACGACGGCACCCGCAGCGGGCGTGACCAGATCGACGTCACCGGGCTGCACGACGCCGACGGCAACCCGGTCAACATCCGCGATGTCACCGTCACCGCCGCGCCCGACGATCCCGCCGATGCGATCCTGAGCTTTCCCAATGGCGAGAGCCTGCGTCTCGTCGGCGTATCGGCCGCGTCGGTCGACAGCCCGCGCGCGCTGATCGCGATGGGCATTCCCGCCTCCGACGGAACCGTCAGAGGCACCGAGGGCGATGACGTGATGACGCCCGGCTGGGAGGATGACGACGGCGACCGCATCGATTCCGGCGATGCCTTCTACAATGGCACCACGAGCGATCAGGACATCATCGCCGCCGGAGCGGGCGATGACCAGGTTCAGGCCGGGGCGGAGAACGACGAGGTCTATGGCGGCACCGGCCGCGACACGATCCACGGGGACGCGGGCAACGACAGGATCTACGGCGAGGCGGACGACGATACGCTCTATGGTGGCACGGGCAACGACAGGGCCTATGGCGGCACCGGGCACGACACGATCCACGGCGACGCGGGCCATGACAGGCTTTATGGCGGGGCAGGCGACGATTCCCTTTATGGCGACGCCGGCAACGACTGGATCTATGGCGGCACGGGCAACGATCACATCGAGACCGGCGCCGGCTCGGACACGGTGCTCGGCGGCGCGGGCGACGATGTCGTCGACGACCGCGCCGACACCGAGACCGCCAGCCGCAACATCGTCCTCGGCGAGGAGGGCCACGACACCATCATGATGGGGGCCGCCACCGATTGGGTCGATGCCGGTGCGGGCAACGACACGGTCTGGGGCGGTGCGGGCGACGATCTGCTCTATGGCGATAGCGGCGACGACGTGGTCGAGGGCGGCGCGGGCGATGACGAGATCGCCGGCGGCCATGGCAGCGACACGGTCCACGGCGGGGAGGGCGACGACGTGATCGCCACCGGCGGGACGACCGATGACGGCATCGCCGCGCATGACACGGCCTATGGCGGCGGCGGCGACGACCTCTTCATGCCCAGCGCCGATTTCGACGATGCGACCATCCTCGGCGGCGAGACCGGCGAGGTAGAGGGCGACACCATCGACCTCGGCGCCTCGCATCACTTTGCGCATGGCGTCACCTATGCCAGCCCCGAGCGCGACTACACGCTCGACCTGTCGGATGCCGATGCCGAAAGCGGTACGATCACCGACGGCACCGGCACATGGACCTTCAGCGAAATCGAGAACCTCCGCCTCGGCAGCGGCACCGAGACGCTGCGCCTGGCCAATGGCTCGGGCGACGACCGTGTGATCGGCTTCGAGGCGCCCACGCAGGAGGCCGATGGCAGCTATACCGGCCACGACCTGATCGACGTCTCGGACATGACCGATGCCGATGGCTTCCGGCTCAACACCGACGACGTGACGGTGACCGACGACGGCATGGGCAACGCGCGGCTGGCCTTTCCGGGCGGCGAGACGCTGACCCTCGTCGGGGTGGCCCCGGCGGAGGTCTCCGACCCCGCTGCGATGGCCGCCATGGGCATCCCCCGGCCCGACGGCACGATCGAGGGCAGCGCCGGCGACGACGTGATCGACGCGGGCTACATGGGCGACCCCGAGGGCGAGCGCGTCGACGGCGGCGATTCCGTTACCACCCCGGGCGGCGACGACGACCTCATCATGGCCGGGGCGGGCAACGACAAGGTCATGGCCGGGGCGGGCGGCGACGAGGCCCATGGCGGGACGGGCGACGACACGCTCTTCGGCGGCGCGGGCGACGATACGCTGCATGGCGAGGCGGGCAATGACAGGCTGCGGGGCGACGCGGGCGACGATGCGCTCTTCGGCGGGCTCGGCTCGGACCGCTTCGAGCTGACCGACGGCTTCGGCAGCGACACGATCGACGGTGGCGAGGACCCGGCGGACGACGACCGCGACGTGATCGACGCGGGCGCGCTCTCCTCGGGGATCGACGTCACCTATACCGGCGACGAAAGCGGCAGCCTCGCCTCGGGCACGGACAATGCAAGCTTTCAGAACATCGAGGCGATCGAGGGCAGCGCGCAGGCCGACCGCATGGACGCCGGGGCCTCCCGCTCGGGCACGACGCTCTCGGGTGGCGGCGGCGACGACAGGATCACCGGCGGCGCGGGGGATGACACGCTCACCGGCGGCGCGGGGCACGACACGATCACCGGCGGGCGCGGCAGCGACAGGATCGAGGGCGGCGCGGGCGACGACGAGATCCACATCGCGCATGGCGATGCGGCGACCGGCGGGGCGGGCGATGACCTGTTCCTCTTCGATGACGAGGGCGAGACCGACACCACCGTCACCGGCGGCGATGGCTTCGACACGCTCGATCTGCGCTCGGCCTCGCGGCTCGAGACGCTCAGCATGACCGAAGGCCCCGAGGGCTGGTCGGGCTCGGTGCTGATGGACAACGGCTCGACCATGCGCTTCAGCCAGATGGAGCGGGTGATCTGCTTCACCGCCGGCACCCGCATCGCCACGCCCTTCGGGCCGCGCCGGGCCGAGGATCTGGCGGTGGGCGATCTGGTGCTGACCCGCGATCACGGGCCGCAGCCGCTGCGCTGGACCGGCAGCCGCCGCGCCGCC
>NZ_JAMYXC010000176.1 GCF_024159025.1 Limimaricola litoreus
AAGGCGGCGCTCTTGGTGGGCGATATCGGCGCAGCGCATCCGCCCGACGGCGCGCGCCCGAACCTCTTCGTCGGCGCGGCCAATGCCGCGGGCGGCGCGCCCGAGCCCGAGCCCGCCCCCCAACCGGCGCCCGAACCCGTGGCCCAGACGATCCCGCAAAGCTGCGCCGCGCCCGAAGAGGTGCTCTCGGCCATCGCCACCGAGCGCGGTCTGCTCGACGAGCAGCGCGCCGCACTCGACGCACGCGCCTCCGAAATCGCCCTGGCCGAGGAGACGCTCGCCATCGAGATGGCGCGTCTGAGCGAGCTGCGCGGCGAGCTCGAAGGGCTGATGACCAAGATCGACGAGGCGCGCGAGGCCGATGTCGCGCGGCTGGTGGCGCTTTACGTCAACATGAAGCCGCGCGAGGCCGCGACGATCATGAACGATCTCGACATCGAGGTGGCGGTGACGGTGCTGGGCGCGATGCCCGAGCGCGACGCCGCGCCGGTGCTCGCGGCGATGAACGTGGTGCGCGCGCAGGCGATCTCGATGATCATCCTTGAGCGCTCCAAGCTGCCGGGCGACCAGCGGCTAAACGGCATCAAGCTTCAGTAGCCCTCAGTCCTCCTCGCGCAGCGCCGAGCCTTCGGGCGGAGCGCGGCGGATGCGACGCTTGAGGTCCATGATGTAGCCGATGATCTCGGCCACCGCCTGCCAATGCTCGGCCGGGATCGCGTCGTCGACCTCGACCACCGCGTGCAGCGCACGGGCCAGCGGCTTGTTCTCGACGATGGTGACCTCGTTCTCGCGCGCGATGCGGCGAATCTGCGCGGCGATGAGATCCGCCCCCTTGGCGACGCAGACGGGTGCTGCATCGACGCCGGGCGTGTAGCGCAGCGCCACCGCGTAATGGGTCGGGTTGGTCAGCACGACCGTGGCCTGCGGCACGGCGGTGGCGATGCGCTGCTGCGCGCGCTTGCGGCGCAGCTGCGCGCGCTTGCCCTTGATATGCGGGTCGCCCTCGCTGTCTTTGTGCTCGTCGCGGATCTCCTTGAGGCTCATGCGCTGCTTGCGGATGTAATCCATCCGCTTCCAGATGATGTCGATCAGCGCGACCACGGCGAGAAAGGCCGTGGCGCCGACGAGAATGCGCACCACCGCGCCGCGCGCATGCGGCAGCAGCGTCTCGGGTGCAAAGCCCGGCGCCTCCCAGATCCCGGTGACCGAGGAGCGCACCGCCATGAACGCGATCACCGTGACCACCGCCACCTTGGCAATGTTCTTGAGAAACTCGACCAGCGCGTCGGGCGAGAACATCTTCTTGAAGCCGGAGCCGGGGTTGATCTTCGACAGCTTGGGCTTGATCCGCTCCAGCGCCACCACGGTCTGGCCCTGGATCAGCACGCCGAACAGCGCCGCCAGCACCATGACGAGCGCGAGCGGCGCCAGCGTCACCGCCACCGTGCCGACGAGATGCTGCGCCACGCCGCTGACATCGCGCAGCCCCGTCGTGCCCGAGCCGATCTCGATGCTGCCCGCCGAGGACAAGAGCCCCGACAGATCGCCCGCCAGCCGCGGCATGAGGTTCGGCAGCAGGTAGAGCGAGATGATGAGCAGCGCGAAGGCGCTCATCATGTTGCCGGTTTCCTTGGAGGAGGGGACGTCACCCTTCTTGCGCGCCTTGCGCAGCTTTGCCTCCGTCGGCTCCTCTGTCTTGCTGCTCTTGTCTTCCTCGGACATCGCGCCCCCCTAGAAGCTGAAGCCCATGAGCCAGTCGCCCAGCGCCTGCATGGTCCCCGATAGCATGGCCGGACCCGCCGCGACGAGGCCCAGAAGACCGGTGGCGATCAGGATCGGGGCGGCGACGAAGAACACCGGCAGGCTCGGCATCGCGCGGTTGGCCAGCCCCATGCCGAGGTTGAGCACCAATGAGAGCACGTAGAAGGGCGCGGCGAGCGAAACGCCGAGGTAGAAGCTCTGCGCCACCGCGCGCACCATCTGCTGCGCCAGGTCGCCCAGCATCAGCCGACCGGGGGGAAACAGCACGTAGCTGTCGAGCAACGCCCGGATCATCACGTGGTGCAGCTCCGTGGCGAAGACCAGCACGACGCCGGCCATCAGCAGCGCGCTGGCGATGAGGGTGGAGCCCTCGAAGCTGCCGGTGCCCGGCGCGAAGGCGTTGGACAGACCGGCCACCATGCCGATCTGGTAGCCCGCGAATTGCAGCGCCGAGAACAGGATGCGCGCCGTGGTGCCGATCCACAGGCCGATGGTGATTTCCACGGCGAAGAGCGACAGCAGCACCACCGGGGCGCTTTCGGTCAGATCCCCGGCGGGCGCGATCGGCACCAGCGGCGCCAGCGCGGCACTCAGCGCGAGGCCGAACAAGAGCCTGTGCCGCGCGGGAATGCTCTGTTCGCCAAAGCCCGGCAGGAACATCAGCGCCGCACCGAGCCGGGCAAAGACAAGACCCGCGAGCAGCGCCTGCGAGACGAGGAAGGCCCCGAGATCCAAGCCCTAGCCGCCGATGGTGGCGACGGTGCGCAGCGCCGCCTTGCGGTGCACCTCGTTGTGCGAGATCACCTGCGTCATCGGGCTGACCCGCTCCAGCATGGAGCGCACGAAGGAGCGGACCTCGGGGCTGACCATCAGCGCGGGCCATTCGTCCTTCTGGGCGAATTGCTGGATCTCCTTGCGCGCCTCGAGCACGAATTCCTGCACCCGCTGAGGCGACATCAGGAAATTGCGCTCGTCGCCGTTCATCCGCACCGCGCCGTTGAACTCGCCCTCCCATGCGGCCGACATGGTGATCACCGGCACAAAGCCCTGCGCGTCGGTCAGCGCGTGGCAGATCTGGTTCGACAGGCGGCGGCGCACATGCTCGGTGATCAGCGTCACCGAGGAGGTCGTGCGCCCGGCCTCGGCGATGGCCTCGACGATCAGCGGCAGGTTGCGGATCGAGATCCGCTCCAAGAGCAAAGCCTGCAGCACGTGCTGCACGAGGATGGTCGGGCTGGAGCCAGAGATCTCGCCCGCGAGCTTCTGGTAGGGGCGGGGCAGCCCCTCGATCAGCTCCTGCACCGCGCCATAGGTCAGAAGCTCGGGCATATGCTGCTTGATCACCTCGGTCAGATGGGTGGTGATGACGCTCTCGGGGTCGACCACGGTGCAGCCCGCGGCCTCGGCCTCATCGGCGAGCGCGGGATCGACCCAGACCACCTCAAGCCCGAAGGTCGGATCCTTGGTGCGCTGGCCCGGAAGCTCGATACCGGCCTCGGCGGGGTTGATCACCATCATGCCGGTGGCGCGGATCTCGGCCGTGGCGGCGGCCACGCCCTGCACGGTGATGGCATAGCTGTCGGGGCCGAGCGTGGGGTCGTCCTTGATCCGCACCGAGGGCAGCACGAAGCCATACTCGCGCGCGAAGAGATGGCGCAAGCTCTTGATCTTGCCCGGCAGGGCGGCGTCGGGGCGGTTGATCAGCGGCACCAGCGCACCGCCCAGATCGAGCCGCAGGTCATCGAGCTTCAGCGTCTGCTGGACGTCGTCCTCGGAGGGGGCCTCGGCGGCCTGCTCGCTCGCGATCGCCTGCGCCGTCTCGCGCGCGGTGCGGGCCTTGGCCTCGCGGCTCATCACGTAGCCCAGCCCCGCCATCATCGCCGCGAGGATGGCAAAGACCGGCAGCGGAAAGCCCGGCAGGAGGCCGATGCCGCACAAGAGCCCGGCAGCCATGTAGAGCGCCTTGGGAAACTTTCCGAGCTGACCCAGCACCGCCTCGTTGGCCGCACCCTCGGTGCCGCCCTTGGTGACGATGAGACCGGCGGCGAGCGAGACGATGAGCGCGGGGATCTGGCTCACCAGACCGTCGCCGATGGTCAGCGTGGTGTAGACATTGGCCGCCTCGCCGATCGGCAGCCCGTGCTGGACCACGCCGATCAGGATGCCGCCGACGATGTTGATCATGGTGATGATCAGCCCCGCCACCGCGTCGCCGCGCACGAACTTGGAGGCACCGTCCATCGCGCCGAAAAAGCCGCTCTCGTCCTCGAGCTCCTTGCGCCGGGTCTTGGCCGTGGCCTCGTCGATCAGCCCGGCGCCGAGATCGGCGTCGATCGCCATCTGCTTGCCCGGCATCGCGTCGAGCGAGAAGCGCGCGGCGACCTCGGCGATCCGGGTCGAGCCCTTGGAGATGACGATGAAGTTGATCACCACGAGGATCGCGAAGATCACGATGCCGATCACGAAGCTGCCCGCGACGATGAAGCGCGAGAAGCCCTCGATCACCCCGCCCGCGGCCCCCGGCCCGGTGTGGCCCTGGCTCAGGATCAGCCGGGTCGAGGCGACGTTGAGCGACAGGCGCAGCATGGTCACGACCAGCAGCAGCGTCGGAAAGCTGTTGAACTCCAGCGGCTTGGGGATCCACAGCGCGACCATGAGGATCAGCGCCGAGAGCGCCAGCGACACCGCGAGGCCCAGATCCAGAAGCACCGAGGGCAGCGGCACGAAGAGCACCGCCAGCACCAGCGTGACACCGACCGCAAAGCCGACGTCGCGGTTGGCGAGGCCCGTCGCGAGCGCGGAGGAGGAGAGGGTGGGCTTGATGGCGGGGGGCTGGCTCATGCGGGCCTCACGAGGATGGGGAGGGCGAGGAGATCATCGGCCTGAGCGGCGCGTCGCTGTAGATGCCGAAGCGCGCGCCGCCCGCCGACCCACCCGCTGACCCACCGGCCGACCAGCCGCGCCGCGCGCCCTGCGCGGGCCG
>NZ_JAMYXC010000277.1 GCF_024159025.1 Limimaricola litoreus
GCCTCGAGCAGCGCCAGCAGCGCGACCCCGAGCCCGAGGATCAGCGCGCCGTCGGCGGGCGTCACGGGCCGGGTGTCGAACAGCGTTTGCAGCGGCGGGGCGTAGGTGAAGAGCGCCTGTGCCGCCAGGGCCACGGCGATGCCAAGCAGCACGGCGCGCGTGCCGAGAAGTCCCCGCGCCGTGATCGAGGTCATGTGCAGGTAGCGCACCGAGAACAGGTAGAAGATCTCCAGCACCACCAGCAAGTTGACCGAGAGGGTCCGCGCATAGGCGAGCGTTTCGCCCCGCGCCGTGACCCAGGCCGTGACGCCGAAGACGGCCATGCCGAAGAGAGCCGAAACGAGGACCACCCGCCAGATCATCTCGCCATCAAGCAGGGCCGCACCGGGCGCGCGGGGCGGGCGGTCCATCACCCCCGGCTCGGCGGGCTCGAAGGCGAGCGTCAGCCCGAGCGCCACCGCCGTGACCATGTTGATCCACAGGATCTGGATCGGCGTGATCGGCAAGGGTAGCCCGATCAGGATCGCGAGGATGATCACCAGCGCCTCGCCGCCATTGGTCGGCAGGTTCCAGGCGATGACCTTGCGGATGTTGTCGTGGATGGTGCGCCCCTCGCGCACGGCGGCGACGATGGAGGCGAAGTTGTCGTCGGCCAGCACCACCCTTGCGGCCTCCTTCGCGGCCTCGGTGCCCTTGATGCCCATGGCGATGCCGACATCGGCACGCTTGAGCGCGGGCGCGTCGTTCACCCCGTCGCCGGTCATCGCCACGACATCGCCCCCGGCCTGCAGCGCCTCGACCAGCCGCAGTTTGTGCTCGGGCGAGCTGCGCGCGAAGACGGTCGTCATGCCGATGCGGCGGCGCAGTTCGGCCTCGTCCATCGCCTCGATCTGCTGGCCGGTGAGGGCGGGGCCGGTCGTCTCCAGACCCAGTTCGGACGCGACGGTAAGGGCCGTGAGCGCGTGATCGCCGGTGATCATCCTGACCGCGATGCCCGCGCGGCGACAGTCGGCCACGGCCGAAATTGCCTCGGGCCGGGCCGGGTCGATGAAACCCGCGATGCCGAGCAGTGTCAGGTTGCGAATGTTGTCCTGCACCAGCGTGGCGCGATCCGCGGGTTTCGTGGCGAAGGCCAGAACCCGGTGGCCCGTCGCGGCAAGCGCTTCGATCCGCGCCGCCCATGCCGCGCGATCGATGGGCTTCACCCCTTTCGCGCCGATCTGGCAGCTGCAATGCGCGAGGAGCTGATCCGGCGCGCCCTTCACAATTACCTGCCGCCCCTCCGGGCCGTCATTCAGCGTCGCCATGAAGCGATAGGCGGCGTCGAAGGGGATCTCGTGCAGGCGCGCATGGCGCTGGCGCTCGGCCTCGGGATCGAGGCCCGCCTTGTGCGCCAGCGCCAAGAGCGCGCCCTCCATCGGGTCGCCCGCGGCCTGCCAGCCGGTCGGGCCTTCGACAAGATGCGCGTCATTGCACAGCACCCCGGCCCGGATCAGCGGCAGCGCGGCTCTGGCATCGCCCGTGATCTCGCCGCGCGGCGCGTAGCCGGTGCCGCCGATCTCCAGCGGCGGTGCGGCGGGATCGGTCGCGACGCGCCGCACCACCATTTCGTTCATCGTGAGCGTGCCGGTCTTGTCGGTGCAGATCACCGTCACCGCGCCCAGCGTCTCGACCGCCGGAAGACGGCGCACGATGGCATGGCGCGCGGCCATGCGCTGCACCCCGAGCGCCAGCGTGATCGTCAGCACGGCGGGCAGCCCTTCGGGGATGGCGGAGACGGCCAAGCCGACCATGGCGAGAAAGGCGTCGCCCGGCCCGTAGCCGCCGAGCGTGACGGCATAGGCGAAGATGAGGAGGCAGACGGCGAGGATGACGAAGGTCATCTGCCGCGCGAAGCGGTCGATCTGGCGCAACAGCGGCGTGGTACCGGGCTTCACCGCGCCCAGCATCGTGCCGATGCGACCGATCTCGGTGGCGGGCCCGATGGCGACCGCGACGCCGACGCCGCGCCCGGCGGCGATGAGCGTGCCGGAAAAGGCGATCGGGCTGCGATCGCCGAGCGGGGCGTCCCCCGCGACCGCCGGGATGTCCTTGTCGACGGCGACCGACTCTCCGGTGAGCGCCGCCTCCTGCGCCCTGAGACCGCGCGCCTCGATCAGCCGCAGGTCCGCCGGAACCCTGTCGCCCGGCTCGACCAGCACAATGTCGCCGGGCACGATCCCGGACGCGGGGATGCGGGCGCGCGCGCCGTCCCGACGCACCGAGGCCGCGTCGGGCAGCATCGCGCGCACCGCGGCGAGCGCCGTTTCGGCGCGGCCCTCCTGCCACAGGCCGATCGCGGCGTTGAGCACCACCACCGCGAGGATCACGGCCGAATCCGCCCAATGCCCCATTAGCGCGGTGACGACGCCCGCCCCGATCAGCACCTGGATCAGCAGGTTGGCGAACTGCGCACCAAGGCGGGCCAAAAAGCCCCGTCGCGGCGGCTCGGGCAGGCGGTTCTCCCCGAAGCGCGCCCGCCGCGCCGTGGCCTCGACCGTGCTCAGCCCTTCCGGCGAGACGTCGAACGCCGCGAGGACCTGTTCGCCGTCCTGCGCGTGCCAGCCCGTGGCCGGGGTCCTGCCGTCGAAGTTCATGATGCCCGCCGCATCTGCCTCGTCTCGTCTGGAGGCTAGCATGGGTCGGGCGGCATCGTCGCCTGTGGGGCGAAGATGCATTATCGTCGTCGCAGCGTTTCGCCAAGGCACCGCCCCGCTTGCGGCAGATCAACACGCCCGTCGCGGCATATGCGTCCATGGTCGTGCCACCCCGGCGAACCCGCGATTGCCACCCTGACGGGAGGGACACGCCATGCGCCCCATCCTCACCATCACACTGAACCCGGCGCTCGATCTTTCGACCGAGACCGGGGCTCTTGTCGCGGACCGCAAGCTGCGCTGCACGGCGCCCCGGCTCGATCCGGGCGGCGGCGGGGTCAACGTGTCGCGGGCGGTCTTGCGCCTCGGGGGGCGTTCGACCGCGGTGGTGGCGCTTGCCGGTGCGACCGGAGAAACGATCGCCGGGCTACTGGCGCGGGAGGGCATCGATGTCGCGGCGCTTGCCGTCGAAGGGCTGACGCGACAGTCGATCGCCATCACCGAGCGCGAGACCGGGCGTCAATACAGGTTCATCCTGCCCGGCCCCGACTGGCGACAGGAGGCGACGGAGCGCCTGTTCGAGGAGCTGGATCGCCGGCTGGAGGCGGGGCATCTGGTGGTCCTGTCGGGAAGCCTGCCGCCCGGCTTCGATCCGGCCCTGATCGCGAGGCTGCGCGATGATCTTCGTGCCCGGCGGGCGGATCTGTTGCTCGATCTCTCCGGCCCGGCGCTCATCCGCACGGTGCGCGATCACGGCCCTGCGCCGTTTCACCTCATCCGCATGGACGGGGACGAGGCCGAAGAGCTGTCGGGGAGACGTTTCACCACGCCCCGCGATCTCGTCGATTTCGGCCGGACCCTGCTGGATGCCGGGGTGGCCGAGCGCGTCGTGATGGCCTTGGGCAAGCAGGGCACGGCCGGGGTTTCGGCCGAGGGGGCGTTCTTCTGCACCGCCCCGCAGGTCGAGGCGGTCAGCATGGTCGGGGCGGGAGACAGCCTGATGGGCGCCGTCGCCCAAGCCCTGTCGGGCGGCGCGGCCTTCAGGGAAGCCGTCCGGGCGGGCACCGCCGCCGCCGCCGCCGCCGTGACGACCCCTGCGACGCAGCTTTGCGACGGTGCCTTGGCGCAGAGGCTGATCGAGGAGGTGCGGCTCGTCGATCTCGATTGAAACGCTCCGAAGCCAGATAAGCGTCCTGCGTCGCATCCCCATGCGAGACGGGCGGATCGCAGGACTGGGAACGCGACGATACGACCGGCCCATGGTCGGTCCGGACCTAAGACAAGGTATCAGGCCATGCGGAACAGGGTTCCGACCAGATAGGCGATCGAGGCCGCGGCCGCGCCGATGGCGAGGGTCTCGATACCCGATCGCCACCATGCGCTGAGCGACCAGCGGCTCTTGAGCGCGCCGATTGCGAAGAAGACGAGGCCGGTCGCGATGATGGAGAGGCGAAAAGCGGGCTCCAGCCCCAGCGCGTAGGGCAGCAGCGGAATGAGGCCCGCCGCCAGAAAGGCCGCGAAGGTCGCGAGCGCCGCCCGGATCGGGGCGGGGGCCTGCGGATCGAGCCCATGCCCGTCACCCAGGACAAGGTCGATCCAAGCCGACTTGTTGGCCGAGATGACCCCGACGGCCTCGTCGAGCACCGCGCCGTCGAGCCCCTTTGCGCGCAAAGTCCGACGGATCTCCTCGCGTTCGCCCTCCGGGTCCGTCTCGATCCGGCGCGTCTTCATGGCCCGCAGCCGCATCATGTCGTCGCGCTCGGCCTTGGTCCCGGAATAGTTGCTGGCCGCCATGGAGAACCCGTCGGCCAGCACATTGGCGGTGCCGAGCGCGAGGATGATGCCATGCGGCAGGCCCGCGCCTTGCACGCCCGCGACGATGGCGAAGGTGGTCACGGCGCCGTCGATCGCGCCATAGACGAAATCACGCAGATGGGTCGAGCGGCCCGTATCGGCCCGCGGCCCGGCGGCGTCATCCGCACCGCGCCTCCGCGCGCCATGCCCGGCGGCCCGGCCC
>NZ_JAMYXC010000120.1 GCF_024159025.1 Limimaricola litoreus
GGCCGCGCCGGTCGGGGTGACCCGCTCGCCCGCCACGCCGTCATCGACAAAGCGGAACCCGGTGAGAAGATGGGCGGTGGCCGGGACCGGCACCGGGATCAGGCCGTGCTGTGTGCGCACGCGGCCCCCACCGAGCGGCAGCTCCGAGCACGACCAGCTCGCCGCGCCGGCGCTGTCGATCAGCGAGGCGGCGGCGATGATGTCGGCGATGGAATCCCAATCCGCGATCTCGTGGAAATGCACGCGCTCCACCGCGATGCCGTGGCAGGCGGCTTCGGCCTCGGCCAGCCCGGTGAAGATGGCGATGGCGGCCTGTTTGACCGGGGCGCGCAGGGCGGTGGCTTCGATCATCCGCCGGATGTCGGACCAGTGATGCGTCGGCGGGGCCTCTGCCGCGATGTCGAAGCTGAGCTGTGTCGCCGCGAAGCCCGATTTGCGGATCTCGGCGATGTCGAGCGCCACATGCTCGTCGAGACCGGCGTCGTGCAGATCGGCGCGCAGGCGCTCGGCGGCCTCGGGCAGGGCCGAGAGCATGGCGGCGGCGAACATGTCGCCCGACAGCCCGCCGAGCGCGTCGATGTGCATGTGGCGGCTCATGCGCGGACCTCGTGCAGGGCCCGCGGCACCCGGCCCGCGATCGGACCTGACGATCGGTGCAGTCTCATCCCGTGTCCTCCCCGGCGTAATGGCCCGGCGTAATGGCTAGCCCCCGTGTACCCCGCCGCCAAGGGGCATTCGGCGCCGCCCGGCGGCGCCGCCCCTCTAGCCGTCCGTCGTCGCGGTTGCGGCGGGCACGAGGAAATCGAAATCGCAGCCCTTGTCGGCCTCGGTGACCGTTTCGAGAAAGAGCTTGCGATAGCCGCGATCCGAGCCCGGATGCGCGGGCGGCACCAGCCCCTCGCGCCGCTCGGCCAGCACCTCCTCGGCGACATGCAGCGTGATCGCCCGGCCTCGCGCTGCTGGCCTCGCTCTATCTCTCGGCGATGTACGGCGGCTCGATCGCCGCCATCCTGCGGCGCGCGCCCGGCACCCCCGCCGCCGCCGCCACCGTGGTCGACGGCTATCCGATGGCCCGGGCGGGCCATGCGGGCAGGGCCCTTGGCTATTCGCTCTCGGCCTCGCTGGTCGGCGGGCTCGTCTCCGCGGTGGTGCTGCTCACGGTGGCGCCGATGCTGGGGCGTCTTGTGCTCAACTTCGGCCCGGTGGAGATCTTTGCCATCGCGGTGCTGGGCATCACCATCATCGCTCTCGCAGGGCTCGACCGTGCTGGGGCTGATGTCGGGCGCGCTCGGCCTGCTGATCGGCATGATCGGCATGGACCCGACGACCGGCACGCCGCGCTTCACCTTCGGCAATCTCAACCTGTTCGGCGGGGTCGAATTCACCGTCGCCCTGATCGATCGTGGTGCTGTCGGTGATCGGGGCCTATGCACTCAACAACTCGCTCTTCGACATCTGGCTGATGCTCGGCTTCGGCCTGTTCGGCTTCGCGCTCGACGCCTGCAAGATACCGACGCCGCCGTTGGTCATCGGGCTGATCCTCGGCCCGATCCTCGACGCCAGCCTCGAACAGAGCCTGCTGATCGGCCAGGGCGACTCGATGATCTTCCTGCACAGCCCGATCTCGGCGGTGCTTCTGGGCATCGCGCTCTTGTCGATCCTGCAGGCCACGCCGGTCTTCGGCGGCGTCGCGGGGCTGTGTCGCAAGCTGCGTCGCGGCACGCGCGACGCCGCCGCGCGAAAGACGTGACGATGGCTTTTGAAGCGGGGCAGGCGGGCTGCTACAGCTTGGCGACCAGACCGGCGTCAACATCGCGAGAGGCGGACAAGGTGAGCATTCCCGATCGATCCCATGGCCACAGCGCCGACGGCGACCGCGCGCGGCTCGTCGCGGCCTGCCGCGATCATCTCTCCCCGGCCAAGGACCGCTATATCGCGCTCTGGCAGGCACGTTTCCAATAGGACCGACCGCCCCGCGCCGGGGCGGGCCCAGCACAGCGAGGCTTTACATGAACATCATCGACGAGCTGGTCGCGACGGTCGCCCTGCCGCGCATGCTGCCGGTGCGGCAGCTCTTTGCCGATGAGCGGATCGGTGATGTCGCCGCCGTGGTCCGCGGCGAGATCGCGCGGCCCGAGATTGCCGCGCGCCTGCGTCCGGGCATGAGCGTCGCGGTCGGTGTCGGCAGCCGGGGGGTGGCCGAGCTGCCGAGGCTGGTCCGCGCGACGATCGCGGCGCTCGAAGCCCATGGCGCGCGGCCGTTCATCGTGCCGGCCATGGGCAGCCATGGCGGCGCGACGGCCGAAGGGCAGACCGCGCTTCTGGCAAAGCTCGGCGTGACGGAAGAAAGCGCCGGCTGCCCGATCCGCTCGTCGATGGAGACGGTCGAGATGGGCCGCCTGCCGGGCGGCCTGCCGATCTACATGGACAGCGCGGCGATGGCCGCCGACGGCATCGTGGTCATCAACCGCATCAAGCCGCACACCAGCTTCAGCGGCACGATCGAAAGCGGGCTCGCCAAGATGATCACCATCGGCCTCGGCAAGCAGCGGGGCGCGGAGAGCTGCCATGCCTACGGCTTCGGCACCATGGCCGAGCACGTGATCGAGATGGCGCGCTTCAAGCTGGCGCATGCGCCGGTGCTGTTCGGGCTGGCCACGGTCGAGAACGCCTATGACAAGCCGGCCCTGATCGAGGCCGTGCCGGGCGAGCGCATCCTCGAGCGTGAGCCCGAGCTTCTGGCCATGGCCCGCGCCAACATGCCCCGCATCCGGTTTCGCCCGCTCGACGTGCTGGTGATCGACAGGATGGGCAAGGAATTCTCCGGCACCGGCATGGACCCCAACATCACCGGCCGCGCGACCACCCCCTATGTGCGGACGAGCCAGGAGGTCGGAAAGATGGCGGTGCTCGACCTGAGCGACAACGGCGGCGGCAACGCGACCGGCATCGGGCTGGCCGATGTCTGCACGCGGCGCCTGTTCGACAGGATCGACTTCCCCTCCACCTACGCCAACTGCATCACCTCGACGGTGCTCGCCGGGGCGCGCATCCCGATGATCCTCGACAACGACAGGGACGCGATCCGCGTCGCGATCAAGACCTGCAACGCCCAGGGGCCGGGCGGGCTGCGCATGGTGCGCCTCGCCAACACGCTGCATCTCGAGGAGATCCTGATCTCCGAGGCGCTACTGCCCGAGGCCATGGCCGATCCGGGCATCGAGGTGCTCGGCGATCCCCGGCCGATGGCGTTCGACGCGGCTGGGAACCTGGCGCGGCCCGTGTCTAGCCACGGCTAGGGAGAGCCGATCGCGCCGCCTGCCGTCACGCGCCGCGCAGGGCGGCGGGAAGGTCGACCGGCTCGTGCCCCCAGTTTGCGAGCGCCTCGCGCAGCGCCGAGGCCGTGCCAAGCGCCTCCGGCCCGTCGCCATGCACGCAGATCGAATGGAACGGCGTTGGCAGCACCTCGCCCGTGCGGGTGACGATGCCGCCCGCCTTGATCATGCGCCTGACATGTGCGAGCGCCTCGTCCGAGCCATGCAGCACCGATCCGCGGCGGCTGCGCGGCGTCAGGCTGCCATCGGGCTCGTAGGTCCGGTCGGCGAAGATCTCGAGCGCGACGGTCAGCCCCGCCGCCTCCCCCGCCGCCGCCAGTTCCGACAGCGCCGGGGCGAGCAGGATGAGACCGGGGTCGGTTTCGGCCACGGCGCGGGCGATGGTGTCGGCCATGGCGCGGTCGGCGCAGGCCTGATTGTTCATCGCGCCATGCGGTTTGACATGGGTGATGGGATGCCCCAGCGCGCGGGCCATGCCCGCCACCGCCGAGACCTGGTAGATCACCGACATGCGCAGTTCCTCTGGCGCGAGCGCGATCGCCCGGCGGCCAAAGCCCTGCAGGTCGGCATGGCCCGGATGCGCGCCGATGCTGGCGCCGGTTTCCCTGGCCCGCAGGATGGCGCGCGAGATCACCACCGGATCGCCGCCATGAAAGCCGCAGGCGATGTTGGCGGCACCGACGACACCGAGCAGCCCGGCGTCGTTGCCGATGCTGTAGGCGCCGAAGCTTTCGCCGAGATCGGCGTTGAGGTTGATCTTCACGGGTGCTCCTTCGGCTCCGGATGGTGCGGGAAATGATCGGGGCAGAGCGCGTCGACCGCGCCGCTCACGAGATTGGCGCTCCAGAGAGCGCGGCGATCGATCCGGCCCGCACCGGCGGCGACGATGTCTTGGGCCATGCGGTCGAGCGCCGCGCGCCGGGCGCGCGCCGCCTCCTCGGCTTCCTCGACGGTGACGGCCTGAAAGCGCAGCAGGTCGCCCGGCGCGAGGCGCGCGAGCCGCGACAGGTCCGCGCCGATCACGGTGGCGATCTTGGGATAGCCGCCCGTGGTCTGGGCATCGGCCAGAAGCACGATGGGCTGGCCGCTGCCCGGCACCTGGATTGCGCCGGGGGCGATGCCGTCCGAGATGATGTCGGCGCCGCGCTCGGAATGGGCAAGCACGGGGCCTTCGAGCCGCATTCCCATGCGGTCGGTTTCGGCCCCGACGCGGTAGTCGCTGTCGAAAAAGCGCGCCATCGCCTCGGGCGTGAACCATTCGGCCTGCGGGCCGGGCACGGCGCGGATCGGGCCGGTCTCGGGCGCGGGCGGCG
>NZ_JAMYXC010000223.1 GCF_024159025.1 Limimaricola litoreus
ATGGAGACCTTCTACACCTTCACCTGGGCCGGGCGCGGGCAGCGTCGGGGCGGCGAGGGCCAGAAGGGACGCCGACAGGGCGGCAAGCCCGATGGCGCGCGCAAGGACGGCGGCGCGCCGCGTGGTGCCAAGGGCAAGCCGGGCGGCAAGGGCGAAGCCAAGCGCCGCGGCAAGGGCGAGCGCGACGATCAGCGCCCGCGCAACTTCTCCTCGCAGCCCCCGCGCGAGAAGAAGATCGACCCCGACAACCCCTTTGCCGCCGCGCTCGCGGGCTTCAAGCGCGATTGAGCCGGGGCGAGGTGAACCCCGCCGAGGCGCGGCGCGAGACGCTGCGCCTCGACAAGTGGCTGTGGCAGGCGCGGTTCTTCAAGACCCGCGCCCTGGCCGCCGCGCTCGTCTCCAAGGGGCGGGTGCGGGTCAACGGCCAGCCCGCCGCCCGGCCCTCGCGCGGGGTGGGGGAGGGCGACGTGCTGACCTTTCCGCAGGGCCGCGCGATCCGCGTGGTGCGGATTCTGGCGCTTGGAGAGCGGCGCGGCCCGGCCAGCGAGGCGCAAGGGCTTTACGACGATCTTGACCCGCCGGGGGCGTCGGGAGAGGCAGAGGGTCCGGCGAGCGCTTGAATGACCCCGCGCTCTGCTCTAGCTAGGCCGCAACAAGCATCGAGGGCCCGCCAATGACCTATGTCGTCAAGGACAACTGCATCGCCTGCAAGTACACGGATTGCGTCGAGGTCTGCCCCGTCGACTGCTTCTACGAGGGCGAGAACATGCTCGTCATCCATCCCGACGAATGCATCGACTGCGGTGTCTGCGAGCCCGAATGCCCGGCGGATGCGATCCGTCCCGACACCGAGCCGGATGTCGAGAAATGGGTCGAGTTCAACCGCAAGTATTCCGAGATCTGGCCCGTCATCGTCACCAAGAAAGATCCGCTGCCGAAGGCGGAGGAGATGGATGGCAAGGAGGGCAAGATGGAATTGTTCTCCGAGGCCCCCGGCGAAGGCGGCTGATTCGCGCCCCCACGCCGAGGCCGCGCATTACACGATCTCGAACGCCTTGGCGACAAGGCGTTTCTTCGCGATGCGGCATGACGCTTTCTCGAAGGCGATTCTTGTGCTATATTGATCCGGTAATGCTGCTGCAAACCTAGATCCCGTCGGCCATCCGCGCTCCTGACGAACCCCTCGGTTCGCCGGGTCTTCGGCGCGTCCCTCACCCGGTGGAATCTTCCAGGAAGGACATCATGAGCAAGAAGAAGAACGAATTCCGTCCCGATGACTTCGTCGTCTACCCGGCGCATGGCGTCGGCAAGATCGTCTCGATCGAGGAGCAGGAAGTGGCGGGCATGTCGCTCGAGCTTTTCGTGATCTCCTTCGAGAAGGACAAGATGACGCTGCGCGTGCCCACCCACAAGGCCACCGAAGCCGGGCTGCGCTCGCTCTCGTCGCCCGACGTCGTGGCCCATGCCATGAAGACGCTCAAGGGCAAGGCCAAGGTCAAGAAGGCCATGTGGTCGCGCCGCGCGCAGGAATACGAGCAGAAGATCAACTCGGGCGACCTGATCGCCATCGCCGAGGTGGTCCGCGACCTGCACCGCGCCGATGACCAGCGCGAGCAGTCCTATTCCGAGCGCCAGCTCTACGAAGCAGCTCTCGAGCGGCTGATCCGCGAGATCGCTGCCGTCTCGGGCAGCGACGAGACCTCTGCCGCGCGCGAGATCGACGGCGTTCTGGTGAGCCGCGCCGCCGCCGCCTGAGCCGAAAGGCAAGTCATGATGCGAAAAGGGCCGCACCTCGGGGTGCGGCCCTTTTCGTTGTGCCTCGCCCCCTGGAAGGGGGCCGGCTTCAGACCGCTCCGGGCAGCGCCCGCCAGCCGATGTCGCTTCGGCAGAACCCCTCGGGCCAGTCGATCGCCTCGACCATGCCGTAAGCCGCCGCGCGGGCCTCGGCCAGCGTCTCGCCGCGGGCGGTGACGTTGAGCACGCGCCCGCCATTGGCGGTGACCTTGCCCTCGCGCAGCGCCGTGCCCGCGTGGAACACCATGGCCGAGGCGCTCTCCTCCAGCGCGTCGAGCCCGCCGATCACGGAGCCCTTGTCGTAGCTGCCTGGATAGCCCCTGGCCGCCAGCACGACCGTCAGCGCATGGTCATCGGCCCAATGCGCCTCCATGCCCTCGAGCCGCCCCTCGGCGCAGGCCTGGATCAGGTCGAGCGCCTGACCGCCGAGCCGCATCATCAGCACCTGGCACTCGGGATCGCCGAAGCGCGCGTTGTATTCGACGAGGCGGGGCTGGCCGTTCCGGATCATCAGGCCGGCATAGAGCACGCCCGAATAGGGCGTGCCGCGCCGCGCCATCTCGCGCATGGTCGGGCGGATGATCTCGTCGAGCGCCTTCTGCGCGACGCTCTCGTCCAGGATCGGCGCGGGGGAATAGGCGCCCATGCCGCCGGTGTTGGGGCCGGTGTCGCCGTCGCCGACGCGCTTGTGGTCCTGCGCCGTGCCGATCGGCAGCACCGTCTCGCCATCGACCAGCACGAAGAAGCTCGCTTCCTCGCCTTCCATGAACTCCTCGATCACCACCTCGGAGCCCGCGGCGCCGAATTCGCCGCCGAACATGTGGTCGAGCGCGGCCTGCGCCTGGTCCCGCTCGGTCGCCACGACCACGCCCTTGCCCGCGGCCAGGCCGTCGGCCTTGATCACGATCGGCATGGGTTGGCGTTCGAGATAGGTGCGTGCGGCGGCCAGATCGGTGAAATGCGCATAGCCCGCGGTGGGCGCACCGGCGGCGTCGCAGATCGCCTTGGTGAAGTTCTTCGAGCTTTCGAGCCGCGCGGCGGCGGCGGAGGGGCCGAACACCTTGAGCCCGGCGGCGCGGCAGGTATCGGCCACGCCGAGGGCCAGCGGTGCTTCGGGGCCGATGATGACCAGGTCCACCGCGTTCTCGGCGGCAAAGCCCGCCACCGCGTCGCCATCGAGGATGTCGAGATCGGCGCATTCGGCGATCTGCGCGATGCCCGCATTGCCGGGGGCCACGATCAGCCTGTCGCATTTGGGGTTCTGCAGCACCGCCCAGGCGATGGCGTGTTCGCGTCCGCCGGACCCGAGAATGAGGATGTTCATGGTCGCGTCTCCCGCAAAGCCTGCCGTCGGGGCGCTTCTAGGCGCGCGCGTCCCTCGGGGCAATGGCGCGGAGGCGCATGCGTGTTGTGGCCGATCGGCCACGCCGCAGGCCGGGACCGGCGGAAGAAAGCCGTGGCGACTGGCGCGAGCAAGATCGATATGGAATGCAACTACTGGTTTAAAAGGGAGAATAACCTCATGCAAAGACGACATTTTCTCGCCATGATCCCGTTCGGTATCGGGCTGGGCGCCACCGCCGCCATGGCTCAGGACGACCCGCTCGGCGCGATCTTCATGCAACTGCCCCCGCGCACCCGGCGCGATCTGCAGGAAGAGCTGAGCTATGGCGGTTTCTACGACAGCGCGCTCGACGCGGCCTGGGGGCCGGGCACGCGCCGCGGGGTGATTTCCGCGGCCCAGTTCCTGAATCAGAATTCGCGCGGCCGCATCCAGCCCGATCTGAGCAGCGTGCGTGGCGTGCAGATCTTCATGACCAGCCTCGCCGCGCGAGAATATTCGGCCTGGCTCTACGGCGAGGGCGATGAGGGCAGCGACGGCTTCTGACCCGTTGCCCCCTCGCGCGGCATGGTGCAGGTAAGGGCCATGGACCTGTTCGAAGATGATGGCCCCGCGCCGGGCGGCAACGCGCATGAGTTCACCGTGTCCGAGATCTCGGGCGCGGTGAAGAAGACCATCGAGGGCGAGTTCGGCCATGTCCGGGTGCGCGGCGAGGTGGGCCGCGTCACCGTTGCGCGCACCGGCCACATGTATTTCGATCTCAAGGACGACCGCTCCGTGCTCTCCGCCGTCAGCTGGAAGGGGCAGGTCTCCAAGCTGACGCATCGCCCCGAGGAGGGGATGGAGGTCATCGCCACCGGGCGGATGACGACCTTCGGCTCGCAATCGCGCTACCAGCTCAATGTCGAGGAGGTGGTGCCCGCGGGGGCAGGCGCGCTGATGGCGATGCTGGAAAAGCGGCGGCAGGCGCTCGCCGCCGAGGGGCTGTTCGACGAGGGGCGCAAGCGGCCCATCCCCTACCTGCCCGAGATCATCGGCGTCGTGACATCGCCCACCGGCGCGGTGATCCGCGACATCCTGCACCGGCTGCGCGACCGCTTCCCGCGCAAGGTGCTGGTCTGGCCCGTGGCGGTGCAGGGCAGGGCCTCGGCCGCCGAGGTCGCCGCCGCGATCCGCGGCTTCAACGCGATGACGCCGGGCGGCGCGTTGCCCCGGCCCGACCTGCTGATCGTCGCACGCGGTGGCGGCTCGATCGAGGATCTGTGGGGCTTCAACGAGGAGATCGTGGTGCGCGCCGCCGCCGAAAGCGCGATCCCGCTGATCTCTGCGGTGGGGCACGAGACCGATACCACGCTGATTGACCACGCCAGCGACCGGCGCGCGCCGACGCCCACGGCGGCCGCCGAGATGGCGGTGCCGGTGCGGGCCGAGTTGCAGGCCGATCTCGCGCAGTTCGGCGCACGGCTGGTGCAATCCACCCGCGCCGGGCTCGAC
>NZ_JAMYXC010000033.1 GCF_024159025.1 Limimaricola litoreus
CCAGCGTCTTGCCGAGCGCGAAGGCCGTAGCGGTGACCTCGGGCGCGGTCTTGTCGGCGACCACCCGAGGAGGCCACGACCGAGATCGTGACCGAGGCCGAGGAGCCCGCAAGCGCGCCCGAGACGCCGCCCGCGCCGCAGCTGGCCCTGGCCCCGCCCTCGGCCCCGCGACCGCTTTCGCGCCCCGCGCGTGCGGCGCCCGATCCCGAACCCGCTCCCGTAACCGAGCCGGAAACGCAGACCGCCTCCTCGCAGGACGCCGAGCCCGAACCCGAGACGCCGCCTGCCACCGACACCAGCGACGCCGTGGCCGATGCGCTCGCCGCCGCGCTGGCAAGCACGCCCGCGCCCGCGCCCGCTGCCAACCCCGGCCCGCCGATGACCGGGGCCGAGCAGTCGGCCTTCCGCGTCGCGGTGCAGCAATGCTGGAACGTCGACGTGGGCTCCGAGGCGGCGCGGGTGACGCTCACCGTCGCCTTCGATCTCGACCCGCAGGGCCGGGTGCAGGGCGATGTGCGCCGCGTCGGCGGGCAGGGCGGCAGCGAGGCGGCGATCGAGGCGGCGTTCCAATCCGCGCGCCGCGCCATTCTGCGCTGCCAGCGCGATGGATACGTGCTTCCGGCCGAGAAATACGAGCAGTGGAAGGAGGTCGAGATGACCTTCGATCCCTCCGGCATGAGGATGCGCTGATGCATTGCTGCCACCCTGAGCGCTTCGCGTGCGATTGCTTTGAACCCGCGCCCCAGACGGGGCGTTGCCCAACCCTACGCCGCTGCGCAAAAGGGGCTGTGAACCCCCGCGGTCTGACGGAACGAGGACATAGATGCTGACCAGAACCATCGCGCTTCTGCTGGCGCCGCTCGTCGCGGCGACGGCCATTCCGGCACCCGCCCTCGCGCAGGACGGGCCCTTGCGGATCACCATCTCCGAAGGCGTGATCGAGCCGCTGCCCTTCGCCGTACCGGGGTTTCAGGCCGAAACCGCGGGCGCCGAGCAGATCGCCGCCGACATCACCCGCGTGGTGGCACAGGACCTGACCGGCACCGGGCTCTTCCGCGAGATCCCGGCCACCTCCTTCATCTCTACGCCCGCGAGCTTCGCCAGCCCCGTCGCCTATCCCGACTGGCGTGCGATCAACGCCCAGGCGCTGATCACCGGGGCGGTGGCGGTCAGTGGCGACCAGCTCACCGTGAAATTCCGCCTCTACGACGTGTTCACCGGCGCCGAGCTGGGCGAGGGGCTGCAGTTCACTGGCACCACGGGAGGCTGGCGGCGCATGGGTCACAAGGTGGCCGACGCGGTCTATTCCCGCATCACCGGCGAGAGCGGCTATTTCGACAGCCGGGTGGTCTTCGTTTCGGAATCCGGTCCCAAGGACAACCGGGCCCGGCGTCTCGCGATCATGGATTACGACGGCGAGAACCGGCAGTTCCTGACCGACAGCGCCTCGCTCGTGCTGGCGCCGCGCTTTTCGCCGAATGGCGACCGGGTGCTCTACACCAGCTACGAGAGCGGCTTCCCGCGGATCAACCTTCTCGACGTGGCCAGCGTCGGGCGGAGGCAGATCACCACCGTCGAGGGCGAGATGGCCTTCTCCCCGCGCTTTTCCAAGGATGGCGGCGCGGTGATCTACTCGGTCTCCACCGGCGGCAACACCGACATCTACCGCACCGACCTGAACTCGGGCGCGCATACCCGGCTGACCTCCGCCCCCTCGATCGAGACCTCGCCCTCGCTCTCGCCCGACGGCAGCCAGATCGTGTTCGAAAGCGACCGTTCGGGCACGCAGCAGCTCTACGTCATGTCCGCCTCGGGCGGCGAGCCGCGCCGCATCTCCTTCGGCGAAGGGCGCTACGGCTCTCCGGTCTGGAGCCCGCGCGGCGATCTCATCGCCTTCACCAAACAGAACGCGGGTCGCTTCCACATCGGCGTGATGCGCACCGATGGCTCCGAAGAGCGGCTGCTGACCTCCTCCTTCCTCGACGAAAGCCCGACCTGGGCGCCGAACGGGCGGGTGCTGATGTTCACCCGTGAGACTCAGGGCGCTTCGGGCGGGCCGCAGCTGCATTCGGTCGACATCTCGGGGCGCAATCTCAAGCCGGTGCCGACGGGGGGCTTCTCCTCGGACGCCTCGTGGGGCCCGCTGCAACGGTGAGGGCGGCGTTTGCACGCCGCCGGTCGCGTGCTAGGCATTCGGACAAACACTCCTTCAGGGGCAGGATTTTCAAGATGAACAAGTATTTCACCGTCTCCATCCTCGCAGCCGCGCTGGCGCTGTCGGCCTGCACCCGTCCCGACCGCTTCGGCAGCGGCGCGGACGGGCTGGGCTCCGACATCGCGGGGGCCGGGGCGGGTGCGGGCTTCGACCAGTCGGGCGCCATCGGCCAGAGCGGCCTGGGCAACCCCGACAGCCCCGAATATTTCGCTCAGGCCATCGGCGACCGGGTGCTGTTCCAGATCGACCAGTCGACCCTGACCTCCGAGGCGATGGCGACGCTCGACGGGCAGGCGCAGTGGTTGATGACCAATACCGACTACCTCGCCGTGATCGAGGGCCATGCCGACGAGCAGGGCACGCGCGAATACAACGTGGCGCTCGGCGCGCGGCGGGCCAACGCGGCGCGCGAATACCTGATCTCGCGCGGCGTGCCGTCCTCGCGTCTGCGCACCATTTCCTACGGCAAGGAGCGGCCCATCGCGACCTGTTCGGATGCAAGCTGCTACGCGCAGAACCGCCGCGCCGTCACCGTCATCGCCGCCGGGGCGCTGAGCTGATGCGCGCGTCCCTGAGCCGCCTCGCGCTCCTGTGCGCCCTCGCGGCCCCGGTCGCGGGGGCGGCGCAGGGGCAGGATCAGACACTCGCCGACATCCGGCAGGAACTGTCGGTGCTCTACGGCGATATCCAGTCGCTCAAGGGCGAGCTGAACACCACCGACGCCACCCCGCAGGCCGTGGGCGGCAATTCGGCGCTCGAGCGGCTCAATGCCATCGAGGCGCAGCTGCAGGGGCTGACCTCGAAGACCGAGGAGCTGGAGTTCCGCATCAACCGGATCACCACCGACGGCACCAACCGCGTCGGCGATCTGGAATTCCGCATCTGCGAGCTGGATGAGAACTGCGACATCAGCCAGCTCGGCGACACGCCCAGCCTTGGCGGTGTCGACAGTGCCGCGAACGTGCCGACCCCCGCCGCCCCGGTCTCGACCGGCACCGGCCCCGCGCTCGCCGTCGGCGAGAAGGCGGATTTCGAGCGGGCGTCGGAGGCGCTCGCACAGGGTGACTTTCGCCGCGCCGCGGACCAGTTCTCGGCCCATGTCCAGACCTACCCCGGCGGCGCGCTGAGCTCCGAGGCGCTGTTCAAGAAGGGTGAGGCCCTGACCGGGCTCGGCGAGAGCGCCGCGGCGGCGCGCGCCTATCTCGACAGCTTCTCGGGCGATCCCGACGGCAAGGTCGCAGCACAGGCGCTCTACAAGCTCGGCCGCTCGCTTTCGGCGCTGGGGCAGGTGCCCGATGCCTGCGTGACACTGGGCGAGGTCACCACGCGTTTTCCGGGCGATCCGGCCGCGATCGAGGCGCAAGCCGCGATGCTGGAACTGTCGTGCCAGTGACGGCGGCGGGGTGACCGCCGCGGCAGAGGATATTCTCGCCGCCGCCGCCCGATGCCTCGAGGCCGAGCTTTCCTCCCGGGGGCTCGGCCTCGCCGTGTCGGGCGGCGGGGATTCCATGGCGCTTCTGCATGCGCTGGCGCCCATGGCGCGCGATCGCGGCATCGCTGTTCGCGTCGCCACGGTCGATCACGGGCTGCGGGACGGAGCGCGGGCCGAGGCCGAGCGGGTGGCGCGCGATTGCGCCATTCTCGGCCTGCCGCACGAGATCCTCGACTGGACCGGCTGGGAGGGGCGCGGCAACCTGCAGGACGCCGCCCGCCGTGCGCGCCGTGCGCTGCTTACGGATTGGGCCAGGCGGCATGGTCTGGAGGCCGTGGCGCTGGGCCATACGCTCGACGATCAGGCCGAAACGGTGCTGATGCGGCTCGCGCGCGGCTCGGGGGTGGATGGGCTCTCGGCCATGTCTCCCATCCGACACGAAGACGGGCTCGTCTGGCTGCGCCCCTTTCTCGGGCTGCGCCGCGCGGCGCTTCGCGATTGGCTTTCGGAGCGGGGGCTGGGCTGGGACGAGGACCCGTCGAACGCCGATCCGCGCTTTCAGCGGGTCCGGGCAAGGGCCGCGCTGCGTGATCTGGCGCCTCTGGGCATCGACGCGCAGGGGCTGGCCGACACCGCGCAGCGCATGGCGATGGCGCG
Source organism: Limimaricola litoreus (assembly GCF_024159025.1). Classification (GTDB taxonomy): domain Bacteria; phylum Pseudomonadota; class Alphaproteobacteria; order Rhodobacterales; family Rhodobacteraceae; genus Limimaricola; species Limimaricola litoreus. The sequence goes on from NZ_JAMYXC010000033.1 coordinate 4,305, forward strand.
GGAGGCGCTGGAGGCGCCGGCAGCAGACCTGTCGCGCCGGGCGCTGCGGCTGCGGGCCGGTGCGGTCGAGATCGACGCCGCCCTGCTGGGGCGCGCGCCGGAGGAGACCCGGCTCAGGCTCGTCTCCGCCGCGATCGGCTGGATCGCCGGGCGCGCCTACCGGCCGCGGATC